>NZ_JBAKFI010000003.1:0-337000 GCF_040838425.1 Spiribacter onubensis | reverse complement strand
TCGGCACAGGCCGCTGCCTGCCTGGCACCGGCCTGGCGGGCTTCGTCGACCAGCTCAGTGGCTCTTTCGCGATCCGGGATGCTGGTCATTTGTCCTCGTCCCCCCAGATCGCGGCCGCTTTTTTTCGGTTCATCGCGCATTACCGGGGTAAGCGGCTCGGATCTTGAGGAAGAAGTACTCGTCATCCCGGAAGCCGTAGGCCATTCGCTTGATGACCTTGATCTTGTTGTTGATGCCCTCGATGAGGCTCGTGTGTAGCGGGAACTCGGCATGGGCGAGGATGCCCGGCACGAAGGCCTTGATGCGCTCGGCAAAGCGGCGGATGGCGGCAACGCCGGACTCCATGGCGCGCTGGTACCACTCTTCCCAGAAGCCTCTCGCCTCGTCGGGGTCTCGGTGGCTCCACAAGGCCTTGAGATCCTCTCGGAGCATGTAGGCGATCATCAGCGGTGTGTTCGCATCGAAGAGCTCCTGGAGACGCACACGCTGGGCGCGGCTGGTGTTGCGCGGTGAGCGCAGCAGCAGCCACTTTGAGGCCTTGACGACTTTGCGCGCCGCCTTGTCATGTCGCAGGGCATTGGCCTGGTCGACGCGGACACGGTCGACGACCTCGCGGCTGTACTTGGCGATGACATGGAAGAGATCGTAGACGATGCGGGCGTTCGGACAGTGCTTCTCAACCTCGAGGGTGAAGGCCGGGTGCATGTCCATCACGGCCGCCTCGATGCGCTCGCACTGCTCGGGGCCGAGCTGCTCGAAGAACTTGCGTACCGCCGCGCGATCCCGACCGGGGCCAACCCAGAGAACGCGCTTGCGGATCGGGTCCACAACCACCGTTGCATAGCGATGGCCCTTGTGCAGCGCGAACTCGTCCATGCCAATGACCCGCACATCCGAGAAGTCAGCGGGGTCGAGCCGCGCCTTGAGCGCGCGCTTGTCGATGCGCTTCACCGTATGCCAATGCAACCGATAGAACTTCGCCACGTGCTGGATGCTGAGCTGGCTGCACAGATAGATCACCGACTCGGCGAGCCGGTTGGTGACCCGCTGCTGATCGGCGAGCCAGTCGATGCGCATGCGCTTTGGCCCGCCGCAGTGCTCGCACCAGACGCGGTAGATGGTGATCTCGAGATAGGTAATGGCATCGAACAGTGGCAGATCGCGGACCGTGCGCTGGACATGCTCGTGGACGCGCTCGCACGCCCGGCCGCAGCAGTTGCAGTATAGCGGAACCCCTTCTCTGGGCTTGAGCGAGACGTGGATCTCATCGGGATCGCCCTCCCGGCGCTCCACGCCGGTGACCTCAAAGCCCTCCCACTCACCGAGTGCATCGAGCAGTGCCTGACCCTGGTCCATAACCCGTCCTCCATCACCTGTGACAGGTCAGAGACTAGGCCATTACCCCACTGATGTGCGAAGAACCCGAAAAAAGCCCGGCCATCCGGCCGGGCTTTTTCATGGGCGCCGGACGCATCCGGCGACAGGGGATCGACGGTTATTCCCCCTTGGCCGCCTTGAGCGCCCGGCGATGGGCGTGCAGCAGCGGTTCAGTATAGCCACTGGGCTGCTCACGGCCCTTGAACACCAGATCGCAGGCCGCCTGGAAGGCGATGCCGTCGAAACCGGGAGCCATCGGTGTATACGTGGGGTCGTCCGCGTTCTGCCGGTCCACGACGGCGGCCATGCGCTTCATGGCATCCATCACCTGCGCTTCACTCACGATCCCATGATGCAGCCAGTTAGCGATGTGCTGACTGGAGATCCGCAATGTCGCGCGGTCCTCCATCAGGCCGATGTCGTTGATGTCCGGCACCTTCGAGCAACCGATACCCTGGTCGATCCAGCGGACCACGTAACCGAGAATACCCTGACAGTTGTTCTCCAGCTCCTCACGGATTTCGGTCTCGGTCCAATCCGTATCCTCGGCCACCGGAATCGTCAGCAGATCATCGATGCTCGCCCGTGACTGACCGGCGAGCTCCGCCTGCCGCTCGCGCACGTCGACCTGATGGTAGTGCGTGGCATGCAGGGTGGCCGCGGTGGGTGACGGCACCCAGGCGCAGTTGGCGCCGGCGCGTGGATGCCCGATCTTCGCCTCGAGCATGTCGGCCATTCGATCGGGCATGGGCCACATGCCCTTGCCGATCTGCGCATGACCGGGGAGTCCGCAGGCAAGGCCGTTGTCCACGTTCCAGTCCTCGTAGGCGTTGAGCCAGCGCGACTGCTTCATGGCCGCCTTCCGGATCATCGGGCCGGCTTCCATGCTGGTGTGGATTTCATCGCCGGTGCGATCGAGGAAGCCGGTGTTGATGAAGATAAGCCGTTCCCGGGCCTCGCGGATGCAGGCCTTGAGGTTGAGCGTAGTGCGGCGCTCCTCGTCCATCACGCCGACCTTCAGGGTATTCTCCGGCAGGCCGAGGATCTGCTCGACCCGGGCGAACAGCTCGACCGTCAGCGCCACCTCCTCGGGACCATGCATCTTCGGCTTTACGATGTAGACACTGCCCGTGCGGCTGTTCCCTCCCTCGCGCTGAAGGTCGTGCATCGCAATGAGCGAGGTGCAGAGCGCATCGAGAAAGCCCTCGGGAATCTCGTTGCCGTCGGCATCCAGCACCGCCGGCGTTGTCATCAGATGGCCGACGTTGCGGACCAGCATCAGGCTTCGGCCATGCAGCGTCAGCGGATGACCGTCGGCGCCGGTGTAATGGCGATCGGGGTTGAGAGTGCGAACCACTTCCCGTCCCTGCTTGTGGAAGCGCTCCTCCAGATCACCGCGCATCAGGCCCAGCCAGTTGGCGTAGACGAGGGTCTTGTCCTCGCCATCCACCGCAGCCACTGAATCCTCACAGTCCTGAATGGCGGTCAGCGCCGACTCCAGGATGACGTCGCGGACGCCCGCCGGATGGTTCCTGCCGATGGGATCCTCGGCATCGATGCTGATCTCCGCATGCAGCCCATGGCGTCGCAGCAGAATGCCCGACGGCGCGGCGGCATCACCCGAAAAGCCCGCGAACTGCTCGCTGTCGGCAAGGCCCGTCTCTCCCCCATCGGCGAGGGTCACACGGAGTGTGCAGGCCGGATCACCCGCCTCTACCCAATAGGCGCTGACATCTGCGTGCGATCCGGCCGCCAGCGGAAAGCTGGCATCCAGAAACGCGGCGGCCCAGGCCACGACATGCCGGGCACGCTCGGCGTTGAACCCCGGCCCGCGCTCCAGCCCCTCGGTCTCGGGGATGACGTCCGTGCCGTAGAGGGCGTCGTAGAGGCTGCCCCAGCGGGCATTGGCGGCGTTGAGGGCATAACGCGCGTTATTGACCGGGACCACCAGCTGGGGGCCCGCGACTTCGGCAATCTCGGCATCGACATTGGCCGTGGAGATCCGGAAATCCTCGGCCTCGGGCTGGAGATAGCCGATTTCCTCGAGGTGGCTCCGGTAAGCGGGGTCAAGATGCCGGCCCGGATTGTCACGATGCCACTGATCGATCTGGGCCTGCAGCGTCTCCCGGCGCTCGAGCAGTGCCTGATTCCGCGGCCCCAGTTCGGCGACGATGTCCGCCAGGCCCTGCCAGAAGGCCTGCTCTTCCACGCCGGTCCCGGCAATCGCTTCCCTGCCGATCAGTTCATAAAGTGGCTTCGCCACTTGCAAACCTGCCACCTGCACGCGCTCCGTCATTACCTCATCCTCGTCATGATGTTTGTGAAATGCGTTATTTATTTCCGGGTCGCTAAAATAAACCAGCGAGCCCCCTTCTTAAAGGCGAGCCGGCGGCATGACTGTTATCATTGCGGATTTATTGCGGAGCGGACGCCATGAGCGATCAACACTTCGACACCCTTGTGCTCGGCAGCGGGCCGGCGGGCGAAGGCGCCGCCATGAAACTCGCCAAGGGCGGTCAGCGCGTCGCCATGATCGAGCGCCATCGCGAGGTGGGCGGCGGCTGCACCCACTGGGGCACCATTCCCTCCAAGGCACTGCGTCACAACGTCCGGCGACTGATGGAATACAACAGTTCTCCGCTCTTCCGTGAGGCCGGCGAACCGAGGCACCTGTCGTTCCCGACCATGCTGCGCCATGCCCGGCAGGTCATCGAGCAGCAGGTGGGGCTGCGCAGCCGCTTCTATCTCAGGAACGATGTCCCCGTACGGCAGGGTGAAGCCCGCTTCCTGGATGCCCACACCCTCGAACTCACCGGCCCGGACGGGCGAGCCAGCCGGCTCAGCGCCGAGCATTTCCTGATCGCCACCGGCTCCCGGCCCTATCGCCCGGCCGACGTGGACTTCGATCATGACCGTATCCGCGACAGTGACCAGATCCTGGAACTGGATCACACCCCGCGCAGCGTCATCATCTATGGCGCCGGTGTCATCGGCAGCGAATACGCATCGATCTTCCGCGGGCTCGGAGTCAAGGTGGACCTGATCAACACCCGCGACCGAATGCTCGCGTTCCTCGATGACGAAATCTCCGATGCCATTTCCTATCATCTGCGCGAGCATGGTGTGCTGATCCGGCACCGCGAGGAGTACGAGAGCATCCAGGCCGATGATGCGGGCGTAACGCTGGCACTCAAGTCGGGGAAGCGCCTCCGCGGCGATCTGCTGCTCTGGGCCAATGGCCGCACCGGCAACACCGATGGCATGGGCCTGGAGGCGCTGGACATCATGCCCAACAGCCGGGGACAGATCGAGGTCAACGAGGACTTCCAGACCGCCCAGCCGCATATCTACGCGGTGGGCGATGTGATCGGCTACCCCAGCCTGGCGAGCGCGGCCTACGATCAGGGACGCTACGCCGCCACGCACATGCTCGAAGGGGATTGCGACTACCGTCTGGCGCACGATGTGCCGACGGGCATCTATACGATCCCCGAGATCAGCTCCGTGGGCCGGACCGAACGGGAACTGACCGACGAGCGGGTGCCCTATGAAGTGGGCCACGCCTTTTTCAAGGACCTGGCGCGGGCCCAGATCTCCGGGCAGACGGTGGGCATGCTGAAGATTCTCTTCCATGCCGAGACCCTCGAGCTGCTTGGCATCCACTGCTTCGGCGACCAGGCCGCGGAGATCGTCCACATCGGCCAGGCCATCATGGCTCAGCCGGCGCCGGGTAATACGCTGCGTTATTTCATGAACACCACATTCAACTACCCGACCATGGCGGAGGGCTACCGGGTGGCGGCGCTCAACGGCTACAACCGGGTGAGCTGAGCGACACGCATGGCCCGGGAACGCATCGATCTGCCCGAAAACCTGCCATACCGCCACTCGCTGATCATCCGGGTCACCGACATCAACCATGGCGGGCATATGGGCAATGAACGCGTTCTGATGTACTGCCAGGAGGCACGTGCTGCCTGGCTGGCATCGCTCGGTCTGGGCGAGGGCGACGTGGGCGGCGTGGGACTGGTGGTGGCGGATGCCACCATCAGGTTCCGGGCGGAGGGCTTCGCGGGAGACTGCCTGGATATCGACATCGGTGCCGCGGCATTCCATCGGCGGGGCTGCGACTTCTTCTACCGATTGACCAGGCGGGCGGATTGCCGGGAAATCGCCCGCGCCCGGACCGGCATCATCTGCTTCGACTACCAGCGCCGCCGACCGGCGGATGCACCGCCGCGGTTCCGCGAGCAACTGGGCGACTGAACCGCGACCGTAATGCGCCGGCAATCATCCTGGTCTAACCTCGGAGGATAGCCAGAAGGATAGAGCGCAATGGAAGCCGACGATCTCAACCAGCCCGCCCTGTATCTCAACCGCCAGCTCAGCCTGCTGGAGTTCAATCGCCGTGTGCTGGCGCAGGCGGCCGACACGACCAACCCCCTGCTGGAGCGTCTGAAGTTTCTCTGCATTGCCAGCTCCAACATGGACGAGTTCTTCGAGATCCGGGTGGCCGGTCTGCGGCAGGCCCGCGAGATGGGCGTCGGTCAGAGCGGCCCGGATAACCGCACACCGCAGCAGGTACTGCGGGAGATCAGCGAGCGGGCCCACGCCATCGTCGAAGAGCAGTACCGCCTGCTCAACGATGAGGTCACCCCGGCCCTCGCCGGGGCCGGCATCCGCTTCCTGCGTCGCAACGAATGGACCGCCGATCAGCAGAACTGGATCCGGGGCTATTTCGAGACGGAACTCCTTCCCATCCTGAGCCCCCTCGGCCTGGACCCGGCCCATCCGTTTCCGCAGGTGCTCAACAAGAGCCTGAATTTCATCGTCTCGCTGGAGGGCAAGGATGCCTTCGGCCGCAGCAGCGGCATGGCCGTGGTCCAGGCCCCGCGGGCGCTGCCCCGGATCATCCAGCTGCCTGCGGAGCTGGATGGCAGCGCCCCCTACGACTTCGTCTTCCTGTCGTCGATCATCCATGCCCATGTCACCGACCTCTTTCCGGGCATGAACGCCACCGGCTGCTACCAGTTCCGGGTCACGCGCAACTCCGACCTCTACGTCGACGAGGAAGAAGTGGACGACCTCCTGCGGGCGATGGAGGGGGAGTTGCCCTCGCGACGCTACGGCGACGCGGTCCGCCTCGAGGTGGCGGCCAACTGCCCAGAACACATGGCGAGCTTTCTGCTCGAGGAATTCGAGCTCGAGCCCGAGGCCCTCTATCAGGTCAACGGACCGGTCAACCTGAACCGTCTGCTGGCGGTCTGCGATCTGGTCGACCGGCCGGACCTGAAATACCCGGGCTTTACCCCCGGGCTGCCCACCGAACTCAGCCATGGCGGCGATATCTTCAAGGTCATGCGTCGGCGCGACGTCCTGCTGCATCACCCGTTCGAGTCATTCGCGCCGGTCGTCGAGCTGCTGCGTCAGGCGGCACAGGATCCGGATGTACTGGCCGTCAAGCAGACCCTGTACCGGACCGGCCCCGACTCGGCGGTTGTGGATCATCTGGTGGCAGCGGCCCGGGCGGGCAAGGAAGTCACGGTTGTCGTGGAACTGCGCGCCCGCTTCGACGAGGCGGCCAATATCGGCCTGGCCAACCGCCTGCAGGAAGCCGGTGCCCATGTCGTCTATGGCGTGGTGGGCCACAAGACCCATGCCAAAATGATGCTGGTGGTCCGTCGGGAGGGCCGTCGCCTGCGCCATTACGTGCATCTCGGCACGGGCAACTACCACTCGCGTACCGCCCGGCTCTATACCGACTACGGTCTGCTCACCGCCAATGGCGCCATCGGCGAGGATGTCCACCGCGTTTTCCTGCAGCTGACCAGCCTGGGCAAGGTCTCGGCCCTCAGCCATCTACTGGAGTCACCGTTCACGCTGCATCCCGGCATGATCGAGAAGATCGGTCGTGAACAGGTCCATGCCGAGGCAGGCCGCGGCGGGCAGATCATCATAAAGGTCAACTCGCTGGTGGAACCCAAGGTGATCCGCGCACTCTATGCCGCCTCGCAGGCCGGTGTGCAGATCGACCTGATCGTGCGTGGCATGTGCTGCCTGCGGCCGGGCGTGCCCGGCGTGAGCGACAATATCCGCGTGCGCTCGATCATCGGCCGATTCCTGGAGCACACCCGGGTGTTCTATTTCGCCAACGGCGGCGACCCAGAGATTTTCTGCAGTTCCGCGGACTGGATGGAACGCAACTTCTTCCGGCGAGTGGAAACCGCCTTCCCGTTACTCGAAAGCGAACTCCGCGATCGGGTCATCGCGGACCTGCAGACCTATCTCGCCGACAACACCCAGGCCTGGCTTCTGGACGCCGAAGGCGAGTACCACCGGCTCGTACCGGGCGAAGCCGAGGAAGCCGTCAGCGCCCAGACAGCCCTGCTGGAAGGCTATGGCGAGGGCAGCTGATCAGGACCGCTCGACATGGAGGCGAAGGCCGGCGGTGTCCAGATAGGCGGCCTCCTCGCCCAGATCCGCTTCCACCAGTGCATGGTCGTCGAGCCAGCGGGCCGGGAACGCGAGGGTGAGTTTGCGGCCGGCGGCGCGCAGGTCAACCGCCGGCAGCGGCTCGTCGCTACGCGCACGGTGCAGCCCTACCGCAATGCGCAGGAGCACCGCGAGCCGCATGGCCGGTTTCTGCCAGTCCTCCGGAAGATCACGAAAGGCACTTCGGGGGAATTTGCGCCGATGGGCACGGACCAGCGTCGCGAGGACCAGCTGCTCTTCGCGTGAAAAGCCGGCCAGATCGCTGTGACGGACGATGTACTCGCCATGCTTGTGATACTGGCTGTGGGAGATATCCAGACCGATCTCGTGGACCTGCGCCGCCCAGCCCAGCATATCCCGGACCGTATCCCCGTCCAGTGACCAGTCCCGGGCCACCTCGGCACGCAGGTACTCCGCGAGGGTGGCCACACGACGGGCCTGATCGGCGTCGGCATGATAGCGCCGTGCCATGGCGAGAATGCTCGCACTGCGCACGTCCTCGTGGCGGATGCGACCGATCAGATCAAATAGCAGCCCCTCACGCAGGGCGCCGTCCGCGGCCTCCATGCGGGTCAGCCCGAGCTGGCGGAAGGCGCCCATGAGGACCGCGAATCCGCCGGGCAGGACTTCGGCCCGGTCCGCATTGACGCCATCAAGCTTGATACGGTCCACGTGTCCGGCCTTGACCAGGGTCCGGCGCAGGCGATCCAGACCGGACCGATCGATCCCGTTATCAGTCCAGCCGTTGGTCCGCAGGCATCGTTCGATCGCGCGGATGGTGCCGGACGCTCCGATGGCCCGATCCCAGCCCAGGCGTCGGTAGCGGTCGGCGATCGGTTCGAGCTCCCGACGGGCGGCGATCTCGGCCTTACGAAGGCGCTCTTCAGTGATTGCACCGTCAGGGAAATGCCGACGGGTGGCGCTCACGCAACCCATATGGAGGCTTTCCATCTCGCGCGGGATGAAATGCTCGCCGATGATGAACTCGGTACTGCCACCGCCGATATCCATGACCAGCCGGCGGTCCTCGTCATCGGCGATGCTGTGGGCCACCCCCAGGTAGATGAGGCGCGCCTCCTCATAACCCGAGACGATCTGGATGGGATTACCCAGGGCCGCTTCGGCCTCCCGCAGGAAGCCGCGCGCGTTGCGGGACTGTCGCAGCGTGTTGGTCCCCACCGCGCGCACCGAGCCCGCCGGCAATTCCCTGACACGCTGTCCGAAACGCTCAAGGCAGCCCAGGGCCCGCGCGCGGGCCTCTCTGGAGAGCCGTTTGTCGGCGTCGAGACCAGCGGCGAGGCGAACCGACTCGCGAAGCTTGTCGACCATCCTGAGCCCGTTGTCCTCGGGTCGGGCGATAATCATGTGGAAACTGTTCGATCCCAGATCGACGGCCGCCACCTCCGCCGCCTCGTTCGCAGGCATCCTACTGCCGGCGTCCTTGCTGCCCATCGGCTCCCTCTCCTCAGGTCTCGGCCGACTCGCTGTCGGCACGTGCCCGCTCAATGACCTGCCAGATATCCTGATCCGATTCCAGAACCGCACTGATCCCCATGGTGCACCGCATCCGCTGGCGTGCCGGCAACTGCGGAAACCGCTGACCCTGGACGCATTCGGTCAGCCGGCCGCCCAGCTGACGGGCGTCCTCCTCCGGCGTATCCGGCAGGACAATCAGGAATTCCTCGCCACCGTAACGGCCAAGACCATCAATGTCGCGGACACAGCGGCGGAAACGCCGGGCCACTTCACGCAGGATTTCATCGCCGGTGCGATGGCCGAATTCCCGGTTGATGCGCTTGAACTGACGCAGATCCAGCAGCAACACCGAGAGGGGCTGCCCCAGCCGCTCCGCGCGCTGCCTCTCCTGGTCAAGGAAGGCAATGATGGCGCTGCGGTTGCTGATGCCGGTGAGGGGATCAAGCACCCGCAGATCATGCACCTCCTCGCGGGCACGCTGCAGGTCGATCTGGCGTTCCCGGAGCAGCCGACGCAGACGGCTGATATGGCTGGCGAAGAACCCCCCGCATGGCACCAGCGTGCTGAGCGCCACCAGATGGAGCAACTCGACCTGGGCGTTGAAGTCTTCCGGTCTTTGCTGCCATACCGCCCCCACGGCGATGGCATAGCAGAGCAGCGCAAAGCCGCCCAGAGCCGTGAACTGGCGGGCATTGAGTCGCAGCACCCCGAACATCAGCAGCACCAGGAACAGCAGCAGCAGACCACCGCGGCCGCCATCGAGCAGATACATGGTCAGTCCCATGATCAGGCAGACCAGGAACATCTGGACGCCGGTCAGGCTGGGATCGCCAAAACGCTCGTTGCGGCCACTGCGCAACAGGGCGTAAAGCCCTGCGTTGACCAGCAGGATCACCAGGCTCAGGAGCTGCCATTCCTGGCTCGATAGCAGCCCCTGTCGGACGTACAGCCCCATCAGCGCCACGGTGAGTGCATAGACGGTGGCCGCCAGAAGGAAACGACGGACGCGCAGCGACTGGCGTGGGTCTTCGGTGGGCAGCAACGGCCCCAGTGAGGCGTTCACTGATCAGACTCCATCTCGGAGAGCTGGATATCAAGCGCCGTCACGGATATCCAGATCTCGCGCACGGAGAGGGCCAGCGACAGCATCATGAGCACGAGGCTGGCGCCGAAAAGCCAGCGGGCCGCGACGACCATTCCACCGAAGATGAGGAACATGCTCGCCACACAGAAAAGAAGACTGGCGGCGCCGCTGGCCTGCATGTACTGGATCAGATGGACCCGACGACGAAGGTTGTCGATCTGCGCCAGCAGACTGTGGCGCTGGGTGCTCGAGTACTGGGCCTGGAGGTCCCGGATGAGGGAGGCGAGGGCCAGGAAGCGGTTGGTATAGGCAAGCAGAAGCAGGGAGACGGCCGGGAACAGCAGCGACGGTGTCCCCAGCGTCAGATCCATGCCCCCGGTGCCCCCTGCCCGGCCCTTCAGCGGGTCATCTGGCCCGAACCGGAACCACCGCGGCCGGCCATCTCCGAGCGCAGTGTCTCGAACCGATCGATCATCTCCGGCACATCGGCGTTCTGCTCGGTCATGGCGCTGACAAGGTCGTCCTGCAGCTCGAGCTGGGAATTCTTGATCCGCTCATCCTGCATGGCGGCCCGACGTGCATCGAGGAGTGCCTGGCGGGTACTCTGATACTCCTCCATGAGGCCGGCGCGCTGTTCCTCAGCCACCTCGCCGCCGCGCAGTTCGCGGGCAATGTCCTGCAGGCGCTTGACGTCCTCGCGCGGGTCAACACCCTCGTCGCGCATGCGCGACATCATTTGATCCTGAAGCACCTGCTGGCGCTCCTGCAGTCCCGGGTTCTCCTCCATGGCCTGCTGGCGGATGGAGCTGAGCGTCTGCTGCAGTTGCTGCAGTTCCTGCTGCTGTGCGCCTGGCTGCCCCCCGGTATTCTGCGCCTGCACGCCACCGGAGAGTGCGGCGACGCAGACCAGCGCCGTGAAGATGCGCATTGCCTGGCTGCGCAGCTTACCTTTCAACATGACATTCTCCATCCGCTAGGGGCTTGATTTGACGAAATGGCACGGTACCAGCCCGCCAAGGTTGCATGTCAACAATACCGGATGCGGTGGCTTGGTTATACTGGGTCAATGAATATCATTGACCGCCTGCCACCTTTCTCGCGGACATACGACCATGCGCGCCACGCCTACAGTTCGCGGGTCGTTTTCCTCGAGCAATGGCCGGCGGCGCTGACGCCACCGACCCATCCCGCAGAACCGTGGAACCCGGGACCCGATGACTATCTCGACGCCTATCACCGCGTGGGCAATCCCTGGCTGTGGTACGGCCGACTGGAAATGGGCGGGGCCCGCATCGCCGCCGATCTCGCGGATTCTGCGCGGCAATGCTGGCGGATTGATGCCGATGGCGGATTCGCCGGCTTTTGTGAACTGGTCTATCGCAGTCCGCTCGACGCGGAAATCCTGCACTTTGGCCTGATACCGGCTGTTCGGGGCCAGGGACTGGGCGGACGGCTGATGCGGACCGCCCTCGCCGGCGCCCTGTCGATGGGCGCCAGACGCGTCTGGTTGCATACCTGCAGCGAAGATTCGGCGGAGGCGGTGGGCTTCTACCAGCACGCTGGATTCCGGATCTTCGGAACGCGCCTCGAATGGGTCACCGATCCTCGACGCCGCGGGCTCCTGCCGGCGACCGCCGGAGAGGGGACGCGACTACCCTGGTCCGGCGAGGCAGCGGCTGCCTCTAGCGAGGCTGGAGATGCCGGTTCAGGCGTCGCTCGACCAGGCGGAAGCCGCCAAGGATGAGGAAGGCCAGCACCACGTAGAGCAGACCGGCGGCGAGAAACAGCTCTACCGGGGTGTAGGTTCGCGCGATGATGGTGCGTGCGACTCCGGTCAGATCCATCAGGGTGATGGTGCTCGCAAGGGCACTGCCCTTGAGCATGAGGATGACCTCGTTGCTGTATGCCGGCAGAGCGATGCGAAATGCCCGGGGCAGCCGGATACGCCGCCAGATGAGCGCGGGGCTCATGCCGACCGCCTCCGCTGCCTCGACCTCCCCGCGTGGCACCGACTGGATGGCGCCCCGGAGGATTTCCGCTGTGTAGGCGGAGGTATTCAGGGTAAAGGCGATGATGGCGCACCAGTACGCCTCGCGAAGATAGGGCCAGAGCACCGAGTCACGGACGGCCTCGAACTGGCCCAGCCCGTAGTAGACGAGATAGATCTGCACCAGCAGCGGGGTCCCGCGGAAGAAGTAGATGTGCGCCAGGGGCAGCGCCCGCAGCCAGGGGCGTGGCGACACCCTCGCCATGGCCATGGGTACCGCCAGCAATACGCCGAAGACCCCCGAGATCACCACCAGCTCCAGGGTGACCAGGGCGCCCTCGGCCAGTGCCGGCAGGCTCTCAATCATTACCTGCCAGTTCATCCGCCAAGCGTCCTCATGCCGTGTGTCGTGCGACGCTCGAGCCAGTGGATGCCCAATGTCGCCACCGCGGTAAGACCCAGGTAGATGAAGGCGGCCGCGAGGTAAAAGGTGAACGGCTGCTTGCTGTAGCCCACGGCGATCGCGGTTTCGCGCATGAGGTCCTCAAGGCCGATCACCGAGACCAGGGCGGTGTCCTTGAGCAGGGCGAGGAAGATATTGCCGCTCGCCGGCAGCGCCACCCGCCAGACCTGGGGCAGGACAATGCGGCGAAAAATCCGCAGGCGTCCCATGCCCAGCGCCATGCCCGCCTCGGTATGCCCTCTGGGAATGGTGGCCAGCGCACCCCGGAACACCTCGGTCATGTAAGCGCCATAGTTGAACGCCAGCGCGATGACACCGGCGACAAACGGCGAGAGCTCGATGTATTGCGTGTAACCGAAAGCCGAGGCGGTCTGGTTGATGACCATCGCCGCCCCGAAATAGACCAGCAGGATCACGAGAAGCTCGGGCAGGCCCCGCACCATCCCGGTGTAGGCCGTACCGAGCCAGCGCAGGGGGGCCAGCCCCGAGGTCTTGGCACTGGCCCCGAGCAGACCAAGGACCACGGCACAGGCCATACTGGCCAGCGCCAGCTGCACCGTGATCCAGGTGCCCGAGGCGAGCTGCGCGCCAAATCCCTGGAGATCCATGCGCAGCCGCCCGCCTGATCAGTAGATGTCGAAGGGGAAGTAGTTGGCGTTGATGGCCTGATAGGTCCCATCAGCACGGATGGCCTTGATGGCCTCGCTGAAGCGCTCGGCCAGGACCTGATCGTCCTTGCGCACCGCCACGGCGATCTTGTCATCGTCGTAGACCGGGTCGCCCTTGAACTCGTAGGCCGCGCCCTCGTCGCTATCCAGCCATTCATAGCTCACGTAGACGTCGGCAAGCACGGCATCGAGGCGGCCACTCTCCAGATCCAGGTAGGCGTTCTCCTGGGTGTCGTAGAGGCGAATGTCCGCATCGGGCACGTTCTCCTCAAGCCACTGCGCCGCAATGGTCGCACGCTGTGCACCGACGGCGCTGCCAGCCGCATCACCCGGCCCGAAATCGCTGTCCTCGGGCGCGATGAACTGCAGCTTGTTGGAATAGTAGGGCTCACTGAAGCTGACCGCTTCCTGGCGTTCGGGCGTAATGGACATGGAGGCAATAATGGCGTCGTAGCGTCCGGCGATCAGCCCCGGGATGATGCCATCCCAGTTCTGGGTGACCAGTTCGCAGTTGGCGTCCATCTCTTCGCAGAGGGCCTTGGCGATTTCGACGTCGAAACCCTGGACCTCGCCGGAGGCATCGATGAAGTTGAAGGGAGGATAGGCGCCCTCGGTCGCGATTCGGATGGTGTCCTCGGCGAACACCGGGGCGGCGAACAGTACGCTGATCAGCATGGCAGAGAGTTGACGGAACATCAGTTGGATTCTCCTTGTGGTTCAGCAAGATGCGTGGCGAGAAAGGCCCGGCAGCGCTCTGAATGCGGATTGCCGAATACTCGGGAAGGCGGCCCCTCCTCTTCAATACGTCCGGCGTCCAGGAACACCACCCGGTGGGCGACATCCCGGGCAAAGCGCATTTCATGGGTGACGATGAGCATGGTGCGGCCCTCGTCGGCGAGCTGGCGGATGACGCCGAGTACTTCACCGACGAGCTCCGGGTCCAGCGCGGAGGTGGGCTCATCGAGGAGGATCACGGCCGGGTGCATGGCCAGCGTACGGGCAATGGCCGCGCGCTGCTGCTGGCCACCGGAGAGAAACGCCGGGTACGTCCGCTGCTTTTCGGCCAGACCGACCTTATCGAGCAGTGTTTCCGCCTCGGCGATCGCCCGTTTCCTGGGTATGCCGAGAACATGCACAGGTGCCTCGATCACATTCTCCAGGACGGTCATATGCGGCCAGAGATTGAAATTCTGGAAGACGAAACCGATGCCGGCACGCAGGCGGGTGATCTGCTCACGGTTAGCGGGATGGAGCGTGCCGTCGCGGCCGCGTTTCAGATCAAGGGCTTCGCCATCGAAGATGATTTCACCGTCGTCCGGCTCCTCAAGGAGGTTAATGCATCGCAGCAGCGTACTCTTGCCCGACCCACTGGTACCGATCAGCGCGATGACCTCACCGCGTCTCGCGGCGAGATCAATGCCCTTGATAACCTCTAGTTCACCGAACCGCTTCTTGATGCCCCACAATTCGATGGCCGCCTGCTCCATCAAGCGCTCCCGGCGTTTTTCAGATCGGTGACAAGACTAGCAGCCGATTACAGCGCTGTCGCTCCCCGGGCCTCAGGGAGCGGACCAGTCGAGGTCGATGACCATTGGATCGTGGTCCGATGATCGCCAGATACCCGCTGCCTCGTCGTCCAGATAGGCCGGTTCATCAGCATTGATATGCCACACATGGACGCCATCGATCCGCGACATGAGAGACGGTGTGGCGAGTGCGTGATCGAGGTAGCCCGCCAGCCCACGGTAGTTGTAGGTGTAGCGCTCTCCGGGTGGTAATGCTTCTGCCAGAAGATCGACGAACCCGGCATCAAGCCATGCCGTGATGGCAGCCTCCTGCGCGTAGGCGTTGAAGTCGGCCAGGACAAGGATCGGCGCGGCTGCCCCGCCCTCCGATGGCTGCATCTCATCCAGCCAGTCGATCAGTCTCCGGCTCTGGCGCAGACGACGCTCGGCCCAGCAACCCGCCCCCTGGTCGATGTCACCGGCATCCGGGCATCCGCCCCGGGACTTGAAATGCGCCGCCACGACACGCAGCCGCTCGCCGGCGGCCGTCCGGAATCGCCCGGTCACCGGATCACGCGGGTGTACATCAGCCATCTGGCGGCCACTGTCCACCAGGACCAGCTGCTGCGGCCGGTAAAGCAGAACGCTGCGAATGACCGCCTCGCGTCGCGCATCAAGCGTCTGACGGTAGCGTTTTGCGGGTGGCTGACCGGCATTCAGAAACGTCAGCAGATCCTCGACGGCAGCCGGCTGGTTCTGGATCTCATGCAGCACCAGCAGATCGGCGTCCAGCCGCCGGATCACCTGCCGCAGTCTTTCGCGCTGACGGACAAAACCGACCTCGGTCGGGGGACCGCGGCCATCGCGATCGATGAAATAATTGCGCAGGTTGAGCTGCAGCACCCGCAGGCCCTCGTGCTCTGCGGGCGCCGATGGCCTTGGGTTGGCTGCCACGAAGACTGGATCCTTCACGGGATGGATCCGCCAGCGGCCGAACGCATGCGCGAGGATACCGGTAATGGGTCCGATCCGATCCCCGGCACGCCGCACCCCGGCCGCATCGGTGTGTGGCACGGGCCTTGGATCGCGACGGTAGCTTCCATCATCCAGCAGCAGATCAATCCGGCGTCCTCCCTGGACGCCGTTATTGGGGTGGAACGGCCGTCCGCCCCGGGCAAGCGCGAGAGTGCCATAACGCCCGAGGTTGTACACCTCCGCGACATGCAGGGGACCGCGGATCGTCACGAGCCGGTCGCGCAGCCCGGGGTAGGCCTCCGGGCGGTCGGGATCCAGTACCGCCGGACGGGCCTTCCCGCCACCGCAGAGCCGCCTGGCCTCAAGCCTCTCCAGCTGAATCTGTTCCCGGTAACGGCCGGTATGGGCCGCGATCCGCCAGCGCTCGCCCGGTCGCGGTGCATTCCGGGCGTCGAGATCGGGCGCGTAAACGAAAATCCCGGCCACCGGCTGGTGCGACTGAAGGTAAAAACCGTTCAGGCCGCGATCCCCGGGAAAGCTTGCGGTGACCGTCGCCTCCACGGTCACCGCCTCGCCCTCCGCAACAGGCGGGCCGTCCAGGCCGCGGATCCGTGCGATGGAGGTGGTACCGCCCTCACCGCATTCGGTCGGCGCCGCGAGGGCAGTACCGCTGAGACCGGAAATCAGGACAGCCGCAATGGCCAGCCAGCGCCAGATCACGGGCGCGGGCATGGGGCGGCGCGGCACGGCCTCAGACCGCGCGATGGACATCACGAATATTACGCAGCCCCGCCATGCGCTGCATGACCCGGCTCAGCTGGTCGACATCGCCAACCTCGACCGTAATGGCCATGCGTGCCACCTGATCATCCGGATCGGTGCGGGTATTCACCGCCGTGACGTTGATCCCTTCATTGTTCAGCAGCGAAGAGATATCCCGGATCAGGCCGCGCCGGTCATAGGCCTCGACGATGATATCCACCGGATAGAGCCGCGCGGTACGGGCACTCCAGCTCACATCGATCAGGCGTTCGGATGCCGTTTCCTGCAGACGCTGGACATTGGGACAGTCGGCGCGGTGGATGGTGACCCCCTCGCCACGGGTGATGAAACCCAGAATGGCATCGCCGGGCGTCGGCTGACAGCATCGCGCAATGCGGGTCATCAGGTTGCCGACGCCGTAGATGCTGACATCGTCCTGCGGCCGGGTGGACTTCGATGCGTTGCCGCGGCGACCGCGTAGCAGTGCCTCGCTTCCATCCGGCTCGGCCGGCAGCAGGCGGTCCCGCAACAGGCCCGCGATCTGCCCGCCGGTGATATCCCCGCGGCCGATGGCCGCCAGGAACTCCGGCAGACGCGGGAACCGTGATCGTTCCGCGAGTTCCTCGAGGTTGACATCCTCCAGCCCCAGGCGGTGGAGCTCACGGTCGAGCAACTCACGACCGAGCTCGGCGGTCTTGTCCTGGTTCTGCTGACGGAACCAGGCACGGACCTTGGCCCTGGCACGGGGTGAGGAGAGATAGCCGAGCGCGGGGTTGAGCCAGTCTCGGCTGGGCCGTGCATTACGGGAAGTCAGGATCTCGACCTGATCGCCATTCTGCAACTGCCGTGTCAGCGGCACAATGCGCCCGTTGACCCGCGCCCCACGGCAGTGATTACCGATCTCGCTATGGACCGTGTAGGCGAAGTCGAGCGGCGTCGTGCCACGCGGCAGATCCACCACATCCCCTTTTGGCGTGATGACATAGACCCGGTCCTCGAACACTTCAGCCCGAAAGCGGTCGATGAGATCGTCATCGGCATCACTGTCCGGCGGCGACTCGAGCAGCTTGCGCAACCAGGCCACGCGGGCATCAAAATCCGGATCCTCGCCACGTCCTTCCTTGTAGCGCCAGTGGGCGGCTATACCGAGCTCCGCCTGCTCATGCATCTCTCGGGTACGTATCTGGATCTCCACCGGCCGCCCGCCATCGCCCACCACGGCAGTATGCAGCGATCGGTAATCGTTCTCCTTGGGACTGGCGATGTAGTCGTCGAACTCCCGCGGGATCGGCTGCCAGAGGCTGTGGACGACACCCAGGGCCGCGTAGCAGGCCGGGACGCTGTTCACCAGAAGCCGCAGGGCACGCAGGTCGAACAGCTCGTCGAACCCCAGCCCCTTGCGCTGCATCTTTCGCCAGATGCTGTAGATATGCTTCGGCCGACCGGTCACCTCGGCATCGAGCCCCGCCTCGCGGAGATGTTCCTCGATGCGTGATTTCATGGTCTGTATGAAACGCTCGCGATCGACGCGCTTCTCGGCCAGCAGGCGGGCGATGCGCTTGTAACTGTCGGGATCCAGGTAACGGAAGGACAGGTCCTCCAGCTCCCACTTGATCTGCCAGATGCCCAGGCGATTGGCGAGCGGGGCATAGAGATCCAGCGTTTCCCTCGCGATCCGCTGCTGATCGGCCTCGGGCAACGCGCGCAGCATCCGCATGTCGTGCAGCCGCTCGGCGAGCACCAGGAAGACCACGCGGATGTCCCGTGCCATCGCCAGCAGCATCTTGCGCAGCGCTTCGGCCCGCCGGCCCTCGCTATCCGGCGTCCCGGCGGCATGCAGACGACTGACCTGCCCCATGCGCAGGCAGCCGTCGACCAGACTGGCCACGGTCTCGCCGGCCTGTTCGGCAATTGCCGTGACATCCGGCCCGTCACAGGCGGGCAGATCATGCATTAGACCGGCGATGAGCGAATCCGCGTCGAGCTCCAGCCCGGCAAGGATATCGGCGACGCTCACCGCATGATCGAAACGCCGATCGCCCAGGGGACGGGTGTGATCGCCATAGTGCGTCCGGGCATAGCGCCAGGCGTCGGCCAGACGCTCGCGCTCGCTTTCGGCGAGCCGCACCGGCATGGCATCCAGCCACTGATCAACGGACTGATCACCGGGGCGCCGGACGGTCGGGCTGTCATTCACTTTCACCATGCAGTCAATTCTACCGCCTGCGGGTATTGAATATCCATACAGTACTGTATAGATTAACAGTCAGTCGTCTTGTCATCGGCAGTTACATCATGAATGCATTGACACCTCGCCAGGAACAGATCCTCAACCTCATCCGGCGATTCCTGGCAGACACCGGCTATCCCCCGACACGTAGCGAAATCGCCGCGGAGCTGGGCTTTCGCTCGGCCAATGCCGCCGAGCAGCATCTGCGCGCCCTCGCCCGCAAGGGCTTCATTACGCTCCAGCCCGGCGCCTCGCGCGGCATCCGTCTGAGCGACGTTTCCAGCCCCGCCGAGGGCGACGAGACCGAGGAGCCCGGCCTCCCGGTGGTCGGCCGAGTCGCGGCCGGCAGTCCGCTGTTGGCCGAGGCCCACATCGATCAGCATTATCAGGTGAGCGCCGGTCTTTTTTCGCCGGGCGCCGACTACCTGCTTCGGGTCCGCGGCATGAGCATGCGTGACGCCGGTATTCTCGATGGTGACCTGCTCGCCGTGCACCGGACTGCTGAAGTTCGCGAGGGCCAGATTGTGGTGGCCCGCATCCGCGACGAAGTCACCGTCAAACGCTTCTCCCGGACCGGCCATCTTGTCCGGCTTCTCCCGGAAAACTCCGACTTCGAGCCCATTGAACTGGACCTGCGCCAGGATGAACTCGCCATCGAGGGCATTGGCGTGGGCGTAATCCGTTCCGGGCTCTGACGTTCGCATCGACAAGAGGTTCATCATGGAACAGGCCATTGATCAGCTGCTCGAACAGCCCGGCATCTGGCGCGCCAGCGCGCGTCATCCATCTCCGGTCCACCCTGCTGGTGCGCATGTGCCCAGCGGATTCTCGGCGCTCGACAGCGCCTTGCCAGGTGGCGGCTTTCCCGGAAGCGCGCTGACTGAAATCCTCCATGACGAGCATGGCATCGGCGAGCTGCGCCTGGTGATGCCCGCCCTCGCCCGGCTCTCACGTGGCGGTCGCTGGATCGCCATGATCGCCCCGCCATTCGTTCCCTACGCACCGGCGCTGGCGGCACAGGGCATTGACCTGTCACGGCTTCTGATCATCCATCCCGCCGACTCGCCACAGGCCCTGTGGTCCGTGGAGCAGGCCCTGCGCAGTGGCACCTGCGCGGCCGTCCTGGCCTGGCCAAGCCGCTGCGATGACCGCAGCCTGCGCCGGCTGCAGCTGGCCGCCGAATCCGGGGACAGCATGGGGCTGCTGTTCCGCAGCCAGGCGGCCGCGAGTGAGCGCTCACCCGCCGCCCTGCGGCTGACACTGGACGAGAGCAGTGGCCAGCGTCTGGATATCCGTATCCTCAAGTGCCGTGGCATACCGGCCGGTCCCATCGAACTGGACACCTGGTCGACAACGCCGGTTCGGGCACAGCAGCCGCTGCCGCTGGAAGGCTGAAAAGCCCGTCGCTTGAGCATGCAATGATTGAATCGTGATGCTCTGGCTATGCCTGCATTTCTACCATCTGCCCGTTGAATGCTTCAGCGGTGACAGGGACGCTGAACAGCCGCTGTTCATCAGCGAGGCCGGTCGAATCATCGGCTGCAATCACCAGGCCCGGCGTCATGGCATTCAACCGGACATGACGCCGACGGCCGCCCGGGCACTGGTCGCACATGGCCATCACCATGTGCGCGACCTGGAGCGGGAGCGGCATGTACTCGAGCGACTCGCCACCTGGGCAGGTCGATTCAGTCCGAGGGTCAGCCTCCAGGCACCCGCCGCGCTGCTGCTGGAGATCGAAGGCAGCCTGCGCTATTTCCAGGGGCTGGAGCCGCTGCGACAGCGGATTCTGGAAGGCATCCGGCAACTTGGCCATCGGATCACCATGGGCATTGCTCCTACCCCGACGGCAGCATGGCTGCTGGCCCGCGCCGGCGACGAGACGCCCGTCACCGCGCGTAAGGCACTGGGCCCACGGCTCAGCGGGCTCTCGGTCGCCATTCTGCCTGTCGAACAGCGCATGACGGATGCCCTGCACGGCCTCGGCTGCGAAACCATCGGTGATATCCGTGCCCTGCCAAGAGCTGGCGCCACGAGGCGTCTGGGACAGGGGCTGCTGGAGATGCTACAGCGGGCCCATGGCGAACGCCCTGATCCGCGCGAGAACTGGCAGCCTCCTGCCAGTTTCGATCGTCAGCTGCAATTAATGGAGGCCACCACAGACCTCGATATGCTGCGGCCCGAACTGCAGCGGCTTATCGACGGACTCTGCATCAGCCTGCGACGTCACGATGCCGGTGTCAGGCGGCTTCGCTTCGCCCTGCATCATCGCCAGGGCCGCCCCACCCTGCTACCCGTCGGAGTCCTTGCCCCCTGCCGGGATGCCGGTCACCTCAGATGGCTGCTGGATCGGCGTCTGGACGGACTGACCCTGTCCGGCGACGTGACCGCCATCCATTTACGGGCCGGCCGCTTCCATCCCATGCCGGGCACCAGTACCGCCCTTGATCTGCTCGATGAGGGCCGTGAGCGCAACGTCACCGACGACTGGCATCGGCTGGTCGAAACACTCAATAGCCGGCTGGGAGAGGCTCGGGTGCATAGGCTGGCCATACATCCGGAACATCGCCCGGAGAAAGCGTGGGCCTACCACCCACCCGGGAGTGCGCTTCAGCAAAAGGCCGTGCCAGCCACCGTTGCGCGCCCATGCTGGCTGCTCAAGCAGCCAGTCCTGCTGAAAAGCCCCCGGGGAAAGCCGGAGTACGAAGCCAGGCCTTTACTGCTGGAGGATGGTCCGGAGCGCATTGAAACCGGCTGGTGGGACGGCCATGACGTAACCCGCGATTACTATCGTGCGAGGACCCGTCGGGGTCAACGGGTCTGGATTTTCCGGGACCGGCGTGGTCAGCGGCACTGGTACCTGCACGGAATCTTCGCCTGACATGCCCACTGCGCGTTCGAATATCGTATGCTCCGGCGCCATGTCGACGCCGGCCCACACTTCCCATGCCACCCGGGGCATGCTTCTGGTTGCCATTGGCGCGACACTCTGGAGCACCACCGGCATCGTCTCCCGTATCCTCTTCGAGCAGACGGATGTCTCCCCGCTTACCGTGGCCTTCATCCGGTTTGTCATTGCTTCACCGCTTTTCGTGCTCATCGGCCTGCTCTATCAGGGCAGCGAATTCATCAAACTGCCGGCGGGCAACCGCCGCTGGCTGATCGGCCTCGGACTCGCGCAGACCGGGTTCCAGGTGGGCTATCTGGCCTCGGTCAAAATGATCGGCGCCGGGCTCGCCACGCTGATCACGCTATGCCTGGCGCCCGTACTGGTGGCGCTGCTCGCGGCCACCCTGCTCCGTGAGCCCCTGACCCGTCGAGTGCTCACGGCGATGCTGATCGCCATCACCGGCACCGCCCTGCTGGTGATTTCACCCCAGGCGTTGCAACTCGGCTCGGGTCTGTGGACGGGCATCAGCCTTGCCCTGGCCGCAGCGGCGTTCTACGCCGGGTTTACATTGATTGGCCGCCATGCCGCCGGACGCGTGCATCCGATGCAGAGCGCCGCCTTCGGGTTCGGAGTCGGCGCGGTGGTCATGCTCCCCCTGGCACTGTGGGCCGGTTTTGCACCCGTGCTGGCGGGGGCTGCCATCGCCGTCCCGGCGCTGCTCTATATTTCCCTGATCCCGACCACACTGGGGTATGTGTTCTTCTTCAACGGACTGCGGCATACCACCGCCACTGTCTCCAGCATCCTGGTGCTGCTGGAGCCGCTGGGTGCAGCGCTGCTGGCCTGGCTGATACTCGATGAGGCGCTGGGCACCTACGGACTACTCGGCGCCATCCTGCTGACGGGCTCGGTCGCCCTGCTCACACTGCCCCGGGCTGCTCATCAGCCGGACGGCTGAGCATGATGGACGCAAGGGTACCGGCCTATGCCGAGCTTCATTGCGTCAGCAATTTCAGCTTCCTGCGGGGCGCATCCCATCCCGAGGAGCTGATCAGGCGGGCCGATGAGCTGGGCTATGAGGCACTGGCCATCACCGACGAATGCTCCCTCGCCGGCGTAGTCCGGGCCCATGCGGCCGCCCGTGAGCGACCTGTCCGACTGATCGTGGGCAGTGAGTTCCGCCTGACGGATGGCCTGCACCTGATCCTGCTGGCACCCGACCGCGATGCCTATGGCCGGCTCTCAGCGCTCATCGCACTGGGTCGAAGCCAGGCGGGAAAGGGCGATTATCGGCTTGAACGCGAAGACCTGCAGGATGGCATCCCTGGCTGCCTTGCCCTGCTCGTGACGGAACCCGGCACCGACGAGGGCGACATCAGATGGCTTCGCCGGATCTTTCCGCAACGCAGCTGGCTGACGGCGCAGATCCGGCGTGACGGACGTGACAGCGAACGCCTGGACCACTGTCAGGCGCTGGCCGACCGATATCACCTGCCGGCGGTGGCCAGCGGCGGCGTTCTCATGCATCGGCGCGGAAGGCGTGCCTTGCAGGACACCCTCACCGCCATTCGCCATGGGCAGCCGGTGAGCGCGCTTGGCGACGCGCTTGCCAGCAACGGCGAACGGCATCTGCGCCCGCGCAGACGCCTGGGGCGGGACTACCCGGCAGCCATGCTCGCCGAGACGGTGGCTATCGCCGCGCGCTGCCGGTTCTCCCTGGACGAGCTGCGCTACGAATACCCGGAAGAACTGGTGCCGACGACGCATACCCCCGCGAGCTGGCTGCGCCATCTGGTGGAGACCGGGGCCGACCGGCGATGGCCGGAGGGGGTCCCTGAACGCGTGCGCCAGAGCATCGAACACGAGCTGCGACTGATCCAGGATCTGGCCTACGAGCCCTACTTCCTCACGGTGCACGATATCGTCGACTTCGCACGACGCCAGGGCATTCTCTGTCAGGGACGCGGCTCGGCCGCCAATTCCAGCGTCTGCTACTGCCTGGGGATCACTGCCGTGGATCCCGCCCGCTCCAGTCTGTTATTCGAGCGCTTCATCTCCCGCGAGCGCAACGAACCACCGGATATCGACGTCGACTTCGAGCATGATCGCCGCGAGGAAGTCATTCAGTACGTCTACCGCAAGTACGGCCGGCATCGTGCAGCGCTGGCCGCCACCGTCATCAGCTATCGCCCCCGTAGCGCGCTGCGGGATGTGGGCAAGGCACTCGGACTGGACGGAGATCAGGTCGACCGGCTGGCGGGCAGCATGCAGTGGTGGGACGGCAAGGCGATTGATGACGAGCGCCTGCGCGAAGCGGGGTTCGATCCCCAGAACCCGGTGGTCCACCGCATGCTCACCCTGACCCGCGAGCTGCTCGGATTTCCGCGTCACCTCTCGCAGCATGTCGGCGGATTCGTGATCAGCCGGGGGCCGCTGAGCGAGCTGGTCCCCACCGAGAATGCGGCCATGGCCGGACGCAGCATCATCCAATGGGATAAGGACGACCTGGAGACCCTGGGACTGCTCAAGGTCGACTGCCTGGCCCTGGGCATGCTGAGCGCCATCCGTCGCAGCCTGATGCTCATCGAACAGCATCACGGCCGCCGTCTTACGCTGGCGGACATCCCGGCCGAGGATCCGTCCGTCTACGCAATGCTCTGCCAGGCCGACACCGTGGGCATTTTCCAAGTGGAGTCACGGGCACAGATGGCCATGCTGCCGCGACTCAGACCGGCATGTTTCTACGATCTCGTGATCGAGATCTCCATCGTCCGCCCCGGTCCCATCCAGGGGGACATGGTCCACCCCTATCTGCGCCGCCGCGACGGCAGTGAGGCAGTGGACTATCCGAGCGATGAAGTCCGTGGCGTACTTGAGCGCACTCTGGGCGTACCCATCTTCCAGGAACAGGTCATGCAGTTGGCGGTCGTGGCCGCCGGCTTCAGCCCCGGGGAGGCGGACTCCCTGCGCCGGGCGATGGCGGCCTGGAAGAAACGGGGTGGGCTCGGCCCGTTCCGCGAACGGCTGCTGCAGGGGATGGCCCAGCGCGGCTATGCGCCGGCATTCGCCGAGCGGATCTTCGAGCAGATCTGCGGTTTCGGCGAGTACGGCTTCCCGGAATCCCATGCCGCCAGCTTCGCCCTGCTCGTCTATGTCTCCGCCTGGATCAAGCGGCACTATCCCGAAGTTTTTGTCTGCGCCCTGCTCAACAGTCAACCCATGGGGTTCTACGCCCCGGCGCAGCTGGTGCGTGATGCCCGCGCCCATGGCGTTGTCGTGCATGGTGTGGATGTTCGCTACAGCGACTGGGACTGCAGCCTTGAGCATGATGAAGACGACGCATCCCGACGGCCCTCGCTGCGCCTTGGCCTCCGGCTGATCCGAGGTCTCGGCAGGACGACCGCGGAACGCATCTGTCAGAGCCGCGAAACGGACGGGGCTTTCAGCAGCATAGGCGACCTGGCTCATCGCGCCGGACTCGATCGCGGCAATCTGCGTGCGCTCGCCGATGCCGGCGCCCTGGCCGGGATTGGTGGACATCGGCGTCAGGCCTGGTGGCAGGTGCTCGGAATCGAGGCCCAGGGTCCGTTGCTGGATGCCGCCCCCCGGACAGAGATGCCCCCGACGCTACCAGCCCCTTCGGAAGCCGAAGATCTGCTGGGCGACTATCGCAGCCTCGGGCTGACGCTGGGCCGACACCCCCTGGCGCTGCTGCGCAAGCGGCTACGACGCAGCGGCTATCGCCCCCTCTGCGAACTGGCCCGGACCGGACATCGTCGCATCGCCCGCGCGGCCGGACTGGTGATCAATCGACAGCGACCCGGGGCTGCCGGTGGCGTGGTCTTCCTGACACTGGAGGATGAATCCGGCAGTACCAATGTGGTGATCTGGAAGGATCTGGCCGCACGGCAGCGATCACTGGTGGTGGGCGCCCGACTGCTCGGCGTGGTGGGCATATGGGAGCGCCGCGGCGATGTCTGTCATCTGGTCGCCGGGCGGCTCGAGGATCATAGCCACCTGCTGGGGGAGCTGCAGACCCGGTCACGCGATTTCCACTGACTTACAGGGCATGACGGCGATATTATGAAGGGCCACTTCTCACAGGACGGTATCCACTCATGAAGCACTTCCATTGGAAAAGCCTGCTCACCACCGCCTTCTTGCTGACGCTGGCCGCGCCCGTCGCCACCGCCGAGACCACTTATCATCCGGTCTGGACCAACGCCGAAGGCCAGCCCTGGCGCAATGAAGACGGTCTGTGCTGGCGCGATCCCACGCGCACCGGCGAGCCGACGCCGGCCTGCGGTGACCCGACGGGAGATGCGCCTGCCACCACCATGAACGATGACGCTGAGGAAACCCCAGAAGCGGCGGAAAAGACCGATCAGGTTCGTGAGATCCGCTCTGAAGTCCTGTTCGCCTTCGACTCGGCTGAGCTCACGCCGCGGGGCCGGAACGCCGTCCGTGCCGCCATTGGTGATATCGGTGCCGACTGGCGGATCACTGACGTAGAGGCCGTTGGCCATACCGACCGGCTGGGCAGCGAGGCCTACAACCGCAACCTGTCCCAGGCGCGGGCGGATGCCGTGGCCGACTATCTGGAGAGCCTGACGACACTGGATGAGGCCCGCATTCGAGCCACTGGAGTCGGTGAAGCGGATCCGGTCGTTGAATGCGCCGATGACCAGAGCCGCGACGCGCTGATCGCCTGCCTGGCGCCCAACCGCCGCACGGAACTCGTCCTCGATCTCACCCGCGACAATTGACCGCACCGCAAACGAGCACGGCCGCCCGGGCCGTGCTCGAGCAGGTATTCGGCTATCCGTGCTTTCGCGGCCAGCAGGGCGAGATCATTGACTGTATCGCTGCGGGTGGCGATGCCCTCGTCCTCATGCCAACCGGTGGCGGCAAGTCGCTGTGTTACCAGATCCCGGCCCTCCTGCGCGAGGGCGTGGCCATCGTCGTCTCGCCACTGATCGCGCTCATGGCGGATCAGGTGGCTGCCCTGCGCCAGCAGGGGGTCCGCGCGGCCGCACTGAACTCAAGCCTTTCCATTGAGGAGCGGCTGGAGATCGGGCGCGCCCTGGAGGCCGGCGAACTCGATCTGCTCTACGTGGCGCCGGAAAGACTGCTCGGCGGCGACCTCCTGCAGCGCCTGTCCGGTATCCGGATCGCCCTGTTCGCCATCGACGAGGCACATTGCGTCTCGCAGTGGGGCCATGATTTCCGGCCAGAGTATCTGCAGCTGGACATCCTCGGCAGTCGCTTTCCCGGCGTCCCGCGTGTCGCCCTCACCGCCACGGCCGATGAGCGCACCCGAGAGGAGATCCGCCAGAGACTGCTGCCTGCCGATGCACGGATCTTCGTCTCGAGTTTCGACCGACCCAATATCCGTTACGAGGTCGGGCTCAAGGACCGGCCCCGCGAGCAGCTCCTGCGCTTCATCCGCGAGCGCCATGCCGGCGAATCCGGGATCGTTTACTGTATGTCACGCCGGGCCACCGAGCAGATCGCCGACTGGCTCAATACGCGGGACATCCCGGCGCTTGCCTACCATGCCGGTCTCGAGCCGGCCCTCCGACGGCATCACCAGTCACGCTTCCTGCGCGAGGACGGTCTGGTGATGGTGGCCACCGTGGCGTTCGGAATGGGCATCGACAAGCCGGATGTCCGCTTTGTCGCGCATCTCGACCTTCCAAAGACGCTCGAGGCCTACTATCAGGAGACCGGTCGCGCCGGTCGCGACGGGTTACCGGCGGAGGCATGGCTTGTCTACGGTCTGCAGGACATCTATCGCATCCGCCAGATGAGTTCCGAGTCGCAGGCCAGCGCCGGACACAAGCGCCGTGAACGACAGCGCCTGGAGGCTCTGCTCGCGTTCTGCGAGACCACTCAGTGCCGCCGGCCTACGCTACTGGCGCATTTCGGCGAGGCATACCCGGAGCGCTGCGGCAACTGCGACAACTGCCAGAATCCGCCCCGTACATGGGATGCTGCGGATCCGGCGCGACGGCTGCTGTCCTGTGTCTACAGAACCGGGCAACGCTTCGGGGCTGCTCACGTCATTGACGTGCTGCTCGGCGAGAACGGCGAGCGGCTCCGCCAGCGCGGTCATGAACGCTTGAGCACCTTCGGCATCGGCACCGATCTGCCCCGCGCCACCTGGCAGTCGATCACCCGGCAGCTACTGGCGCATGGCTACCTCGAACCGGATCCCGAGGGTCATGGCGGCCTGCGTCTGGCCGAGGCCTGCCGGCCGCTGCTACGGGGCGAGTCCGGGCTATCCCTTCGCGAGGACCTGCCCAGCCGGCGGGCACAGCCGCGAATGCGGGTTGCCGCGGCCGACGTGACAGTCGACCCCGACACCTGGGCCGCCCTGCGAGCGGAGCGTCGGCGCCTTGCCGAGCGCGAGGGCGTCCCGCCCTACGTCATCTTCCATGATGCAACGCTGCTCGCGATGCTCGAGCAACGCCCCACGAATCTGGCCGAATTCGCCGACCTGCCGGGCGTCGGCGCGCGCAAGCTGGAACGCTATGGCGAGGCATTCCTCGCGACGCTGGCGGCATTGCCGAGTACCGCCGGCGCCTGAGACGCCATTCGGTTAACCCCGCTCAAGACCGCCCGTACCGAGGCGGTGACGATATTGGCATCCATCCCGACACCGTAGACATCACCGTCGATTCCCCCGGCGGCAAGCTCCATGAAACACACCGCACCGGCGTCGGAACCATGGCTGAGGGAATGCTCCTCGTAATGCCGGACCCGCACGGGGCTTCCCAGGGCATCCAGCAGCGCATCGATGGGCCCGTTGCCCGAGCCGTTCAGGGTAATGACCTGACCATCACGCCGGATTCGAAGACGCAGGCCCTGACGTCCGCCGGCATCGAACAGGCTGTGGCCGATATAGTGGATCGGCGACTCCAGCCTCAGATACTCGCGCTCGAAGATCTCCCAGAGCGCCTCTGCGGCCACCTCACCGCCCCCGGCATCCATGTATGCCTGGACCACCCGCGAGAATTCCACCTGCAGACGCCGCGGCAGCGTCACGCCATACGCCTGCTCCATCAGGTAGGCCATACCCCCCTTGCCCGACTGGCTGTTGACCCGGATGACCGACTCATAACTGCGCCCCAGGTCGCGCGGATCGATGGTCAGGTAAGGCACCGACCAGAGCCCATCCTCCGGCTGCACGGCGAACCCCTTGCGAATGGCGTCCTGATGGGACCCGGAGAACGCCGTGAAGACAAGATCGCCGACATAGGGATGCCGTGGATGGACCGGGATTTCAGTACAGTGCTCGACCGTGCGCAGCACATCATTGATGCGCGAGAAGTCCAGCCCCGGATGCACGCCCTGCGTATAGAGGTTGAGGGCAAGCGTCACGAGGTCGACATTGCCGGTCCGCTCGCCATTACCAAAGAGACAGCCCTCGACCCGGTCGGCGCCCGCCATGAGGGCCAGTTCCGCCGCCGCCACACCGGTCCCGCGGTCATTGTGTGGATGGACGCTCAATACGATACCGTCCCGGCGGGCGAGATGGCGGTGCATCCACTCAATCTGATCGGCATAGACATTGGGAGAGGCCATCTCCACGGTGGCCGGCAGGTTGATGATCACCGGCGCATCCGCCGAGGCATCCCAGACCGCCGTCACTGCGTCGACCACGGACAGGGCGAAGGCCGGCTCGGTGGTGCTGAAGGTCTCCGGACTGTACTGGAACCGCCAGGCCGTCTCGGGACGCATGGCGGCAAGCTCACGGATCTGCCGGGCCGCCTCGACGGCCATTGCCTGGACGCCGTCGGCGCTCTGCCGGAAGACCACCTCGCGGAATACCGGAGAGGTCGCGTTGTAGACGTGTATGATCACGCGGGGCGCACCGGCCACGGCCTCGAAAGTGCGCTCGATCAGTTCCGGGCGGGCCTGTGTGAGCACCTCGATCCAGACACCCTCAGGAATGGCGTCACTGTCGATGAGATGACGCACAAAGTCATGATCGGCCTGCGAGGCGGACGGAAAACCGACCTCGATCTCGCGGAAACCGACGTCCACCAGGCAGTCGTACAACGCGCGTTTGCGCCCGACATCCATGGGTTCGAACAGCGCCTGGTTACCATCGCGCAGATCGGTGCTCATCCAGACCGGTGACCGGGTGATCGTATGGTCCGGCCATTGCCGGTCCTGGAGACGGATCGGACGGAAAGGCTGATATTTGCGGCTTGGGTCATCGAGCATCGTCATGTGCTCCCTGTCATACAACGGGACGGATGGCGCCGGTTCGGGCGGTCACGGGGCGATGAGGCTGTATTGGGTGGGGTCTGTTAACTGCGCGCGCGGCGCAGCAGCAGCCAGGGGAGCAGGCCGCGGAGAAGCACGGTGGCAGGGCGAACGATGGATTCCGTGATCATGACCCTGAGTTAACCTCCAATCCCTACAGGCCGTCAAGTCATGCGTTAGACTGGCGGGATGGCATCCCCTGCGCAGACGGCAACCGCCAGCGACGGCAACCCGCCCAGGGGCTGGCGCCAGTATCTGGGTGTCTTCCGCTACAGCCGGCGCGCCATCGAACTGGTCTGGCAGACCAGCCGGCCGCTCACGCTGATCCTCGCCGCCGCGACCCTCGTCGCCGGCCTGCTCCCGGCGGCCGCCGCGTGGGTCGGTCAGCTGATCGTCGACGGCGTAGTCGCGGCGATCAACGCGGACGACGGCATCCCCCCGCGCCTGCTCTGGCTGGTGGCCCTCGAGGGCGGCATCATGGCGGGCATCGCCGGCGCCCAACGGGGCATCCAGATCGTCCAGTCACTGCTCCGTGCCCAGCTCGGGCAGCGCGTCAACGTCATGATCCTGGAAAAGGCGCAGACGCTGCAGCTCGCCGACTTCGAGGACTCGGAGTTCTACGACAAGCTCACCCGCGCCCGGCGCGAGGCATCCAGCCGCCCGCTGAGCCTGGTCAACCGGACATTCGGGCTTATTCAGAACGCGATTTCGCTGGCCAGCTTCGCAGGCCTGCTCCTGGGCTTCTCGCCCTGGGCCGTGGCCATCCTGGTGGCAGCCGGCCTCCCGCAGTTCTTCTCCGAGGCGAAATTCTCCGGCGATGCCTTCCGCCTGTTCCGCTGGCGCAGCCCGGATACCCGCCAGCAGATGTATCTCGAGACAGTGCTCGCCCGGGAGGACAGCGCCAAGGAGGTCAAGCTCTTCCAGCTCGGACCACTGCTGCTGGAGCGCTATCGAGACATCTTCCGCCGTCTCTATCGGGAAGACCGCCGGCTGACCCTGCGACGCGACCTGTGGGGCTTCGGTCTGGGACTGATCGCCACCCTCGCCTTTTACGCCACCTATGCCTGGATCGTCATGACCACCGTGGCCGGCCGGATCACACTCGGACAGATGACCATGTACCTGAGCGTCTTCCGGCAGGGCCAGAGCGCCGTAAGCGCCAGTCTCACAGCCATCAGTGGGATGTACGAGGACAACCTCTACCTGTCCAATCTCTACGAATATCTGGAGCAGCCAATCACCATTGGCACCGGCGATGCCATTGAGGGTGCCATACCGGGTGACGGGCTGCGCTTCGAGGCCGTCAGCTTCCGCTACCCCGGGAGCGAGGATGACGCCCTGCGCGATGTCTCGCTGCATCTGGCGCCGGGCCACAGCATCGCCCTGGTCGGTGACAACGGCTCTGGCAAGACCACACTGATCAAACTCCTCGCCGGTCTATACGCCCCGACGGCCGGGCGCATACTGCTGGACGGGACGGATCTGGGCGACTGGGACAGCCAGGCCCTGCGCGAGCGCATCGGCATCATTTTCCAGGATTTCATGCGCTACCAGCTGCCGGTGGGCGAGAACATCGGCGCCGGCGACGTCCGTCATTTCGATGATGAACGCCGGTGGCAGCGCGCCGCCCGCCGGGGCCTGGCCGAACCATTCATCGAAGCGATCCCCGGTGGCTATCATGCCCAGCTCGGCCGCTGGTTCCGCGACGGGCGTGAGCTGTCCGGGGGACAGTGGCAGAAGATCGCCGTGGCCCGGGCGTTCATGCGCGAAGGGGCGGATATCCTTGTGCTCGACGAACCCACCGCGGCCATGGATGCCGCTGCCGAGGCGGAGATCTTCGAGCATTTCCGCTCACTCACCCATGACCGGATGGCCATTCTCATCTCCCATCGATTCTCCACCGTGCGTATGGCGGATGAAATTATCGTCATCGAAGGCGGACGGATCATCGAGCGGGGCAGCCATACGTCGCTGCTGCATGCCGATGGCCGCTACGCGCGGCTCTTCCGGCTCCAGGCCGCGGGCTATCAGTAATGACCGGGATGCTCCGCCATCTGCTGTGGATCGAAGGCACCGCAGCCGAATGCCGGCGACAGGCACTTGATCTGCTGGTGGATCATGATCCCGACACCATCGGCTGGATCGGGACGGGCGCGGGAGGCGATGGTCAATCTGGCTCCGGGCGGATTCACGCAGTGCCGCCGGGCCAGGGCCGATCACTCCTGGGCCAGACCCTTGCCGCCGGGGTGATCGATGCGCATTCGGGCTTCGATCCGGATGACCTCGGCGCCCTCGCCGGCGCCATCTCCGGCGGCGGTCACTGCCTGCTGCTCACGCCGCCGGCGGAGGACTGGGCATTACATCCGGACCCCGCGCTGACACGCCTGCTGAGCGAGGGTGTATCTCCCGCCCCGGCGGGATCGGTATTCATCAGCCGAATGATCCGGCATCTCAGCGGCTCGCCGGCGGTCCGGCGGCAGACAGCGAACGCCGACATTAAGGCGCTGCCCCGCCCGACGGGCCGTCAGCGCATGGGCACGGTGGAGCCCACGGCAGCGCAGAGCGAGGTCATCGAGGCGATCACCGGCATGATGGCGAATGATGACGCGGCAACCCTGCTGATCACCGCCGATCGCGGGCGTGGCAAGTCGGCCGTGCTTGGCCTTGCCGCCCGCGCCATCGGGAGCGCAGGCGATCTACGGCTGACGGCACCGTCGCGGGCGGCCGCCGCCACGGCACTCGCCAGCGCGGGGGAAAGCCCTCCGACGTTCCTCGCGCCCGAGGATGTGCAACCGGACCCATCAGTGCTGCTCATCGACGAGGCGGCCGCGCTGCCCCTCCCGCTGGTGGCGCGGCTGATTGAGGAAAACCCCCGTTGCGTGATGACCGGCACCGTGCACGGCTACGAGGGCAGCGGCCGTGGCCTGATTGTCCGGCTGGCGGAGACCCTCGCCACCCAGCCGCGGGCGTTCCGGCACATGCGGCTCTCGCGCCCCATCCGCTGGGCGGCCGACGATCCCCTCGAAATCCTGGTCGACCGGCTCCTGCTCCTCGACACCGATCCGCAGCCGCATGGCAGGGTGATCGCACCGCAGATCGAGCGCGTAACGGCCACCGATCTGGCGGGCGGCGAGGAGGATCTGGCCAGAGCCTTCGGTCTGCTGGTCGCCGGGCATTACCAGACCCGCCCCCGGGACCTGCGCCAGCTGCTTGACGACCCCTCCATGCGGATCTGGCTGGCCCGTGACCAGGGCGCCGTCATCGGGATCCTCGCCGCCCGTATCGAGGGCGGACTGGCGCCGGCACTCAGCCGGACCATCCATGCCGGTCAGCGCCGGCCGGCCGGGCACCTGATCGCCCAGTCACTGACATTCCATGCCGGCATCATCGATGCAGCGACACGTGAGGGACTGCGCATCCAGCGTATCGCCGTGCATCCGGAATGCCGGCGCGCCGGCATCGGCCGTGCCCTGGTCGAGGCCGCTCGAGAGGATGCCCTGGATAACGGGCTCGACTGGCTTGGCACCAGCTTCGGGATGACCGCCGAGGTGCTAGACTTCTGGCATGCCTGCGGATTACGGCCGGCCAGAGTCGGTAACCGCCGCGATGCACGCAGCGGCACCCATGCGGTCATCCTTTTGCAGGCCCTGAACGAACGCGGAGACGAGCTTCTGGCACAGGCCCGCCAGCGACTGGCTGTTCACCTGCCCGACCAGCTCGCCCATGGTCTGCGCGATGTGACACCGGCACTGGCCGCCCGGCTGCAGAAGGACCTGCCGGCACGCTGCGATCCGACCGCGATTGACCGGGTCGATCTTGAGGCCTTCGCATTCGGCCACCGGTCATTGCTGGACGCCCATGGTGCCCTCGCGCGTTGGGCGGCAAGAGACGGCGAGGCCTTCAGCGGCACTGATCGGGCGCTGCTGGATGCCGCAGTGGATCAGCCCCTCGACAGTACGGCCATGGTCCGGATCGCCGGACTATCCGGCCGCCGCGAGGCGATCGCCCGCCTGCGCAGACTGCTTGCCCAAAGCCTGAGGACCGACGATGAGTGACTCCACTATCCGCATCCGCGGTGCCCGCCAGAACAATCTGCGCAACCTCGACCTGGACCTGCCCACCGGCGAATTCACGGTCGTGACCGGGGTATCAGGATCCGGCAAGTCATCACTGGCATTCGACACCATCTATGCCGAGGGCCAGCGCCGCTACGTCGAGACGTTCTCACCCTATGCCCGGCAGTTCCTCGATCGCATGGACCGCCCCGCCACGGATCGGGTTGAGGGTATCCCGCCGGCCATTGCCATTGATCAGACCAACCCGGTTCGCACTTCCCGCTCCACCGTGGGGACCATGACCGAACTCAATGACCATCTCAAGCTGCTGTTTGCCCGCGGGGCGCGGCTCTACTGCGGTGGTTGTGGGCGGGCGGTGACGCGGGACACGGCCGAGGGGGTCTATCAGCGGCTCCGGGAACGCTGTCCGGGCGTGCGGGCCGTGATCGCCTTCGATGTGGACGTTCCCGACAACTATGACTGCAGCGAGATTCGTGGCCTGCTGGAGCGACAGGGCTATACCCGCATAAGCGATCAGCCGGACGGGCGCCTGCGCGTCACCCAGGACCGTATCCGGGTAGAGGAATCCCGGCGCGACCGGCTGGTCGAAGCCGCCGAGGCGGCCTTTCAGCACGGCCGTGGCCATCTGGTGGTGCTTGAGCTCGATGACCAGCGTGAACCGATTGCTGAGCATCGATTCTCACAGGCGCTGCACTGCGCTGACTGCAATCGGCACTACCGCGACCCCAGCCCCAGTCTTTTCTCGTTCAACTCGCCCATGGGCGCCTGCGAAACCTGCCGCGGCTTTGGCCGGATCATGGGCATCGACTACGGCCTGGTCATTCCGGATCCGCGCAAGACCCTGGCCGGTGGCGTCATCCGGCCCTGGCAGTCCGGCAAGTCCGCGGAGTGCCAGAAGGATCTGATGCGTCATGCCCGCCGCCATGGCGTCGCCACCGATGTCCCCTGGCAGGATCTGCCGGCGGCGGACCGCGACTGGGTCATCGAGGGCGAAGGCGGCGGCCGCGGCCAATGGTACGGCGTGCGCGGCTTCTTCGACTGGCTGGAGTCGAAGAGCTACAAGATGCATGTGCGCGTACTGCTGTCCAAATATCGGAGTTACGACCTTTGTCCGGACTGCGAGGGCGCACGTCTCAAGCCCGAGGCGCTGCTCTGGCGCCTCGGCGGCCATGATGAAGCGGCCCTCGCGGTGCCCCCCGACGAGCGCCATCACCCCCGCGGCGTGTCCATGCCCGAATCGGTCTTCCAGGGACTGCCGGGCCTGAACATGCACGATCTCATGAGCCTGCCCCTGGCGCGCGCCGCGCGATTCTTCGAGCAGCTCGTACTCCCTGCGCCGCTGGACGAAGCGGTTCCCCTGCTGCTCGAGGCGATCCGCATGCGCCTCGGTTTTCTGCAAGAGGTCGGTGTCGGCTACCTGACACTCGACCGGCAGTCGCGGACCCTCTCGGGTGGCGAGGTGCAGCGCATCAATCTCACCACGGCGCTTGGCACCTCGCTGGTCAATACCCTGTTCGTCCTCGACGAGCCGAGTATCGGGCTGCACCCCCGGGACATCCAGCGCATCACCTCGGTGATGCACCGCCTGCGCGATGCCGGCAACACCCTGCTCGTCGTCGAGCATGACCCGGACATCATGCGGGCCGCCGATCGCATCATCGACATTGGTCCGGGGCCCGGCCGCGATGGCGGAGATATCGTTTTCAACGGTTCGCCGGCCGCTCTCCTCAACGATGGAAAATCGCTGACCGGCGCCTATCTGCAGGGCCGTCGTCGCGTCGAGGCCGCCGAACGACGCACGGATCGGCATTCACCTGACCAGTGGCTCGCCATCGAGGGCGCCAGCGAACACAACCTCTGCGGCATCGACGTGAGCCTGCCCCTGCATCGGCTCGTCTGTCTCACCGGCGTGTCGGGTTCGGGCAAGTCCACGCTGCTCGAGTCCATCATCTACCGGGGGCTGCGCAAGGCATTGGGCGAGGCGGTCGACCCACCCGGCGACCACGCGGCCATCCGTGGCGCTGAGACCATCAACGAGGTGGTGCTGGTCGATCAGTCGGCCATCGGCCGCACCACACGCTCCAACCCGGCCAGCTATGTGGGTGCCTTCGACCCGATCCGCAAGGCATTCGCCCGCGATCCCCTCGCCCGGGAGCGCGGCTATACCGCCGGCACGTTCAGTTTCAACGCCGGTGCCGGCCGCTGCCCGGCCTGCGGCGGCAACGGCTTCGAGCATGTCGAGATGCAGTTTCTCTCGGATGTCTATCTGCGCTGCGCCAGCTGCGACGGACGCCGCTACCGCGACGCCGTCCTGGAGGTGCGCATCGCCCCGGCCCCGGGCTGCGATCGGCCGCCGGCGTCCATTGCCGAGTGCCTCGAGATGACCGTGGACGACGCACGCCTGTTCTTCGCCGACCAACCGGACATCCTTCGCGGGCTGGAGCCACTGGCTGCGGTGGGACTCGGCTACATGCAGCTGGGACAGCCGGTCCCGACACTGTCCGGCGGAGAGGCCCAGCGCCTGAAGCTCGCCGGCCACCTCGCCAGGGCCCGCAAGCGGGGCGGCGGACACAAGCTGTTCCTGTTCGACGAACCCACCACGGGTCTGCATTTCGAGGATATCCGCGTCCTGCTCACCGCGCTGGAGCGGCTGATCCAGGCCGGCCATTCGGTCATCCTCATCGAGCACAACCTCGATGTCATGCTGGCCGCCGACTGGCTGGTGGACCTGGGCCCGGAGGGCGGCGATGCCGGTGGCCGACTGGTTGCGGAAGGAACGCCCGAGGCGGTCATGGGCGTTGCCGAAAGCCATACGGGTAATGCGCTGAAACGCTATCAAAGCGAACGTGTGGCGGGCGTTCCTCCGCTCCAGACGCCGGCGGATGACCGGCCACACCCGGTCGCGGCGGAACCACGGGCTATCGAGATCCGCAACGCGCGCGAACACAACCTCCGCGGCATCGACCTGCGTATACCGCAGGACCGTCTCACCGTGATCACGGGGCTGTCCGGCTCCGGGAAGAGCACCGTGGCCTTCGACATCCTCTTCAACGAAGGCCAGCGGCGCTATCTGGAGTCGCTCAATGCCTATGCGCGGCAGTTCGTCCAGCCAGCAGCACGGCCCGACGTGGATGCCGTCTTTGGCATTCCACCGACGGTGGCGATCGAGCAGCGCACCAGCCGCGGTGGCCATAAGAGCACCGTGGCCACGATGACTGAGCTGCACCATTTCCTGCGTCTTCTGTTCGTCAAACTGGGCACCCAGTACTGTCCCCACTGCGATCTGCCCATCCGCGAGCAGAGCCGAGAGTCCATCGCCGCCCACCTCATCGAGGCGCATCGCGGCGAAGCGGTCACGCTCCTGGCACCGCTGGTCGTGGCGCGCAAGGGGTACTACACCGACCTGGCCCAGTGGGCCGGCGGCAAAGGCTTCAGCCACCTACGGGTGGATGGCGAGGATCTGCCCACCGCCGACTGGCCTCGCCTCGACCGTTACCAGGAACATGATATCGATCTGCACGTCGCCACCCTCGAGCCGGATCCTGCCGACGAGGACACACTGGGTGCCGCGCTGGCGCAGGTCCTCGGTTATGGCAAGGGCCAGGTCAAGGTGGCCAGAGCGACGGGGGAGACCACCCTCTATTCCACGGAGCGGGCCTGCCCCGGCTGCCATCGCAGCTTCAGCCCGCTGGATCCGCGGCTGTTCTCCTACAACACCCGGCATGGCTGGTGCCCGACGTGCTTCGGCACCGGCGTCGTGCTCAAGGGCTTCGATGCCGAGCAGACCGGCGAGGAGCGCCAGTGGCGAAGCGAGCAGGATGAGGGGCCGCGGCTATGCCCGGCCTGTAAGGGCCATCGCCTGCGGCCGGAGGCACTGGCCGTGCGTTTTCTCGATCGGGGTATTGCCGAGTACGGCAGCTTCTCGGTGGCCGAGGCCGAGTCCTTCTTCCGCGATATCGAACTGACCGGTCGGGACGCCGCGATTGCCCGCGACATCCTGTCCGAGCTGCAGGGGCGGCTCGGGTTCCTGGCGGCGGTCGGCCTCGGCTACCTCACCCTCGATCGGGCGGCGCCGACGCTCTCCGGCGGCGAGGCCCAGCGCATCCGGCTGGCGGCCCAGCTCGGTTCCAACCTCCAGGGTGTGTGCTACATCCTCGATGAACCGACCATCGGACTGCATGCCCGCGACAATCGGATGCTCCTCGACACGCTGGCGGCCCTGGAGGCCAAGGGCAACACCATGGTCGTCGTCGAACATGACGAGGATACGATCCGCCGCGCCGAGCATGTCATTGACCTCGGCCCCGGCGCCGGTGTGCAGGGCGGACGGATCGTGGCCGAGGGCCGGCTCGAGGACCTGCTGGCCAATCCCGATTCGGTCACCGGGCGCGCCCTGAGCAATCCCATGCATCACCCACAGCGCGGCGAACGCCGCGATGCCCACGCCACGGAAGCCATCGAGCTGCTGGCAGTTCAGGCCAACAATCTCCGCGAGGTCAATGCGCGCATCCCGCTGGGCCGCCTGACGGCAGTGAGCGGTGTATCCGGATCCGGTAAAAGCACCCTGGTTCGGGAGGTGCTCCATGGCAGTCTGCGCGCCCGACTTGGCCGTGCGGGAGATGCCAGTGCTCCACCCCACGGCTGTCGGGAAATCAGCGGCTGGCAGTCACTGGATCGTGTCCTCGAGGTCGACCAGACGCCCATCGGCAAGACGCCGCGCTCCTGTCCCGTGACCTATGTCGGCATCTACGACGAGATACGCCGCCTTTTCGCCCAGACGGAAGAGGCCCGCGTCCGTGGTTACGGGCCAGGACGCTTTTCATTCAACACCAGCGAGGGCCGCTGCCCGGACTGCGAGGGGCAGGGCATGCGGCGGATCGAGATGAACTTCCTCCCGGACGTCACCGTGCCCTGCGAGACCTGTCACGGCCAGCGCTTCACGCCGGAGACCCTGGCCGTGACCTGGCGGGGCTGTTCGATCGGCGATGTACTGAACATGGACATAGAGACCGCGGTGGATTTCTTTGCGGCACATAAACGGCTGCATCACACCCTGGGGCTGCTGCGGGATACGGGGCTGGGGTACCTCACTCTGGGTCAGCCCAGCCCGACGCTGTCCGGCGGCGAGGCCCAGCGCATCAAGCTGGTGAGCGAACTGGCCAAGGCCCGGCCGGAGACCGGGCGGTTCGCGGCGGCGAACACGCTCTACATCCTCGACGAGCCGACCGTCGGTCTGCATATCGCCGATGTCGCACGGCTCACCGCGGTGCTGCACCGGCTCGTTGATGCCGGTCACAGCGTTGTCGTGATTGAGCATAACCTTGACGTACTCGCCGAGGCCGACTGGCTGATCGACCTCGGGCCGGAGGGCGGAGATGGCGGCGGGCGTATCGTGGTTCAGGGCACGCCGGAGCAGGCATGCCGAAATCGCGAATCGCATACCGGCCGCCTTCTCGCAGAGTTCATGTCCACCCGGCAGGCAGGCCGCTCCGGCGAGGCAGTCAGTTGATCGTCAGTCCTGGCCGCCGCGCTTGAACGCCGCAAGCCGCCGGCGATCGCGGCGTTCAGGGCGATGGTCGGGCCGAGGCTGCGCAGCGGCCGCCGCCCGCAGCTCGGCACGCTGCTGCTCACGGGTCGCCTCGCTGGCAGCGGTCTCCGTGTAGAGCTTCTGCGCCTCCGGCGCCGGGCCGCGCTGCGCGGCGAGGCCCTCGACATCCACCTCGAAGGTCTGTGGCCCCTTGCGGATGATCAGGCGTTGACCCACTTTGACGGCCCTTGCGGGCTTGGCCCGGGCCCCGTCAACGCTCACCTTTCCGCCCTTGATGGCATCCACGGCGAGGCGGCGGGTCTTGAAGAACCGAGCCGCCCACAGCCAACGGTCGAGGCGGACTGCGTCAGCTTCCGACATGGCCCCCGTAACTGCCATGCATGTAACTGGTGAGCTCCGCGACCTGCAGCTCGCGCTCCCGGACCACGGCGGCGGTGAGGTCTCGCACCGAGATCATGCCAAGAACCCGCTCCTGCTCCATCACCGGCAGATGCCGCACATTGCGCTCCGAAACCACCGTCATCGCCTCGTCCACGCTGGCTGTCGGGGGGATCCAGAAGACCTTTCGGGTCATGACGGATTCCAGCGGCGTGGCAGCAGGATCGAGACGCTCACCCAGCACCCGCCGTAGCACATCGCGCTCGGTGAAAACGCCTAAAAGCGCCTCATCCGGTGTCATGACCAGAACCGCCCCGATGTTGTTGCGATTCATCAGTCCGACCGCATCGGCCACGGTGCTGTCGGGGCCCAGGGCATGAAGTGCCGCCGGGCGTTCGCGCAGCAGTGATCGAATGGATTCCGCCATTTCCTCTCTCCTTGCCAGGGGCTCTGCGTCTATACCAGCGCCTCCGCGGCGATGACGATACCGTCGCGATCGGCGCACAGCCACTCGCCCGGTTTGATGGTGGCGCCGGCCAGGGTCACGGCGACCCCTACTTCACCGACGTTGTTCTTCTCGCTACGGCAGGGATGCGTATTGAGCGCCTTGATGCCGATGTCCAGATCAGCCAGGTCGGCCGCATCACGGACACAGCCGTAGACGAGCAGACCATTCCAGCCATTGTCGCGGGCCTTGGCGGCGAGCTGGTCACCGACCAGGGCGCAGCGCAGCGACCCCGCCCCGTCGACCACCAGCACCCGCCCTTCCCCCGGGGTATCCAGCATCTCCCGCACCCGGGAGTTGTCTTCGAATGTCTTCACCGTCTCGATGATGCCGGCAAATCCATGCCGCCCGCCGTAATCCCCGAAAATGGGGGAGAGGATGCGCAGCTGCTCGACATACTCGTCACACAGATCGGTGGTCTTGATCGCCATCGGAAAACTCCTTCATCCGCAACCGCAAAGCTAACCGCCCGCTTGCCCATGAGCAACTCCCGGTCCGCCGGATTTGACAGGGTACCGTGGCGGGAGCGAATCTCCGGACAGCGGCGACCCCGCCCAGCGCATCGAAGGTTCCCCATGACAACCCATACCGCCCAGGACAGGGCGCCGCGTCCCGGCGCCAATCAGCTGCCCGCCCGGCTGGCCACCCGGCAGCAGCCGATCGTGGTGGGCGTCGCCGGCGACAGCGGCAGCGGCAAAAGCACGTACACGCAAGGGCTGGAGCGGCTGCTGGGTGCCGATCGGGTCAGTCAGATCAGTCTCGACGGCTATCACGCCGAGGATCGTGCCACCCGCCGGATCTCCGGGCGAACGCCACTCGACCCCGACGCCAACCACCTGAAACAGGCGGTGGAACATCTCCGCTGCCTGCGTGCCGGCGAGGCGGTGGAGATCCCGGTCTATGACCATGCCACAGGCCGCTTTCAGCCTCCCCGCCTGCACAGTCCGACGCCGATCGTCATGGTCGAGGGCCTGCACACCCTCTACCCGGAATTCCGGCCGCTGCTCGACTTCTCCGTTTATGTAGACACGGCCGCCTCGGTCAAACGTGAATGGAAACATCGCCGCGATACACGGGAACGGGGTTATGCACCGGCGGACGCCGAGGCCGAGATCAGCCGTCGGGCCCATGAGTATGAGCGCTGGATCGCCGGCCAGCAGGATGTGGCGGACGTGATCCTGCGCATCCACCCCAGCGAGCTGGGACGGCTGGCACTCGGCCGGCTGGACGCCGACCTATCCGAGACCTGCTATCACCTCGAGGTGATCGTCGAACCGAGGGATGAGGATCAGCAGTCACTCTTCCTGCCGGTCGACCTCACCAACATGACGCGCCAGCACGCCATGCCCTTCATGCTGGCCACGGTCCCAAGCCAATTCCGGGGCCGGGCCGTTAACGTGCTGCACGTTGATGGCTACATGGCACCAGCCGCGCTGGAGACGCTGGAACAGGCCATCTGCGCCTTCGCCGGGCTGGACATGCCGGCCGGTGAACGGCCCGACGAGCCACCGAGGCCCGCCACTGTCCGCTTCGCCCAGATGCTGGTGGCCTGGCCGGTTCTCACCCGGGTGTCTGCACTCGCTGATTAATCCTCGAGAAACGCCTCCACGGCCGGACGCATGCGCTGTACACAGTCATAGCCCTCGGCAATGGCCTCTTCGCCCCGGTGCAACTCCAGCAGACCGATATGGGCAAGCCGGGGACTGATGAGCAGATCCGGCGGATCACCAGCCATGCGGCTGCGTGTGATGCGATCCTGCATGACGTTCACCGCCGTGGCGATGACATCGAAAACACCTGGCGCCGTATCCTGCTCGCCGCGCTGGAACTGAGCCTGAAGGGCCTCGGCGCTGTCCCGGAAGCCACTGGAGAAGCGATGCCACCAGGCAAGCGGTGCGTCTGGTGCGCCGCCGGAGTGAGCGGCCGTCTCGTCGTCCCCGTGATCACCCCCCTGTGCCCCTGTCCGTGCGACCGGCGACTGAATGCGCCGCCCCACCAGTCCACCGCTGAGATTGACGGCGATGACGCGATCAGCGCCCATGGCATGGCAGAGCGAGATTGGCACCGGGTTGACCAGGCCGCCATCCACCAGCCATTCCCCCTTGACGTGCACCGGCGTGAATACCCCCGGCAGGGCCATTGAGGCCCGCACCGCGGTGGCCAGATCACCCTCCCGCAACCAGCGCTCCTGACCGCTGTAGAGGTCAGTGGCGACAACGCCCAGCGCCCGATCCAGATCCGCGAAATCCATGGTATCGAACGTCTTGTGAAAGCGTGCCATCAGGCGCCGCCCCTGGATGAAGCCACCATTGCCGATGTCGAAATCCATATAGGCCAGGACATCGCGGCGGTTGAGCGACCGCACCCACTGCTCGAAGGCGTCGAGATGCCCGCTGCCGAACATGGCGCCGGCGATGGCACCCACCGAGGTGCCCGCAATGATATCGGCCTCGATACCCGCCTCTTGCAAAGCGCGGATCACCCCGATGTGCGCCCAGCCACGGGCCGCTCCGCCGCCCAGCGCGAGCCCGATGCGCGGCTGACGGACGTCAGTGACCGCCTCAGCCATCCTCGCGGATGGCCTCGAACTCGATGATCAGATCGATCCGATCGCCCACCAGATCACCCTCGAGGGCGTAATCCATGCCGAAGTCACTCCGATTGATGCTGCCGCGGGCCGAGCCGCCGAGCGTATCGGCCCCACCGATGGGATGCGGAGCACGGCGGTTGAGGGTGAGCGCCAGTTCGATCGGTCGGGTCTCGCCGAGGAGCGTCAGATCACCCCGCAGGGTACCCTCGCCCTCACCGATCGGTTCATAACCGGTTGCCTCAAACCGGATCACCGGATGCTGCTCGACCGCCAGGAAATCGCCATCGCGAAGATGGCCATCGCGGTCCTCATGGCCGGTGAAGACGCTCGCGGCGTCCACCGTGACACTGCCGGACACCAGTCGTTGGGCCTCGGCATCGTAGACAAAGCCGCCGGAGACGTCGGTGAATTGTCCGAGCACACTGGCAAAGCGTGCATGTCCCGCCAGGAAACCCACGCTGACGTGGCTCTCGTCGAGCACGAAACGCTCCGGTGCGGCCTGGGCACCGGCACCGATGCCGAGGGAGAGCAGAAAACCCATTACCAGCGACTTGAGCGCCATCCTTGTCATGATCCAGCTCCTCATCTGTTGCCTGCCTGCCATGATGCCGCGGCATCCACCAGGAACGAATAACTCAAAAGGGCGAGCAATGCGGCAGCGACTATCGGTACCCAGGCCATCGGTACGCCCGGGGCAAGGCAGAATGCAAGCCCCACCCCCTGGATGCCGCAGATCACCCGCCGACGCTGAGACGGTGCCAGGGGCCGGCGGAGTTCGGGACGAAGCCGGCCGGCCAGGATGAAAACGTAACGCCAGGCGCCAATACCGAGCACCCACGGGCCAGCGAGCCCCATCTGCACGATCCAGACGGACAACACCAGCAGCAGCACCGCATCGAGCTCCATATCGAAACGGGCACCGGCCTGGGTGACACAGTCCAGCCGCCGCGCCACGAAGCCATCCAGGCCATCGAGCAGCACTGCCGTCAGCGCCAGGGCGAAGGGCAGGACGGGCTCCTCCCGCAGCCCCCCGGCGGCCGGCAGCAACCCGATGAGCAGCATGACCAGCAGGCCCCGGCCAAGGGTGACGCGATCAGCCGGCGTCAGCGGACGATTGCCACATAGCCGCCAGAGCATGATCGCCATGGCGGCATAGGCGAGCAGCGCCAGCGGCAGGACCCCCACGGGCAGATCCAGTGACAGCCGTAATCCGCCCGCCGCCGCGGTCAGCACAATGGCGGCCACGAGCAGGTCGGGCAGGATCAGCCACGGGATATCGGCAGCGCGACGCGGAACCAATGCTACCCTCCGCTCATCGGAAACGAGAATCACGAGTCTAGCAGCAAGGGAGCACGCCCCGGCGATGAGTCACCGCAATGCTCAGGCCTTCTGGATAACGGCACCCGGCAGGGGTGAGCATCGCAGCGAGCCGCTTGGACAACCCGGCCCCGGCGAACTCGTGGTGCGCACGATCTACAGCGGCATAAGCCGCGGCACGGAGGCACTGGTCTGGCATGGCCAGGTGCCGGGTAGCGAGACAAGGAGGATGCGGGCTCCCTTCCAGGCCGGCGACTTCCCGGCGCCGGTGAAATACGGCTACGTCAATGTCGGCCTTGTCGAGCAGGGGCCGCCGGGCTGGCCGGGGACAGCAGTCTTCTGCCTGTATCCCCACCAGACGCGCTATATCGTGCCGGTGGATGGCGTCGAGCCCCTGCCGGCGGATCTGCCCGCCGAACGCGCTGTGTTGGCCGCCAATGCGGAGACCGCCCTGAATGCGTGCTGGGATGCCATGCCCCAGGCCGGCGAACGGATCAGCGTGATCGGCGCCGGTGTAGTCGGCATGCTCACCGCCGCGCTCTGTTCAGCGATTCCCGGCAGCGAAGTAGAGCTTGTCGACATCAACCCGGCCCGGCGCGAGACCGCGAGCCGACTGGGTATCGACTTCGCCCATCCGGATGAGGCCCGTACCGCGAACGACCGGATCATCCACGCCAGCGCGAGCGAGGACGGCCTGCGACTGGCACTTGAGGTAGCCGCCAATGAAGCCACCATCATTGAGCTCAGCTGGTTTGGCGACCGTGCGATCAGCCTGCCCATCGGCGAGGCATTCCATTCGCGGCGGCTCACCCTGCGCTCCAGCCAGGTGGGTCAGATCCCGCCGTTGATGCAAGCCCGCTGGGATCATCGGCGTCGGCTTCGCAAGGCGCTGCAGCTGCTGGCCGCCCACCCCGAATGGGCGGTCCTGATCGACGGCGAAACACCCTTTGAACAGCTGCCACAGGCCATGGATGCCATCATCAGCGGCGCCGGCCTGTGCCATCGTATCCGCTACGAGGAGTGACCATGTACCGCATCAATGTCCGAGACCATTTCATGATTGCCCACAGCTTCCGCGGCGAGACCTTCGGGCCCGCTCAGGCACTGCATGGTGCGACCTATGTGACGGATGCAACCTTCTTCCGCGAGGACCTGGACGCCGACGGCGTGGTCGTCGACATCGCCCGGGCCACCGAGGTCCTGCGCCGCATTCTGGGCCGTTACAACCTCACCAATCTCGACGGGCTGGCCGAGTTCGAGGGCGTGAACACCACGACGGAGTATCTGGCCCGGCATATCGCCGATGCGCTCGCCTCGGCCATCCATGCCGGTGATCTCGGCGAGACCGCCCGCTCCCTGGATCGGCTGCGCGTCACGCTGCACGAATCCCATGTGGCCTCCGCGGCCTATGAGCGACCATTGCACGCGTGAGCGGCTGTCACTTCCTGGTCCCCGGCGCACTCGACCGGCCCACGGGTGGCAGCCGCTATGATCGTGAGATCGTCGAGGGTCTGCGTGGGCGGGGGCTCTCGGTGGCGGTCAGCGAACTGCCGGGTCGCTTCCCGGATGCCGATGGGGCCGCCCGGACCGCTGTCGACGGGGCGCTTGCCGCGCTCCCCGACGGGACGACGGTGGTGGTGGACGGCCTGGTGCTGGGCGGGCTCCCGGAGATCTTCTCGCATCATACCCGGCGACTGCGTTTGCATGCGCTCATCCATCACCCGCTTGCCGACGAGAGCGGGATCGATCCAGTCCTTGCCCGGCGAATGCTGGAGCGCGAGACAAGGGCAGTGGCCCAGGCCCGGTGCGTCATCACGACAAGCGGCTTCACGGCCAGTCGCCTCCGGGAACTGGGCATCCACCGGGGGGCGACCGAGGTGATCGAACCAGGCTGCTCACCCCGGCCACTGGCGACCGGCAGCGGTGATGGCACGCCCACGCTGCTGTGCGTGGCGGCATTATCGCCGCGCAAGGCGCAGCACGTCCTGCTTGACGCGCTCTCGCGGATCACCGATCGGCGCTGGCGGTGCCGGCTGGCAGGGCCGGCCGGCCTCAACCCGGCATACGCGGCCGCACTGAGCGCGCAGAGAGACGCACTCGGTCTTGCCAGCCGCGTGGCGCTGGAGGGCACACTGGATGCCGCGGGGCTGGATGCCGCCTATCAGGGTGCGGATCTTTTCGTTCTGCCCTCGCGCTACGAGGGCTACGGCATGGTCATCAATGAAGCGATGGCCTATGGGCTCCCCGTCGTGACCACCACGGGGGGTGCCCTCGCCAGGACGCTGCCGCGGGATGCCGGTCTCGCGGTTCCGCCCGATGACACGGCGGCCCTCGCCAGGGCGCTGCAGCGTCTGCTGGATGACCATGCGCTGCGACAGTCACTCGCCGAGGGGGCTCGGCGGGCGCGGGACAGGCTCACCGGCTGGGCGCCGGGCATCCAGCGTTTCATGACCCTTCTGGATCGAGATAACAATGCCTGAGCAGTTTGCTGCCGACTGGCTCGCGCTCCGCGAACCCGCCGACCACGCCGCACGTCCGGATCAGCTGGCGCAGCGGCTTGCAGAGGAACTCCCCACCTCGCGTACCCTCCACATCGCCGACCTCGGGGCAGGGGCCGGCAGCAATCTGCGCTACCTCGCCCCCCGGTTGCCGAGTCCTCAGCAATGGTGGCTGATCGACCACGACGACGAGCTACTCACCCGCGCCCGCGCAACGGAACCGACCACCGCATGGCCCGGGGCGATGCGCCTCACCGTCACACCCCATGCGGCCGACCTGACCGATTTCCCGGCCTGCCTTCCGGCGGCAGTGGACCTTGTCACCGCATCGGCCCTGCTCGACCTGGTCAGCGATGACTGGATCCAGCGACTGGCCGACTACTGCACGGCACAGGGCCTGCCGGCCCTCCTGGCCCTGAGTTTCGACGGCCGTATGGCGCTCTGGCCGGCGCTGCCGGATGACGCGCTGATCAAGGCCGCGGTGCTCGATCACCAGCGCGGTGAGAAGGACATGGGCAGGGCGCTGGGACCGGATGCAGCCGCCATGGCGGATGCCGCGTTCAGCCGGCGGGGGGCGACGGTGATCCGCCGGCGCAGTGACTGGCGGCTGACACCCGCCCAGGCGCCGCTGCAGCGCCTGCTGCTGCAGGGATGGTACGAAGCGGCCATGGCCCGACGGCCAGCGGAAAGCGAGCGCCTCAATGCCTGGCTGGCAGCGCGCCTGACCGATGTCGGCCGGAGTCATATCCATGTCGGCCATCAGGACATCCTGGCACTGCCATGCCGCGGTTGATCCGACTGCTCGTCAGCGCCGGCATTCTGGGTTTCATCGCCCTGCAGTTCGGAGACGGCGTTGTGAGCCAGCTGCAACGTATCGACCCCCGATGGGTACTGGGCGGACTCCTGATCACCGTCGTGCAGGTCATCCTGTCGGCCTGGCGCTGGCAGTTCACCGCGGCGAGGTTGCAGCTCACGCTGGCGGCGGGCACCGCCGTGCGCGAGTACTACCTTGCGACGCTGGTCAACCAGGTCCTGCCCGGGGGCGTGATGGGCGACGCCCAGCGCGCCTGGCGGCATGGCAGGGATGCCCCCCGGCGGGCACCGGCGTTTCAGGCTGTCGTCATCGAACGCTTCTCCGGTCAGCTGGCCATGGCGGGGCTGGCCCTCCTGGCCTGGTGGCTATGGCCGCCCGGCGACGGCCTGGTGCGGGTCGGCACCGTGGCGGGGACGGCACTGACGGGCGTCGCGGTGCTGAGCGGCGGCACGGCCTTGGTCATCGCCAGCGGCTGGAGACCAGCCTGGCTTCGGGACTGGTGGCAGGCGGTTCGCAGCGCGCTGCTGACGCCGACGGTCCTGCCGGTGCAGTTGCTGGCATCGCTGCTGGTCGCCGGTAGCTACATCGCCGTCTACGCCTGCTGCGTGATGGCACTGGCACCATCGGGCAGTCCCGGTGACTGGCTGCCGCTGATCCCCCTGGTCCTGTTCACCATGCTGATTCCGGCCAGCATCGCCGGCTGGGGGCTCAGGGAGGGGGCGGCCGCGCTGCTCTGGCCAATGGCCGGATTACCCGCCACCGAGGGGATCAGCGCCGCAGTCCTTTATGGCGGACTGACCCTGCTGGCCAGCACACCGGGGCTGATCACCCTGATGCGCCGGTGAAATCCAGGCGATAGAGTCGGTCCTCACCGAGCGCAAACTGCTCGGTCGGCGGTCGCCAGGCCTCATCCATGTGACTGATTGCAGGCAACTGCAGGCCGGTGGGTCCGGAGCCGATGATGACCGGCGACACCGTCAGATAGAGATGATCCACCAGCCCCGCCGCCAGCCACGCCGACACCGTCTTCGCGCCGCCCTCCACGAGCAGACGCCGGATACCCGCCTCCGCCAGCGCGGCCAGGATGGATGCCGGCGTCATATCCGCCGGATGGATCCGGCGGTCCACCGCGGGCATGGACACCGCAGCCGGTGCGACGGCCCAGGTCGGTGTCATGCCGTCGCGGAAGATCGCCCGTTGCGGGTCGATTCCCGCACGCCCGGCAGAGACCACCCGAATGGGCTGGGGCCCGGTGACTTCGCGCACCGTCAGTCGTGGATCATCGGCCATGACCGTACCGGCGCCGACAAGCACCGCTTCGCTGAGTGTGCGCAGTCGATGGAGGTGGGCGCGGTCTGCCGGACCCGTCACGTAGTGAGAATGGCCCGTGGGTGTCGCGATCCGGCCATCCAGGCTCTGACCGAGCTGGGCGATCACCCGCACGCCCTGTCCGACCGGCCGGGCGAGCGGCGCATAGCGGTGCCACAAGGATTGCGCCGCCTCCTTCGGAGACAGCCCCGACAGATCGGCGGCGACCGGTGTGCCGGCCGCTTCCGCCCACTGCGCCATCCGGCCATCGTGGCAGGCGGCAAGCAACTCGGACCAGGTCCGATCGGGTCTCTCTGGCATGGTGGGCGCGTCATCCTGTGTCATCATCACGGAATTGTTACAGTCCCGGGCGGTCTATCGCCAGAGACCGAAATGAAGGAGCAACCATGCAGCGTATCCGGCGCGCACTGATCGATCTCAGGCGCGGCGAACCCGTTCACCTGGCCGATGAAGCTGGCGGGTCGCTGATACTGGCTCTGGAGAACCTCACTGAAGCCCGGCTTGAACAGGCCCTCGGGCTCGCCACCGGTGCTCCCAGCGTACTGCTCACCGCCCATCGTGCCGAGGCCCTCGTGCTGGATGGTCAGACCGGTGAAGGCATCGCCGTCGCCGTCCCGAAGGCCGGCCTGATGGAAACCGCACGGCAACTTGCCCGGGGCCGGGATGCCCGGCCGACCGGCGCGACGGTCAGGCCGCTGACCGAGGGCGAACGACAGGCGCTGGGGCTGGCGCGACGCGCAACCCTCCTGCCGGCGCTCCTGGCGATCGCCAGTGACCCGGACCACGACCGACTGGCTGGCGAGATACAACGGGGCGAGATCCTCTCCATCGACCGTCGGGACGCAACGCGGTTCTTCTCCGACAGCGGTCGTCACCCGGAGCGCGTCAGCGAAGCCCGGGTCCCACTGTCTGGCGCGGAACAATCGCGTTTCGTCCTCTACCGGGAGGCGGACGGGCTGCTTGAGCATGTCGCTCTGGTCATCGGCGATCCCCGGCAGTGGCCGAAGACACCGGCGCTACGCATGCACTCCGCCTGCCTGACCGGTGACCTGTTCGGCTCGCTGCGCTGCGACTGCGGTGAGCAGCTGCGCAGCGCCGTGCATGCCATCGCCGAGGAGGGCGGCGGCATTCTCCTCTACCTTGCCCAGGAAGGGCGCGGCATCGGCCTGGCCAACAAGCTGCGTGCCTACGGCCTGCAGGACGCCGGTCTGGATACCGTGGACGCCGACCAGCTGCTCGGATTCGGCGAAGATGAACGACGCTACGAGGTTGCCGCCGCGATGCTGGATGACCTGGGTATCAGTCGGGTCCGCCTGATGACCAACAACCCGGGAAAGATTGCGGCGCTGGAAGCGGCGGGTATCGATATCGCCGGCCGCGAGGCGGTCCATGGTGCACTGAACCGCCACAACGCGCGATATCTCACGGCCAAGGCCGACCGGGCAGGACACTGGCTTGAGGAGGTATTCGCCGACTCGGCGGCGGACGGCGATCAGCGCTGAGGGTCAGCCGGCGGCGGCTTGAGCCGGTCCAGAGGAAAGCCTGCCGTCTCTTCGATCACGCCGGCCAGGACTGCGCCATAGTGTCCAGCAAGACGCGCGCCCAGCGCTGATGTGGCCAGTCGACTGTCACCACAGACGCCCGACGGATTGAGATCTTCAGCGAGCCAGGCGAATCGGGCCGCCCGCGTCTCGGCACCCAGCCAATGATGGTCGGCCAGCGCATCGAACTCGATCGACGGATGATGCCCGAGCCGCGTCACATCCACCCTGTCCGGGTCGAAGTGCAGCATCAAGGCCGTCTCCAGCGCACCGCCGTGCAGGCCTTCCCGGAGCTCACGCTCTGGCATGGCGTCCGCGAGGGGTGGGAAATCGAAATAGCAGGCCTTGACCACAAGCAGACCGAAATCCCGGCGTAGACGCAGGGCCGCCGTGTCGACGGCCGCCAGATTGCCACCATGGGCGGAGAAGAGAACCAGCCGCCGCAGTCCAGAGCGGGCCACGGACGCGCCGAGATCGTACAGGACGGCCTCGAACGTCGCCGCCTCGAGCGCCAGCGTCCCGGCATGCCCGGCATGCTCGATCCCCTGGCCAATGCTCAGCACGGGCAGGCAAAGCAGCGGCAATGCCGACGGGCAGCGGTTCATGGCCTCCTCGGCCAGCCCCTGGGCGATCCGCGTATCCGTATTCAGCGGTAGATGGGGTCCGTGCTGCTCGACCGCGCCCAGTGGCAGCAGGGCAACCGATTCAGGTGACCGGTAATCCGCCAGGCCGGCGCTGTCGAGTTCCGCCCAGAGACGAACCGTCATACCCCACCCTCCAGCATTTCGAGCCGCTGCGCGAGCAGCCCGGGGAAGCGCTTGAACCAGATGGCATTCAGCGGCGATGGATGCGGCAGCGGATGGATTTCCAGGGTGCGCGCCGCCCCTTGCGGACCCGCAAACTCAATGGCCAGCGAGGTCTCAAAACGATCCGGTTGTCGCCAGTGATGCAGGAGATGCTGACGGATCTCGCGATGCTGACCGATACCAAACCAGTGGAACGCCTCCCGACCGAGACTGATGACATGACGTCCATCCCAGAGAGAGAGCAGCACCTCGGCCACCAGCGGCTGGAACTGCCGCTTGACACGCATGGGCCAGGCCCGGTTGCCCTCCGGTTTGTACGGCACGGTATTGGCCCAGAAGTAGCCCTCGCCGGCCTTCAGTGCATCGCCGGTATCAATCATCTCGCCGTGATGATGCCGCCGGTAGAGCACGCGTCGGACCTGACGGCCTCCGGCGCCGATGAACGGCACCCCGACATGCACCTCGTCCCGTCCCGGATCACGGCCGAAAAAGGCGATCCCGGCATCCCGCGGCCCGAGCCCGAAGATCGGATCGCGGGGGTCGCGCCCGGCCTGCGCGTAGACGGCGTCGTCCCGCTGTGGCAACTCATGGGCGGCGTCGCGGAACCGGTCAAGCAGGCCGGCGGGGAGATGGCGCATGTCAGTGCAGAGTCGCCTGGCGCTCCCGGGTCTCCTTGAGCACGCCCACGACATCCTCCTCCCAGCTCTTCGCCAGCGGCGACTGCGCCACCAGCGCCGAGACCTCGTCGGCACTGACCGGATCGCCCCCTTCGTCGCCCACCGCCAGCCTCGTGTGATGCTCATCACGCAGTTCATAGGCACGCTCGCCGCTGTCGCCGTCGCCCACGCGCAGCGTGATTTCATCGGCCTCGACGACGGCCCGCCAGTTGACCTGGGCCATCCAGCCGCGGGCATTGGAGTACAGCGATACCCCGGCGAGCTCATGTCCGCTGCCACGCTGGTTGTCCATGACGTGGACGCTGCTGGATAGATGCTCGAACGGACTATCCTCGAGAATCTTCAGGAGCTGCTTTTTCGGGATCACGGTGTCTGCGCTCATCGGATCTACCCCAACGGCAATTGTTCTGACGTTCTGGCATCATACAACCCGATTGGCGGTCTGTTGACCCGTGCGCGTATGGCGTATGCTCCGGATCGACAGTCCGAATCCGGAGCGACCGGCCTCTAGCCATGTCCAACACAGCCAATCAGCGACGCCGCCGTGCCGAACGCACGCGGGCGTTCATCGATGAACTGATCAAGCGTTTCCCCGCCTGTTTCACGGCCAAGCGTGACAGGGTCAGGCCACTGGCGATCGGTATCGAGAAGGATATCCGCAAGGCACTGGACGACGACGACGGGGAAAGCGGCGTTCCGACGTGGCTGATCCGCCAGGCCCTGGCACGATACACCCGGTCACCGGCCTATCTGAACGCCATCATCGCCGGCCACGAACGGATCAACCTCGCCGGCGAAACGGTCGAAGCGGTGACCGACCAGGCCATCGCCCGGGCGCGCGGGCAGCGCGACGAACAGAAGGCGAGAGCGGCGGAGCGGCGGCGGCTGCGAGCCGAGGAGGCGGCGGAGCAGCGCCGGCGGGATAAGCTCCAGCAGCTCGCCGACCGATTCAATCACTAGACCATCGCCATCAGCGACGAGAACAGATCAGTGGAGCGACAAATCAATCTGGCGGAAATGAGCCGTGAGGCGCTGGACGCGCTTCGCGCCCAGGTGGACAGCGAACTCGAAGCGCGTGCCTTCGAAGAGCAGCTGCGACAGGAATTGCAGTCCCATCTCAAAAAGCAGGCATGGATCGACAGCCACCATGCGGCCCAGCGGCGGCGCCGCTAGCCCCGCCGCACCCCCATGCAGCCAGACCGGATCGTATCCCTCCTGCCAGGCGCCACCGAGATCGTCTCGGCCCTCGGCCTCGAGGACCGGCTGATCGGCATCTCCGCGGAATGCGACCAACCCCTCTCGGTCATGGGGCGCCGGCGGGTCAGCCTCGCCGCTCTGGACCCCCGGGAGACCGACCCGGCCGCCATCGACCGCGAGGTACGGGATCGTCTGGCATCGGGGAGGCCGCTGTTTCAGGCGGATCAGGCGGCCCTCCGCGAGCTTGATCCCGATCTCATCCTCTCCCAGTCACTCTGTGACGTCTGCGCCGCGACACCCGGCAGCCTCACCGCCGAGGCCATCGGCGACGCCGAGGTACTGGCCCTCGACGGTCGGGATCTGGACGGTCTGCTTGAGGACATCCGCCGGGTAGCGAGGGCGGCGGGGGTTCCGGACAAAGGCGATGCGCTGATCGACGGCCTCGACCGGCGCCGTCAGGCCGTGCGTCGGCATAAGGCCCCTTCAAGGCGGGTGCTGACCGTCGAATGGCCCGATCCGCTGTTCATCGGCGGCCACTGGATCCCCGATATGGTCGTCACCGCCGGTGGCGAGTCACTGGGCGGGCCCGGCGATCATTCGGTCGTGGTCGAGTGGGACACGGTGCGGCGATTCGACCCCGAGGTCATTATCATGCTGCCGTGCGGACAATCCGTGGCCGGCGCCGCCCGGGGGCTGGCTTCAATGCGCTCGCGGCCTGGCTGGGAGAATCTGGCGGCCGTCCGGACTCACGCGGTTTATCTGGTCGACGGCAACCGCTTTTTCAGCCGACCGGGCCCGGCGGCCTTCACCGGGCTGGAGCTCATGGCCCATATTCTCGGCACCGGCCAGCCGAATCCGGCGCCGGGATACTGGCGTCAGGCCCGCGGCGAAGAGCTCGATGGAGTGGCCTGATCGGGCAAGGGAGTGATGTCCATGGGTTGGGAAGGCTGGCTGACGATTGCCGTCGTCCTCTCGGTGCTGGGCGGACTGGTGAGCGGTCGTGCCTCGCCGGTCGGGATTCTGTTCAGTGGACTCGCGGTGCTGATCACCACCACCGCGATCAGTGGCACTGAGCGGCTCCTCACGCCCGCGGCAGCGGCCGAGGGCTTCGGCAGCAGTGGCCTGATCACCGTCGGGCTGCTGTTCGTGGTGGCGGCTGGACTGACCCGCACCGGCGCAGTGGCGTTGATCGCAAACCCGCTCATCGGCCGGGCGAAGGGTCTGCGCTCAGCGCAGTGGCGGCTGCTGACCCCCGTGGCCGGCCTGAGTGCCTTTCTCAACAATACGCCCATCGTCGCCCTGTTTCTGCCGGTGGTGGACGATCTGGCGCGGCGGCTGCAACTACCGGCCTCGCGGCTGTACCTCCCGCTCAGCTATGCGGCCATCCTGGGGGGCACCTGCACCCTGATCGGGACCAGCACGAACCTGATCGTCAATGACCTCCTGCGCACACAGAACGCGGCGCCGGGTCTCGCGCTGTTCGATCTGGCCTGGGTTGGCATACCGGTCACCCTGACCGGGCTGGCCTACCTGCTGATCGCCTCGCCATGGCTGCTGCCCGACCGTCGTGACGTCACTGCGGACCGCCTCGACCCGAGACGGTATACCGTAGAGGTCGAGGTCACGGCGGATGGGCCGCTGGTGGGCAAGAGCATCGCAGAGGCCGGGCTGCGCCATCTGCCCGGGCTTTTCCTTGCCGAGATCGAACGGGGCGGCCGCGTCATTCCGGCGGTGGGACCCACCGAACAGCTTCAGGGCACCGACCGTCTGGTGTTCGTCGGCGTACTGGAATCGGTGGTCGATCTGCATAAAATGCGCGGTCTGAAACCGGCCACCGATGCGGTGGAAGATCTCGAGGAGCCACGTCGCGAGCGCTGTCTGGTGGAAGCGGTTGTCTCGGAGGCGTGTCCTCTTGTCGGCCGCAGCATCCGCGCCGGCCGTTTCCGTGAACGCTACGAGGCGGCCGTCATCGCCGTCGCCCGCGGCGGCCGCCAGTTGCCCGGCAAGATCGGCGACATCGTCCTGCGCCCGGGCGACACGCTGCTGCTGGAAACCCATCCCAGTTTTCTGGAGCGTCAGCGCGATGCGCGTGACTTCTATCTGGTCAGCGGCGTGGAGGACTCGGCCCCACCGCAGCATGAAAAGGCCTGGCTGGCGCTCCCCATCCTCATCGGTATGGTCGGACTGGCGACCACTCCCTGGGTGAGCATGCTCAATGCCGCCCTCCTGGCCGCCATTGCACTGATCGTCACCCGTTGCATGGATCTGGGCGAAGCCATCCGCAATATCGACTGGAATGTGCTGCTGGTGATCGGCGCGGCGCTGGGCATTGGCCAGGCCATGGATAACAGCGGCGCCGCCACGGCCATCAGCAGCCAGGTGATGGCCCTGACGGCGGATCGGCCAATGCTGACGCTGGCCGCCATCTATCTGCTGACGCTGGTGGCCACCGAACTGGTCACCAACAATGCCGCGGCCGTGCTGATTTTCCCGGTGGCCATGGCCGCCGCGGAGTCACTGGGCGTCTCCGCAACGCCCTTTGTGATTGCCATCATGATCGCCGCCTCGGCCGCCTTCGCCACCCCCATCGGCTACCAGACGAATCTGATGGTGTTCGGCCCCGGCGCGTATCGCTTTACCGACTACCTCCGCTTCGGCCTGCCACTGAACCTGATTGTCATGACGATGGCGCTGCTGATCATCCCGCGGGTCTGGCCGCTCTAGCGGTGGACCGATACCCTGTGGGCGCAGGCCGCAAGAGCAAACGGAGGTCCCATGGCCCACGAATTCAATCCCGGCATGGCACGGGAGATGGTCGAATCCGACTGGCAGGACAGCATCCTCCCAGCGCTGCAGGACTTCATCCGGATCCCGGCCAAATCGCCGGCCTTCGACGCTGAATGGGCGCGGAATGGCCATATCGACGAGGCCGTCGCACTTGCCGAGGACTGGTGTCGGCGCCAGGCGCCGGCAGGCAGTCGCGTCGAGGTGATCCGGCTGGCCGGGCGCACGCCTGTTCTGTGGGTGGATATCCCCGGTACCGGCGCCGGCGAGACCCTGCTCTACGGGCATCTCGACAAGCAGCCGGAGGCCAGCGGGTGGGACGCCGACAAGGGTCCCTGGCAGCCCGTCATCGCGGATGATCGCCTCTACGGCCGCGGGGCGGCCGACGATGGCTATGCCCTGTTCTCCTCACTCGAGGCAGTGCGTCTGCTCCACGAACAGGGCGTTCCCTGCCCCCGCTGCATGTTGCTCATCGAGTGCGCGGAGGAAAGCGGCAGCCCCGACCTGCCCGCCTACCTCGCGCATCTCGCCGGGCCCATCGGCGATCCGGGCCTGGTGGTCTGCCTCGACTCCGGCTGCGCCAACTATGACCAGCTCTGGGTGACCACCTCGCTGCGGGGGATGGCCGCCGGCGACCTGACTGTGCGGGTACTGGATCAGGGTGTGCACTCCGGCGACGCGGGCGGCGTCGTGCCGTCCAGCTTTCGGATTGCGCGGGCATTGCTGGAACGCCTTGAGGATTCGGCGACCGGGGATATCCGACTCCCGGCACTGCAGGCCGACATCCCGGACGAGCGCCGGGAGCAGGCCGCACTGGCCGCCGCCGTGGTCGGTGACGCACTGGCCGGGAAATTCCCCTGGGCCGGCGGCACCCGCGCCAACAGCCATGATGCTGAGACGCTCATACTCAACCGTACCTGGCGGCCGGCGCTGGAAGTCATCGGTGCCAGTGGTCTGCCGGAGAGCAGCGAGGCCGGCAACGTCCTGCGACCGGAGACCACGCTGAGGCTGTCGCTGCGCCTGCCACCCACCGTGGACGGCGATGCCGCCGGCCGGGCAGTGGCCGAGGCACTGACCCATGAGCCGCCACAGGGTGCCGAGGTCAGTTTCCGGGCCGCCGGCGGTGCCAATGGATGGAATGCCCCGTCCTTCTCCGGCTGGCTCGGCGACAGCCTCGCCCGCGGCTCAGAAAACTGGTTCGGCAAGCCCGCCGTCTTCATGGGCGAAGGCGGCAGCATTCCCCTGATGAACCTGCTCGGCGGGCAGTTCCCGGCGGCCCATTTCCTCGTCACCGGCGTGCTCGGGCCAGGTTCCAATGCCCATGGCCCGAACGAATTCCTCCATCTGCCCATGGCCCGGCGCCTCTGCGGCGTGGTCGCCGAGGCACTGGCGGCGCAATCCGCCGCCGGCTGAACCGGCGGACCTCACCAGGGAATCGGCGCGCCATCCCAGGCGAAAAAGCCACCGGAGTCGGCCGGCCCGGCACTGTCGATGCACTCGAGGAGCTTGCCGGCGGCGAAATCCGGACTGAACAGCTTTCCTTCCGGCACGCGTCCCTGAAAGGGTTCGGACAGGCCGGTGTCGGTGGTGCCGGGATGCAATGCGAGACAGATCACCCGTTTTGCCCGGCGCCCGCATTCGATGGCCAGCCCGCGGGTGAACATGTTCTGGGCGGCCTTGCTGGCACGGTAGCTGTACCAACCACCCAGCCGGTTATCGCCAATGCTGCCCACCCGGGCCGAGAGGCTGGCGAATACCGCTCGCTCGCGGTGATTGAGCAGCGGGAGGAAGTATCGTGCGATCAGCGCCGGTGCCAGCGTGTTGACACGATAGTTCCGCAACATCGCCTCCGGGGTAATGTCCTCGAGACGCTTTTCGGGCCAGATATCCGCCTCCCGGTCGTGGAGGAACCCGAAGGCGTTGATCAGCAGGTGAAGCCTTGAATCGATGTCGCCGATGTGACGGGCGAGATCAGCGATGCTCTGCTCGTCGAGGATGTCCACCGCCACGGGTGCCAGACGATCGCCATAGGCCTCGCCGAGTGCCACGAGATCCGGGTTCCGCGGCGAGCGGGTCGCCGCCCAGACCCGCCCGACCCGGCTTTCCGCCAGCAATCGGCGCACAAAGGCATGACCGATACCGCCACCGGCCCCCACAACCAGGGCGGTGGATTCAGGGCTCAGCGTATCCATCAAACTACTCCTAAAGCCGCGCTACAATGGGGGTCATGTCCCCGCCGCTCATACAGCCGACGGATAAGGGTCTCTACTGTGCCGCCGGCGATTTCTACATTGATCCCTGGCGCCCGGTCTCCCGCGCCGTGATCACGCATGCCCATGCCGACCATGCTCGTGCCGGCAGCGACCAGTACTGGGCCGCCAGCCCGGGCCTGGGCCTGCTGCGCCGCCGCCTGGGCCCGAACGGACTGATCCATGGTGTCGACTATGGCGCACCACTGCAGTTCGGTCCGGTGGCCGTCAGTCTGCATCCGGCCGGTCATATCCTGGGCTCGGCACAGGTGCGCGTCGAATACCGCGGCGAGGTCTGGGTCGCCTCGGGCGACTATAAACGCGACGCCGACCCGACCTGCGCGCCCTTCGAGCCGCTTGCCTGCGACACCTTCATCACCGAGGCCACCTTCGCCCTGCCGGTCTATCGCTGGCCGCCGGTGGCATCGGTCGCCCGGGACATCCATGACTGGTGGCATCGCAACGCCCGGCAGGGACGCACCACGATGCTCTTCTCCTATGCCCTGGGCAAGGCCCAGCGGCTGCTGGCCGCATTGCCAGCGGAACACCCCGGCCCGATCTACCTGCATGGCGCCGTCGCTCCGCTCACCCAGGATTATCGGGATGCCGGCGTCGACCTGCCGCCCACCCGCATGGTCAGCGAAGCCCCGAAGGAAGAGGACTACGGCAGCAGCCTGGTCATCGCACCGCCCAGCGCGGCCGGTTCCACCTGGATGCGACGGTTCCGCAAGCCGGTCACCGGGTTCGCCTCCGGCTGGATGCGGATCCGTGGCAACCGCCGCCGGCGCGGCCATGACCGGGGTTTCGTCATCTCCGACCATGTCGACTGGCCCGGCCTGCTGCAGACCATCCGCGATACCCGCGCCCGCCAGGTGCTCACCACGCATGGCCGCGCGGATGAACTGGTGAGATACCTCAATGAACTGGGTCTGCAGGCCCGCCCGCTGGCCACACTCTATGGTGATGACGAGGACAACGCCTGATGCAGGAATTCGCAGCGCTATTCCGGGAACTGGATGAACAGCGCGGCACGAACGCCAAGGTGGCGGCCATGGCGGACTACTTCTCGACGGTCGAGGCCGCCGACGGCGCCTGGGCCGTCTATTTCCTGAGTGGCCGGCGCCTGAAGCGGCTGATCGGACCGATGCAGCTGCGCCAGTGGCTGGCGGATGTGAGCGGACTGCCGGGCTGGCTCGTGGAGGAAACCCATGAGCATGTCGGGGATCTCGCCGAGACGATCGCATTACTGCTCCACGGGTCTGGAGATGCCGGGCTGACCGATGACCGAGGGCTGGCCGTCTGGCTGGAGGAAGAGATCCAGATCCTGCGCGAGCTCGACGACGACGCGCGTCGGCAACGGGTCACCGCGGCATGGCAGCGGCTGGAGGAGAGCTCGCGTTTTCTCTACAGCAAGCTACTCACCGGCGCCCTGCGCGTGGGCGTCTCCCAGACGCTGGTCGAACGGGCCCTGGCCCAGGCCAGCGGCCAGCCCCGGCCGGTGATCGCCCATCGGCTGATGGGCCAGTGGACGCCGGATGGCGATTTCTTTCGAGGCCTCTTCGACGAACGCTCCGGCCGGGAGGATGCCTCGCGGCCCTACCCGTTTTTCCTCGCCCATCCGCTGGAGGATGATCCGGCGGAAGCGCTCGGCGCCATCGACGGCTGGCAGCTGGAGTGGAAATGGGACGGTATCCGCGCGCAGCTGGTTCGGCGGGCGGATGCGGTGCACCTGTGGTCCCGCGGCGAATCCCTGATCACCGAGACCTTCCCCGAGATCGAACAGGGCGCCGCACAGCTCCCGCCGGACACGGTTATCGATGGCGAAATCCTCGCATGGAAAGAGACGGTGCTGCCCTTTGCCCAGCTCCAGCGCCGGCTGGGACGCAAACGGGTCAGCCAGCGCTTCATGCGCGAGGTGCCGGTGCGGCTGCTGGCCTACGATCTGCTTGAGGCGGACGGTCGGGACCTGCGTGACATACCCCTTGAGCGCCGGCGGAGCTGGCTGGAGGAGCTGATGACCGGGATCGAGACGCCGCTGATGATCTCGCCGCGCATCGAGTCCGATAGCTGGAGCGATCTCGCCGGTCTGCGCGAGCAGTCCCGTGACCGGGGGGTGGAAGGGATCATGCTCAAGGGCCGCGATACCGCCTACGGCACCGGGCGCCCCCGCGGCCCGTGGTGGAAGTGGAAGATCAGCCCACTGACTCTTGATGTCATTCTGCTGTACGCCCAGCCGGGGCACGGCCGCCGGGCCAACCTGTATACCGACTACAGCTTCGCCGTGCCGGATGGCGAGCGTCTCGTGCCCATCGCCAAGGCCTATTCCGGACTGGATGATGCCGAGATCCGCCGGCTCGACCGATGGATCCGCCGCCATACCCGGGAACGCTTCGGGCCGGTCCGCTCGGTGGAACCGGTCCAGGTGTTCGAACTCGCCTTCGAGGGCATCGCCCCCTCGTCGCGTCATAAATCTGGTCTGGCTCTGCGCTTCCCGCGGATCGCACGCTGGCGTGAGGATCTGGGCCCCGGAGACGCCGATACGCTGGCACAGGCGAAGGCCCTGCTACCGTGAGCGAGAACCCGCAGGCCCGGCTGACCGAGTGGTTCACCTCTCATGGCTGGCAGCCCGAGGCGTTTCAGCTGGAGGCCTGGGCGGCCTATGGTCGTGGTGAGAGTGGGCTGATCCACTCCGCGACCGGGTCCGGCAAATCCCTCGCCGCGTGGGGCGGTCCACTGATCGAGGGCGTCGGCGAGGCGGACGGCAACGACCGCCGTGGCGGCCTGCGGGTGCTCTGGATCACGCCGCTGCGGGCGCTCGCCGGCGATACCGTCAACAACCTGGACGCTGCCGCCGCGGGCGTCGGCCTGGACTGGCGGGTGGAAAAACGCACGGGTGATACCAGCAGCGGTGCCCGTGCCCGGCAACGGCAGCACCCCCCAGAGGCCCTGGTGACGACGCCGGAGAGCCTGTCGCTGATGCTTTCCTATCGCGATGGCGCGCGGCAGTTCCGGAATCTGCGCGCCGTCGTGGTCGATGAATGGCATGAGCTCATCGGCACTAAGCGGGGTGTGCAACTGGAGCTCTGCCTGGCCCGGTTGCGGCGGCTGGCGCCAGGGCTTCGAACGTGGGGGCTCTCGGCGACACTGGGTAATCTTGAGGAAGCACGCGACTGCCTGCTCGGCGACGACAGTGCCTCGGGGCGGCTCATCCAGGGTCCTCCGTCGCGCCCCATCGACATCCGCACCCTGCTGCCAGCGGCCGGCACACGCTTTCCATGGGCCGGTCATCTCGGGACCCAGCTCCTCGACGACGTCATCGAGGTACTGGAGGCCCCCCAGAGCTGCCTGCTCTTCACCAACACCCGCTCCCAGGCGGAGCTGTGGTTTGAGTCCCTGCTCCGCACCCGGCCGGATTGGCTGGAGGGCCTCGGCCTGCACCATGGATCCATCGATCGCAGCCTCAGGCAGCGCATCGAGGCGGGCCTCGCGGCCGGTGCGTTCCGCTGCGTGGTCGCCACCTCCAGTCTCGATCTCGGCGTGGATTTCTCCCCGGTGGATCAGGTCATTCAGGTGGGCAGCCCCAAAGGGGTTGCGCGTCTGGCCCAGCGGGCCGGCCGCAGCGGCCATCAGCCCGGCCGCGACAGCCGCATCCTCTGCGTGCCCACCCATGCCCTGGAACTGGTCGAGATTGCCGCGGCCCGGCGGGCCTGGGCCGCCGGCGAGGTGGAAGCCCGGCGCCCTCTGGTGCAGAGCCTGGATGTGCTCGCTCAGCACCTGGTGACACTGGCGACGGGCGATGGCTTCGAACCCGATGCCCTGCTGAATGAGGTCCGCACGACGCATGCCTATGCCGGACTGGGTGACGATGCCTGGCAGTGGACGCTGGAATTCGTGACGCATGGGGGGCCGGTGCTGGAGGCCTACCCCGACTTCCAGCGGGTCGTCCAGGGTAGCGATGGCGTCTATCGGATCGCCGGCCGTGCCCAGGCCAGCCGCCATCGGATGAGCATCGGCACGATCACCAGCGATGCCGCCATCGCCGTTCGCTATCAGGGCGGCGGGCATATCGGCACGATCGAGGAAAGCTTCATTGCCCGGCTCAAGCCCGGCGATGCCTTTCTCTTCGCCGGGCGAAGCCTCGAGCTGATCCGGGTCCGCGACCTGACCGCGTTCGTCAAGCGCGCGGGCGCCAGGCGCCAGGCGGTACCGCGCTGGCAGGGCGGCCGGCTGCCGCTGTCGACGGCGCTTGCCAGCCGTGTGCTCGAACTGTTCTCGGAGGCCGCCGATGGCCATTGTCGCGAGCCCGAGATGGCGGCCATCCAACCGCTGCTTGAGATCCAGTCGAACTGGTCATCGCTCCCCCGCCCGGGACAACTGCTGATCGAGCGCACGCGATCGCGGGAAGGTCAGCATCTCTTCGTCTACCCCTTTGCCGGCCGACTCGCCCATGAGGGCCTGGCGACACTGACCGCCTGGCGGCTCGGCCAGCAGAGCCCGGCGACCTTCAGCCTCTCGGTCAATGACTATGGTTTCGAGCTGGTTGGCGAGTCATTGCCGCCTCTGGATGAGGCGGAATGGCGGACACTTTTCTCCGCGGACGGCCTGGTGGATGACCTGCTCGCGGGCATGAACGCCAGCGAACTCGCCCGCCGCCAGTTCCGCGACATCGCCCGGGTCGCCGGCCTGATCTTTCAGGGCTACCCCGGGCGTGGAAAAACCGCGCGGCAACTGCAGGCATCCAGCGGACTGATCTTCGACACCATCAACCGCTACGATCCCGACAACCGGTTGCTCGACCAGGCCCGGCGCGAGGTCCTGGATAGCGCTCTGGAGATCGATCGGCTTCGTAGCGCCCTGCAGGCCATCGCCCGTGCCGGGCTGGTGGTTCACGAAACGGAGCGTTTCACGCCCCTCGCCTTTCCCCTCTGGGCCGAGCGGCTGCGCAACCGGTTGACCACGCAGCGCTGGCAGGACCGCGTGGCGAAGATGGTCGCCCAGCTCGAGCGTGCGGCCGACCGCACATGAGCGAACAGACCCTCCAGATCGGCCGGCATACGCTGCAGCTGCTCCCCGAGCGTGCGGTCTACTGGCCGGCACTGTCCGCGTTGCTTCTGGCTGATCTGCATCTGGGCAAGGCGGCCGCCTTCCGTCGGGCGGGCCTTGCCATTCCCGAGGGTGACACCGCCGCGAGCCTGCAACGGCTGGATGCCCTGATCACGAACTGGCAGCCCCGGGAGATCATCCTGCTGGGCGATATCCTACATGTGCGGCTGGGAAGCGACCCGGCCCTGCATCGGCAGATCCTTGACTGGCGGGTCCGGCATGGCGCTATCACGATGACGGCAATCATCGGCAACCATGACCGGGAGCTCCGGCGACTGGAACCGGCTCTGGACTGTTACGAGGAAGGCATCGAACGCAGCGGGGTGGTGCTGCGACATCACCCGCCAGAGGGAGGCATCGACAGACCCTGGATCGCCGGCCACTGGCACCCGGTGGTCCGGCTCGACGCCGGTGGCGACAGCCTGCGGCTGCCGGCGTTCATACAAGAGTCCGGTGACGGTCTGATCCTGCCGGCCTTCGGTGGCATGACCGGCGGCGCCCCGGTGACCGCCCGTCGCGGCCGGTCCCGCTACGTCACCAGTGGTGAAGCCGTTCTCGCGGTGGACGCATATCAGCCGGCGGACTGAGTGGACTGCCCACGGGCAAGCCACAGCCACCGCAGCACCCAGACCCAGCCCATGATCATGGTCACGCCGCCGAGGGGCGTCACCGGACCCAGCCACCAGGGGCCTCCAAGGCTGAGCCAATAGATGCTGCCGCTGAAAAGGACGCAGCCTGCGCCCAGCAGGAATGCGGCATGGCCGCGGATCTGCCCCGCCGGCAGACGGTCGGCGATTGCTCCCAGTACAAAGAGCGCCAGGCCATGGACCAGCTGGTATTGCACGGCGGTCTGCCAGGCGGCACGCGTGGCCGGGGCCAGGTCTTCGCCCAGACCATGAGCGCCGAAAGCCCCCAGGACCACGCCCGACCCGAGCAGCAGCACACCGGCAACCATGCTCGGGAACCCCTCGATCCTGCCGTTTCCCTGCATCATCGATTTCCTTCAGACAAAAAAAAGCCGACGCTGAGGCCGGCCAAGAGGAGGAGAGAGAGAAAACCATGTGTTGCGGCGCAGTATATCACTATCCTGAGGATATCCATCAATTCCCGCGCTGCTCAGTCGCTGTGCTTGACACGCATCAATCCCGCTTTCTCCAGGCGGGTCAACCGCTCATCAGTCCGCCGCAGCAGTTCGAGGATTTCTTCGCGCTCAAGGTGCGCCTTTGCCTCGGTTTCGGCGCGACGCTCATCCTCTTCTTCCCAGTGCGCTGATTGCATCGTGTTGACAATGATACCAATGAAAAGGTTCAGAATCGTGAACGCGGTCACGAGAATGAACGAAACAAAGTACAGCCAGGCGAACGGATAAGCCTCCATCACCGGCCGGGCGATGCCCATGGACCAGCTCTCGAGGGTCATCACCTGGAACAGGGTGTACATGGAGCGGCCGAGCGTGCCGAACCATGCCGGAAACCGGGCCGCGAAAAGCTCGGTGCCCATCACGCCGAAGATGTAGAAGACCAGCCCGAGCAGGAAAACGATCCACCCGATGCTGGGGATGGCCGATATCAAGGCCTCGACGAGCAGGCGCAGGCGACGGACTGTGGATAGCAGACGCAGCACGCGGAGTATGCGCAGGGAGCGGAGAATGCTGAGCGGCCCCGCGGAGGGCACCAGCGCGATGCCTACGATGATGAAGTCGAACAGGTTCCAGCCGCTGCGGAAAAAGCGTGGCCCCCAGGCGAAAAGCTTGATGGCGATCTCCAGGGCGAATACGCCGACGATCACCGCCTCGATTCCCAGGATCCAGCCACCCGCCGCCGTCATGACGCTCTGCGATGTGGCCAATCCCAGCAGGACCGCATTAAGGACAATCAGGACGATGATGGTGTTATGCGGCAGAGGCGACTCAATCCACCGGCCAGCGGTCTCGCGCAGATCCTGTAACCGTTGCATGGTCAGCCTCTCCCGCCGGAACCCGAGTCCGCCGCCAATTGCTCACGCAACCGCATGGCCTGCTCGCGGATGGCTGCGCGCTGGGCTTTGCTCTTGCGATGCAGGTTGCGGTACTGGAACTGCAGCCGGCGATTATGCCCCAGCCGCTCCTCATGGCGGTCGAGGAACTCCCAGTAAAACGTGGTGAAGGGGCAGGCCCGCTCCCCGGTGGCCTGGCCGTGATCGTAGCGGCATTGTCCGCAGGCGTTACTCATGCGGCTGATGTATGCACCGCTGGCGCAATAGGGCTTGGTCCCCACCACGCCCCCGTCACCGAACTGGCTCATCCCCAGCGCATTGGGCAGGCTCACCCAGTCCACGGCATCCAGATAGAGCGCCATGTGCCACTCGTGGAAGGCGTAGGGATGCGCGCCATAGAGCTGGGCGAAAAGGCCGAGCACCATCAACCGCTGGATATGATGCGCATAGCCATGACGGAGCACCGCGGCCATGGCGTCCGCCACGCAGGCCATTTCGGTCTCACCATCCCAGTAGAAAGACGGCAGCCGCTCGTGGTGATCCAGCGCATTGCCCTCGGCATAGTCCGGCATCTTCAACCAGTAGATACCGCGGATGAACTCCCGCCAGCCAAGGATCTGGCGGACGAATCCCTCCACGGCGTTGAGCGGCGCCTCACCGCGATGATAGGCCGCCTCAGCCCGCTCCAGGCAGTCACGCGGATCCAGCAGATGCAGGTTGAGCGATGTCGACAGCCGTGCATGGTAGAGCAGCGGGTCACCCACCCAGATGGCGTCCTGCCAGGTCCCGAAGCGGGGCAGCCGATACCGGATGAAGTCGTCCAGCGCCCGCTGCGCCTGATCCGGCGTCACCGGCTGGTCGAAATCCCGGGCATCTCCCGGGTGGTCGCCATAGCGCTCGAGCACACGGTCGATCACCTCGCGGGTCGTGGTATCAGGCTGGAAGCGCGGATGTGGCGGCAGCTCACCCGGCCCGTCCCTGCCAAAGGCGGCGCGATTATCCTTGTCGAAATTCCAGGCACCGCCCGCCGGTTGATCACCTTCCATGAGCACGACATGACGCTTGCGCATGCTGCGGTAGAAATACTCGAGCGTCAGGCTCTTGCGCCCCGCTGCCCAGCAGGCGAAGGACTCCCGGCTGGCCAGGAAATGGCTGTCCCGTCGCCAGTCCAGTGTTGCCCCCGACGCGCGCACGGCATCCTGCAGGCCGTGCTCGATGCCCCAGTCACCGGCCTCCATCATGACAACGGTGTCCGGCTGCAGGTGCGCGATATCCGCGCGCAGGTGATCGGCCAGGCCCTGATCCGATGAACCGACCGGCGCATCTTCGATGCACCGGTAACGCACGTTGATGCCGCGTGCCCGCAGTTCGTCGCGGAGGTGTCGCATGGCGGAGAAGAAAAGGACAAGGCGCTGCTGATGGACAGGACCGCGCTCGGCCTCGGCCACCGCCTCGGTCATCCAGACCGTATCCCGGGCGGCATCGAGACCGTCCAGCAGCGGTCCCCGACGATCGAGCTGGTCACCAAGGACCACGATCAGGCGCTGACCGGCACTCATTCCGCCCGCACCTCGCGCATCGGCGGCACAAGCAGGGACGGATCAATACGCTGATCGAACCAGTTCATCCGCCAGTCCAGATGGGCGCCGGTCACCCGGCCCGTGGCCCCTACTTCGGCAACGATATCGCCCTGTCGAACCCGCTCACCGGGCTCCACCAGGATCCGTGACAGGTGCAGGAAACTCGAGGAGAGCCCCTGGCCGTGATCGATGATCAGCGTTCCGCCGGAGAAGAACAGATCCTCTGCCGCCAGCGTCACCACGCCATCCGAGGGGGCGGCCACCGGCGTGCCGGTCGCCCGGGCGATATCAATGCCGTAGTGCGGCTGCCGCGGTTCCCCGTTGAGGATGCGCTGGCTGCCGTAGATGCCCGAGATGGGCCCGGTGACCGGCCATATCCAGCCGGCGTCGAAATGGCGCTGGTCAATCCGGCGGCTGCGGGCCTCCCTCACCCGGGCCGCATCCTCGCGGATCCGTGCCAGCGTCTGCGTGTCGGGACTGACCTGATTCTGCGGCAGCCCGTCGATACGCTGAATATCATAACGCCGCGGCTCCACCGACAGCGCATGCTCGCGGGTCGTGCCGTCGCTGAGGGTGACCCGGACCATCACGGTCTCCGGTGCATCGCGACCAAGCCCCAGCAGAAAGCGCCCGGTGGCATCCATCGGGATGGCCCGGCCGAGCGCTTCCACCCGGGCGCCGGGCTCGACCTGCCCCGCCAGCAGACCACCCTGACGCTGAGGGCCACTCACCTCGAGCGCCTGCACCATACCGGCGAGGCCAAGCAATGCCGACAGTACGGCGGTTCGGATGCCATTGACGGCCATGCCATCGCCTCCTTCAGGCAGCGGATTTAACCGCCGTCATCATGTAATTGACCGTCAGGCTACGCGTGTAGCGAAAACGGCGGGTGATCGGGCTCACGGCCACGCCGGTCTGGTGAACCACCTCAAGGCCGCTGTCGGCGAGCGGACCCCGGACCTCGGCGGGCCGCCGCAGCTTGCGGTACTGATGCGTGCCCCTCGGCAGCCAGCGCAGGATGTACTCGGCGGCGAATATGGCAGTCAGCCCGGCCAGCGGCGTGCGGTTGATGGTGGCCACGAACATCACGCCACCGGGCCGCAGCTGTCGGGCACAGGCATGGAGAAACCCCGGTAGCCCCTCGACATGCTCCACCACCTCCATGTTGAGCACCGCATCATAGCCGCCGGATGGTGCCTCATGCGCCTCCACGGTTTCGCACCGATAGTCGATGACGAGCCCTGATGCCTCGGCGTGGTCCTCGGCGATGGCGATATTCCGGGCCACCGGGTCGATGCCGGTCACCCGCGCCCCCAGCCGTGCCATGGACTCGCTGAGTATGCCGCCACCGCAGCCGATATCGAGGATGGAAAGGCCCTCGAGCGGCTGATGACCGTCATCCAGATGAAAGTGTTCGATCAGGCGTGTGCGAAGGTATTGGACACGGAAGCGGTTGAGGCCATGGAGGGGCCAGAAGGGCCCGTCCGGGTCCCACCAGGTCGCGGCGAGACGGTCGTAGTGGGCCATCTCGCGGGGGTCGGTGCTCTCGCTCGGGGAGTGTTTCATGCGGAAAGGATAGTCGGCAGCGATGAATGCCGGCAAATGCCGCCCCTCGGTGGATCCTACCTCGCCCGCCCGACTGCCGCATGCGCCCGCCGGCAGCGCGGACAGAGCCCTTCCAGCTCAATGGTCTGATCCACGAGGGCAAACCCCAGGTCCGAGGCCCGCGAATCCAGCAGTGACTGGACATCGGGATCATCCATTTCCGCCACGGCATGGCAGCCCCGGCAGATGAGGAACTGCCCGGCATGCCGGTGCCCGGGGTGGCCGCAGCCCACGTAGGCATTCATCGAAGCCAGACGATGCACCAGGCGTTCCGCCATGAGGAAGTCCAGCGCCCGATAGACGGTTGGCGGCGCAGCGGATGCGGAATCGGCCCGCAGCCGCGCCAGCAGATCATAGGCCTTGACCGGCTGGTGACTGTCCCAGATCAGTTCGAGCACGCGTCGGCGAAGCGGCGTCAGACGACGCCCCCGAGCGGCGCAGAGCCGCTCGGCTTCAGCCAGCGCCTGGTCGATGCACTGCTGATGATCATGCCCCTCGCCCGGGAATGGACTGACCACTGTCTGGTCGGAGCAATCGTTATCAAGTGGGTCACGCATCGGCATGGGCTCCTGTTGGTCCCGTCAAGCCTAAGCCCATCGGCCGATGCGTGAAACCCCGATCCGGTCTCAGTGCTTGACCGGAATACGCCGGCTGTGAGCTTCCTTCTGCTTGCCAATGGTCACGGTGAGCACACCGTTGTCACCCTTCGCCTCGATGGCATCGGGATCGGCATCATCCGGCAGTGCGAAACGCCGATAGAACACGCCATGGGAGCGCTCCAGCCGACGCGCGCCGTGCTCTTCCCTGCTCGACTCGTAATGCCGCTCACCCTGGATGCTCAGCATGCCGTGCTCCATGGTGACCTCGATATCACTGGGCTTGACGCCCGGGATATCGGCCTCGACTTCGTAGTGGTCCGCCGCCTCCCGGATATCCACCGCCGGCACCCACTGGCTGGTCTCCACCGTGGAGCCATCCGGCGTGGTCGTGGCCCAGGGCGACTCGAAGAAACGGTTCAGTTCGCGATGGAGGTCAAAAAGGCCTCCCATGGGACGATAGGGTTTGAGATCCATGTCGCTACCTCCTGAGATCAGTGGTTTGAATGTCCTATTCATCCCTCCCTCAGTGCAGATCTGTGGCTACCCTTCCCCGTTTTCAAGACACCGGCGGATCTGCCACCCGATTTCTGAGATAGACGGGGTCGAGACGATGACCCGGCACCCCTCCGCCCTTGGCAAACTGGCGGCTCGCCAGGATCATGCCCGCCCCCATGTCCGGGATGCAGTCGGCTCCCACCGAATGGAGTCCGACCATTGAGGCCAGATCGGGATAGGCCTCAAAGCCACTGCCCGCACCGAACCACTCGCCGGTCGGGAGGCTGACCGGGGCCGGCGGGCCCAGCCATTCCAAATCCACCGGGACGGTCGTCCCCGGCACGCCCGCCTGATGACGGAAGAGGCCGCCGTAGACTTCACCCATGCGCGCATCGAGAAGGGCCAGGACGCCGGCACCGCGGCGCTCCTGTCGGATCGCCGTCTCAGCGAGGACCTGCAGCGTCGACAAGGGCACCACCGGCCGGTCCAGCCCAAGGGCCAGGCCCTGCGCAACACCCACACCAATGCGGACGCCGGTGAATCCGCCGGGTCCTCGGGTACAGGCGATCGCGTCCACCGCCGTCCGGGCCACACCTGCCTCGGCCAGCAACTCCTCGGCAAGGGCGAGCAGCAGTGCGGCATGGCCCTTGCGCTGCCGTTGCAGCCGGGTCTCCACCGTATCGCCTACGGCAAGGGACACGGAGCAGGTGCCGGTGCTGGCGTCGAGACCCAGCAGGATAGGGAAAGATGTCATGGTTCAGCCTCGGGTTCGGGGGCTTCCGGCGTCTCCGCCTCAAAGTTGAATTCGAGCTGGACCTCCTCGTAGCGCGGATCCAGCCCACCGGCATACACCCCTTCCCGCGGGACGACCCGGTAGGTCGCCGGCTCGCCCACGGGAATGGGTGGCCCGACCTGCTGGCGTAGCCAGGCGAAACCACCCAGCAAAAGCCCAGCGCCGGCAACGGTCCAGAAGAGGCCGGGGGCACCGATGATCGCCATCAGCTGAGAGGCGATCAGCGGGCCGGCGATCATGCCCACCCCATGGACCAGCAGAAGGCTTGCGCTGGCGCCGAGCATCTGGCGCGGCTCGAGGAAGTCGTTGGCGAGGGACAGGGAAATCGGATAAAGGGTAAAGGCGAGGCCGCCCCAGAGCACACCGAGCGCGATGATGGCCAGTTCGCTGCGACCGGTGGAGAAGACGATGGCGAGGCTGCAGGCCATCATTGAGAAGCTCACCCCCATCAGCACATCACGACGGTTGAACCGGTCGGAGAGGTGACCGATCGGCCACTGCAGCAGAAACCCCCCCAGGATACTCAACCCCATCAGCAACGCGATGCCGGCATCGCTGAACCCGGTGCCACGGGCATAGACCGGCGCCAGACCGAGGAAAGCCCCGTTGATCGCGCCCGCCAGCGCCGAGCCGACCACGCCCAGGGGCGAAGCGTCGAACAGGCGCCGCAGCCCCACCCGCTCGACGACGGGAAGCTCCGGGGACGTGATACGGGTAATGGTGACCGGCACCACCGCCGCGGCAATCAGCATCGCCGCGAGGCTGAACAGTTCAAAGCTCCCGGCGCGGCCGGTCAGCAACAGGAACTGACCACCACCGAGGCCGACGTAACTGACAATGCTGTAGACACCAAGGACCTGGCCTCGCCGTTCACTGGGCGTTCGGTCGTTGAGCCAGCTCTCGGTGACCATGTACAGGCCGGCGAGACTGAACCCGTAGACCAGGCGCATGGCGGCCCAGAGCCACGGCTCGATCAGCAGCGGGTAGACCAGCGTACTGATTGCCGCCATGGCCGCGAAGGCCGCGAAGCTGCGTATATGCCCGACCCGCGAGATGATGCCCGCACAGACCCGGGTCGCCATGACAAAACCCACCGAGTAGCAGGCCGTGACCACGCCGATGATATCGGTGGCGAAGGCCTCCTCGGACATGCGCACCCCCACCAGCGTGGTCAACAGACCGCCGCCGGTGAGCAATAGACCGAATGAGGCGAACAGCGCGATGAAGGGCGACAGCGTGTGATGCATGAGGAATACCGGAGCCGGGCGTGGGCGAACACCCCGCCAACGCCGAGAGGATAGTCCACGATGCGGCCCTTGACTACGTTTTTATTGGCGGTTTTCGCATGGGCATTGCTAAGATCGCTGCCGTTGTTCAGGCGGATCATCAGGAGGCACGATTGACCGACGAGGAAATCCCCGACCAGGGCATCCGGCTGCGCTCACCGCGCGCTGACGAGGGGGGCGCTATTTGGGCCGTTGCCCGTGACACGGGCACGCTCGACCTCAACTCGAGCTATCTGTACATGCTGCTGGCGCGGGATTTCGCGGACACCTGCGTGGTCGCCGAACACGACGGCAGGATCGTCGGCTTTGCCAGCGGTTACCGGCGCCCGCGCCATCCCGAAGTTGTCTTCCTCTGGCAGGTGGGGATCCGCCCTGGGCTGCAGGGCAAGGGGCTCGGCAAGCGCCTGATCGCTGCTTTCCTGCGCCAGCCGGGTGCAGACCGTGCCAGCCTTCTGGAGACCACGATCGCACCGGAGAATGACGCCTCCCGGGCCCTGTTCCAGTCGATGGCAAGGGAGCTTGACGCCGAATGCCGGATCAGCCCCTGCTTTGCCGCGGAGGACTTTCCCGAGCCGGGTCATTCGGCGGAGGAACTGTTCACCATTGGTCCCTACCGGCCATCGGCACTCAACCGACTCGCACCATAAGGAAAACTGCAATGAAGATCGTTGACGTTGACGACATCAAGGGCTCGGATCGCGAAGTCACCGGCCCCGGCTGGACCAGCCGCCGACTGCTGCTGAAAAAGGACGGGATGGGCTTTTCCTTCCACGAGACCATCATTCCCGCCGGCGCGGAAATGACCCTCTGGTACAAGAATCACCTGGAGGCGGTGTACTGCGTCTCCGGCAACGGCAGCGTCGAGGATCTCGCCACCGGCGAGGTGCATGAGATCCGCGACGGCGTCCTCTATGCCCTCGACAAGCATGACCGGCATACGCTGCGTGGCGGAACCGAGGACATGCGGCTGATCTGTGCGTTCAACCCGCCGGTCACGGGTCGCGAAACCCACGATGCCGACGGCTCCTACGAGCTCGTCGAGGACTGATCCGCGAAGAACGCCTCGACGGGTCCGAGATCACGGACCAGCGGCATGGGCGGCAGGCTTTTGCGAAAGAGCCTGCCGTACGACTTGCCGAGAATCCGGGTATCGCCGAGAACGAGTACGCCCCGGTCACTGACATCGCGGATCAGGCGCCCGACGCCCTGCCGGAGGCCGATGACGGCCTCCGGCACCTGGTACTCGCCAAACGGGTTCCGGCCCTGCTCCCGCAACCAGGCGACCCGGGCCTGCAACACCGGGTCGCCCGGCGAGGCGAACGGCAAGCGGTCGATCATCACGCAGGACAGTGCCGGGCCACGGACATCGACGCCCTCCCAGAACGACTGCGTGCCCAGCAATACAGCGCCGGGCGTTTCCCGGAAGCGCTCCAGCAGCTGTTTCGGTGCCGCCTCGCCCTGCACCAGAAGGCCCGACCAGTCCCTCGCTCGCAGCCAGTCCGCCGCCTGCCGCAGGGCACGGTGGCTGGTGAAAAGCAGGAAAGCCCGACCACCGCTCGCCTTCAGTACCGGCTCCATGGCATTCAGATAGGCCTCGTTGAACCCCGGGTCCTTGGGCTCGGGCAACGCGTCGGGGACATAGAGCAGGGTGTTCGAGGCGTAGTCGAAGGGACTGTCGAGTCGCAGCGTCTCCGCCGAATCGAGCCCGAGGCGCCTCTGGAAATGGTCGAATCGCCCGTCCACCGCGAGCGTCGCCGATGTCATGATCCATGCCCGGCCATGGCGCTGCCGGCTGGCCTCGAAGTGCTCGGCGACATCCAGCGGGGTCAGGCGCAGGGCAAACCCCTGGCCGCGTGTCTCCACCCAGCCGACCCGGCTGCTGTCGGCATCGTCGGACAGGAATGTCCGCAATGCCGTGCGCAACTCATCGCTTCGTCGATGACAGTTCTCCAGGCCACGGCCACGCACTGCCTGAGGTGCCAGCACCTCGACGAGATGGTCCACGGCTTCGGCAAGTTCCCGCGCGGCCTGCGCAGCCTGAGGCCCGACCTCGACCCATGCGACTCGCAGCGAATCGCCAAGCGCAAGCCGCAGCTCGGCCGTGCAGCGTTCGACGACGCCGGCCTGCTCCGAGAGGGCCCCGGAATCAGCGGCCTCTCTCTGCTGCTCGAGGCGTGTATCGCGGACAAGATCCTGAAGCTGGCGACTGGATACCGTCACGCCGAAAAAGCGCGCGGCGGTCTCCGGCAGCTGATGGGCCTCGTCGAGGATCGTCACGTCGGCCGCCGGCAGGACCTCGCCGAAACCACCTTCGCGCAGGGCCCAGTCGGCCATCAGCAAATGATGGTTGATCACCACCACATCCGCCTCCTGTGCCTCGCGCCGTGCCTCCATGAGAAAGCAGTCGGCGTACAGCGGACAGTTCTGCCCCAGACAATTGTCCGCCGTAGAGGTCACCCGTGGGAGCAGGCGCCCGTCAATGGCCCCCAGCGGCGCTTCGGCAAGATCGCCGCGGCGCGTGGTTCCGGCCCAGGCGCGCAGCCGCTGTAACTGGTCGGCCATTTCACGGCTCTCCAGACGACCGGCCTCCAGCGTGCGCTCCATGCGATACGGACAGAGATAATTGCCCCGCCCCTTCAGCAGCGCAGTCCGCACCGGCCGGTCCAGTGCGGCACAGGCAACAGGAAGGTCACGATGGAAGAGCTGATCCTGGAGCGTACGCGTGCCGGTCGAAATGATGACCCGCCGGCCCGATTGCAGAGCCGGGATCAGATAGGCGAGCGTCTTGCCAGTGCCGGTACCGGCCTCCACGACGAGGGTCTTCTCCTGCTCGATCGCATCGGCGACCGCACGCGCCATGGTGAGCTGCTCGGGCCGAGGTGCGTAGCCCGGCAATACCGCGGCCAGTGGTCCGTCGGCGGCAAGCGCCCCTTCCAGCACAGCGGATGCGGTCATGCGGCGATCGGGCGCCGCCGGGCGGCCTCGTTGACGATAATGCCGAGGCCGGCAATGCCGATGTAGGCGAACAGCGTCCAGACCGGGATGCTCAAACCGAGGACATAGTCGACCTCGGCACATTCACCGGAGCCCGACAGCACCATATCGACCACCTCGGTCAGCGGAAACGCGTCCAGCAGATAGTCAAGCCCCGGCCCGCAGGCGGGCACCTGGTCCGCCGGCAGGGACTGCAGCCAGAGGTGTCGCCAGGCCAGTCCGATGCCGGCGAGCCCCGCCAGCCCCGTCAGCCCGGCGGCCAACCGACCCGGGATGAACACACCGAGCAGCAATGCCGCCCCCATGGCCAGGAAGGCAACGCGCTGGAAGACGCAGAGCGGGCACGGCTCCATGCCGCCGATCGCCTCCAGCGACACGGCGATGGCCACGAGCGCGAGACAGGCCAGCGAGAGCAGCAGGTTCAGGCGCCGTGGGTGTCGGGCAAGCCCGTGCATCATGGTCACGTCGCGATTGCCTCCCGGCGAGCGTTAGATCGGATCACCTGCATGGCAGGCAGTTTGCCGGTTACGACGTCGCCTCGCCAGCCCGCCCCGACGGGCGTTAATGTACGGATATGGAAATCCCCACGCTTGAAAACCGCTACCCGACCCACCTGCCCGACGACGGCTTCCGGAGATGCCAGCCAGCACCCGCCGCCGATCCGGCGCTGTTGCTGTGGAATGGCGATCTGGCCGCGGAACTGGGCATGGGAACCGAATGGCCCGACAACCCGGACGCGGGTCGCCTTTGGACCGGCACGGAGCTGCCCGGGGGCAGCGTGCCAATCGCACTCGCCTATGCCGGGCATCAGTTCGGCCGACCGGTCCCCCGACTGGGTGACGGTCGCGCGGTTGTGCTCGGGCAGCTGACTGACCGTGCCGGCCAGCGCCATGACCTCCAGCTCAAGGGGTCGGGCCCGACCCCCTTCTCGCGGGGCGGGGACGGTCGCGCGGCACTGGGCCCGGTCCTGCGCGAATTCGTGGTCAGCGAGGCCATGCATACCCTGGGCATCCCCACCACCCGGGCACTGGCCGCGGCGACGACCGGCGAGACGGTCCAGCGGCAGTTCGGCCCGGAACCGGGAGCCGTGCTCACCCGGGTGGCGGCGAGCCATCTGCGCTTCGGCAGTTTCGAGTACTACGCCCATCGCGGCGATACCGCGGGCCTTCGATGCCTCGCGGATACCGCCATCCGCTGGCACTTCCCGGCGTTGCGGGCGCAGCCCGCGCCGATGCGCTATCTGGCATTGCTGCGCGCGGTCATGGAACGCACCGCGGCACTGGTCAATGAATGGCTGCGGGTCGGCTTCATCCATGGCGTGATGAACACCGACAACATGACCCTCAGCGGGGAAACGCTGGACTACGGTCCCTGCGCCTTCATGGATCATTTCCGGCCCGATCGCGTTTACAGCTCGGTCGACCGGGATGGTCGCTATGCCTGGAACCAGCAGCCACGGATGGCACATTGGAACCTCGTCCGGCTCGCCGAGTGCCTGCTGCCATTGGTGGATGAAGAGGATGACGCCGCAGTGGAGGCCGCCGAGGCCGTCCTGGGCGAGTATGCGGATCTGTTCGCCATCGGCCACAGCCACATGCTGGCCCGCAAGCTCGGGCTGGCTGGCACGGAGGACGCCCCCGGGGGCTCAGGCACGGTGGAGTCCGAGCTCGGGGAGCGAATGCTGGCCTTCATGGCGCGGCACGGGGCGGATTTCACCAACACCTGGCAATTGCTCCTGAAAGCACCGCCTGACGACCACGACCAAAGGATGCGTGTGCGCGAATGGTTCGACCATGACGAAGAGGTGGACGCCTGGATGGCCGAGTATGGAGCCCGTCTGCATGCGCTGGGGATTGATGAAGCGGTCCGCGTGCGCCGCATGACGGCCGCAAACCCGGTCATCATCCCACGCAACCACCGCGTCGAAATGGCCCTGGAGGCCGCCCGGGAGGGTGACCTGGCGCCGATCCGACGGCTGATTGACGCCCTGCGGACTCCCTACCGGTCGCCATCGGGCTTTCCGGAACTGACGCTGCCGCCTGAACCCCGGGAGATCGTTCCGGCCACCTTCTGCGGGACCTGAGGCATGCGAACCCCCCTCGCATCGCAGAGGCGCATGGTCCAGTCACTGCTCACCGACCCGTCGGTGCTGGACCATGGGCCGGCGAGTTGCATTGAGACGCATTTCTCCTGGGTCATCCTGACCCGACGTTTTGCGTTCAAGCTCAAGAAGGCCCTGGACGAACCACTACTGCACCATGAAACACCCCGTGACCGGCGGTTGGCCTGCCAGAGCGAGGTGCATCTCAACCGGCGGCTGGCCGCCGACGTCTACATTGGCGTGATCGGGCTCTGTGGCGACGCCAAAGGGAGACTCGATCGGTGCCGCGACGGGACGGTGGAGGCGGATGAATACCTGGTGAAGATGGTGCGTCTGCACGAGCGCCAGAACCTGCAGTGGCAGATTCGGCATGGTCGCCTCGATCCCGCCGATCTGGATGCGCTGATCGATCTCCTGGCCGGCTTCTACCGGCGCTCACCGCCGGAGTGGCTCTCGCCGCGGGCACACTGGCAACGCATGCAGAGACAGGTCGGCGAAGAGATCGGGGAACTGGCAAGGCATTCCATCCGACCCCCGGGCCTCAGCCTCGACAATCTGGGGGCGGCGCTGCGGCGGCTTGGCGGGGAACTGCGGCAGCTCATCGAGGAACGGGTCCGAACGGGCCACATCCACGAAGTCCATGGCGATCTGCGCCCGGAACATGTCTACTTCGCGGGCGCGCCGATGGTCATCGACTGCCTGGAATTCTCACGGCCGCTGCGCCTCCAGGATCCGCTTGAGGAAATCGCCTTCCTGGCCATGGAATGCGAGCGCATGGGGGCCACAGAGGCGGCTCACCGGCTACGGACCCGGTTCGCCCGGACATATGATGAGGACTCGCCGGCCGGCCTCTGGCATTTCTACGCCGCCCGTCGCGCGCTCCTCTGGGCCGTCCTCGCCATCCGTCACCGCAGTCACTCGGATGCCCGTGGCGAGAACGACTGGTATGACCGGGCGGGCGACTACCTGGCGCTGGCCGAAGGCCACCTGAACCGCCTCACGCCTGAGCGGAACGGGCACTGATCAGCCGTCGGCGATCGCCCTGGCCAGAATGGGCCCGGCCGGGACCAGAGCGAGGCGGTCGCCCATCGCGTCATCGGCTGCGCTGGCGGCCGCAAGCGTATCGGTGACGTAGATCCGATCCATCGGGGCGGCACCGAGAGTCGCCATGGCATCTCCGGTGAAAAGGCCATGAGTCGCCACGGCCAGCACCCGATCGGCACCGGCCTGTCGACATGCATTGGCCGCCCGGGCCAGCGTGCCACCGGTGCTGATCATGTCATCGATCAGGACGGCCGTCGTTCCGGCCACCTCTCCCACCAGGGTGTCTCCGCTGACCTCACCGGCGCTTCGTTTTTTCTCCATGAACGCCAGCCGCGGCCGGGTGCCCATGCGTTCCGCAAGAATCTCACGAAAGCGCTCGGCGCGCTTGTATCCCCCGGCATCGGGCGAGACCACGGTCATCGCCGCCGGGCGATCGGTCTCGAGCAGTGCCTGAGCCAGCCATGGGCCGGCCTCGACGTTACGGACCGGGACGCGGAACGCATTCTCGAAGGCCGCCGGATTATGCACATCGAGGGTGTCAACACGATCGACACCGGCAGCCTCCAGCAACTGGGCAACATAGCGGGTTGCCACGGGGTCCAGCGGCTTCGTGCGACGATCCTTGCGCGCATAGGCCAGATACGGCAGGACCGCCGTCACCCGGGCGGCGCGGTGATCCCGAAGCTCAGCGAGCAGGAAGAGTGTCCGGACCAGACGGTCGTTGACCGAGTAACCGTCATGGCCGTGAAGCGACTGCAGGACATAACAGTCGCCGCCGGCGACCGGCTCGAGCAGGCGAGTCTTGTGCTCACCATCCTCGAAATCCCGCTCCTCCAGGGCATCGAGTTCGATGCCCAGGTGCCCGGCGACCGCAACGGCCAGATCGGTCTGACCGGCAGGGGCGAAGAGGCGGATGGCTGCGCTGGTCATGTCCGCAGGTTACCCATCAAGGGCCGTCGGGGCCAGTCGGAGCGATGTCGGGTGGAATTTCCGATTCCCCGAGGAACGACCGAATGGTTTTAATTGCCTACTAGGACAACGGGTTTGAAAACCGCCATTGAAAGGAGGCAAGCCACCATGGCCGGACAGCAGAGCGAAATGATGAATCTCGCCCGCGAATTGATGGACATCCAGCGCGAATACATGCTGGGCAGCATGCAGGCACTGACGCCGACGGACGGCGAAACCGGCGGTTTCGAGAGTGTCTATCGCCGCGAGCTCGACACCACGCAGAAGGCTGTGGAGAAAACGCTGGCACTCGAGGAGCGGGCCGTTGATGAGCTGCAGCGCGGCGCCGGCGATGTGCCCGGCATGAACGGCATGGTCGACATCATGTCCGAGTTTTCCCGCGGCGCACTGCACATGCGCAGCCAGCTCTGGCAGGCGTGGTTCGAGCAGATGCGCTCGATGCGCGAGGCCGCTCCCTCAAGTGCCGCGGCCGCGGGCAGCAAGCGCACCGGCAGTCAGGGCTGACCGGCATGCGCCGGACAGTGCCGCCTGTCGAGCTTGTCCGTCGCGTCAGGCAGCGGTCGTTCGACCGCTGCCATCACCGGGATGGGTCAGCGGAACGGCCAGACGCCGCAGTCCGGCAAGATCGAGGAACCGGATGTTGCGACCGCTCGCCTCGATGAGTTCACGCCGCCGGAACTGCTGGAAAACGCGACTGGTGGTCTCCGGGGCGAGGCCTGCGGAGCTGCCCAGTTCCGCCCGCGTCATCGGCAGACGCAGGCGGTCCTGGAGTGCCCCGCCCCGGGACATCCGCTCGCGCAGATCAAGCAGCAGGAACGCCAGTCGAGCATCCGCCGTGTGACCGGCCATGGCGGCGTACTGGTCCTGTTCGGTCAGAATGACGCCACTCATCAGGCGCATCAGCTGCCGCCGCAGGCGCGGATGGTCGTTGGCCACATGAAACAGTCGCTGATACGGAAGACCGCAGACGGCCGTGCGTTCGAGGGCGACCGCCGTATTCACATAGCGGTCGGAGTGGATGCCGGTGAGGCCGAAAAACTCGCCGGGCAGGTGGAAGGCGACAACCTGCTCTTCGCCGGCCCCGTCGTAGCGGATCGCCTTGATCGCCCCGATCCGCACGCCGTAAATGGCGCGGAAAGGCTCACCGGCACGGAATATGCGCGTCCCGGCCGCCACCGCTCCGTGCTGAATCGCAATGGCACGCAGGCGCTCGATCGCGTCGTCACCGAGCACCTCGGGTGTCGCCGCATCAAGCGCTACGCATGGAGAAGCTTCAGACTGGTCTTGCATCGGTATCCACGCTTTTATGATCCAGATCAACAAGATTGGCAGTTCCCGGGCATGAGCTCGGTGACTTTGTCACTGTTGGAGTCCAAGGGCTCGAGAGACCCTGCACTCGGCGGGCAAAAACCCCGCCACGCCTCGGGGAGGAGGAATAATGAGTCATTCAGAATCAACCGATACATCGCGTCGGCGCTTCCTGGCCGGATCGGCCCTGGCCGCCGGTGCCGCAGCCGGTGGTCTGGGCACCGGATCGTTGCTGGCCAGCACGCCGGCAAAGGCCGTCTCGACCAACGCCCATATCGTCATCGCCGGCGCCGGCGCGGCCGGGATCTCGATCGCAACCCGCCTCTCGCGGCAGCTGGACGGGGCGCGGATCACACTGATCGACAGTCGCAGAACGCACATCTACCAGCCCGGACTGACGCTGGTGGCGACGGGCGTCTGGGACGCGGCCCAGGTGGAGGACCCCAACCGGCGGTTCATCCCCCCGGTGGACGAGTGGATACAGGACGATGTCGTCGCCTTCCACCCCGATAACAATCAGGTGGAAACCAGCGGCGGCGATCGGGTGGATTATGACTATCTGGTCGTGACCACCGGCCTTCAGCTCAACTTCGATCAGATCGAGGGCATGGAGCCGGAACTGATCGGCAGCAACGGCGTCGGCTGTGTCTATGCCGATCCGCAGAATGCCTCACGGACCTGGCAGGCCGCCCGTCAATTCATCGAGACCGGTGGCGTCGGCCTTTTCACGCGCCCACCCGGACCCATCAAGTGTGCCGGTGCACCGCTGAAGGTCACCATGCTCATTGAGGATGCACTGCAGGACAACGGCATGCGCAGCCGTGCCGAGCTGCACTATCTGCCACCGGCTGACGGGCTCTTCTCGCAGCCGGACATTCATGCATTTCTCGAGCGCTACTTTCCGGAGGAGCGGGACATCGCCATTGAGTGGCATCATCCGCTCTCGGGGATCGATCCGGAGAAGCGTCAGGCAACCTTCGCGACGCCGGACGGGGCGCGGGTACTGGACTACGACTTCATTCACGTCGTGCCGCCGATGTCCGCACCGGACATGATCCGCTACGGCGATCTCGGCTGGCAGGAAGGCAGCTTCGAGGGCTGGCTCGAGGTCGACCAGTACACCATGCAGCACCGCCGCTACCCGAATGTGTTCGGCGCCGGCGACGTTGTCGGCACGCCGATCGGCAAGACCGCCGCCAGCGTCAAGGCCCAGGCGCCTGTCGTCGCGGACAATCTGGTCGCCGCCATCCAGGGCAGGGAATTCCCGGCCGAGTGGAACGGCTACACCTCCTGCCCGCTCATCACCGAGCGTGGCCAGGCCATGCTGGTGGAATTCGACTTCAACCTCGAGATGACACCGTCGTTCGATTTCCTTGACCCGTTCGAGCCCCAGTGGGCGCCGTGGTTTCTCAAGGAACGCATGCTGCATGCCGCCTACAACGCCATGCTGCGTGGCCGGGTCTAAGGAGAGCGATCATGGAATTCTCGATTTTCGGCATTCTCGCCGTCGTCCTCGAACTCATCCGCCCCATCCTGCTGCCACTGGCGCTGGTCATTGTGGTCGATCTCGTCCTGCTGGCACTCGTCATCGGACGGCATCGGTCGCTCAACATCTCCGGCGGCATCATCACAGCGGTGGGCCTGGGGGTACTGCTGGGCATTGCGGCTGCGCTGTACTTCCCGATCTGGACGGGCGCAAGCCTGTCGCAGTTGCAGAGCGGTATTGACTACCTCGGCGTGATCGCCGCTGGCATCGGCATCGGCATCGCATCGGGAATGATTCTCTACCCACCGCTTCAGCTTTTGATGAGAAAAACCGCCTGAGGAGGTCATGAGCGACCAAACACGGCTGCAGAACCTGCCCATCGCCTTTTTCGCCATGGTGATGGGGCTGTCCGGGTTGACGCTGGTCTGGCAGAAGGCCGGCGAGGTCCTCGGCACACCAGTGGTGATAGGCCGGGGCCTTGTGTTTGTGGTGAGTGCGTTGTTCGCGCTGCTGCTGATCGCCTACCTCCTCAAGGCGGTGCGCCACCCGGCCGCGGTCAGGGCCGAGCTGGACCACCCGGTCAAGCTCAGCTTCTTTCCGACCATCAGCATCAGCCTGATCCTCATCGGCACCGCCCTGCGGCATCTCATGCCCATGCTCTCGCTCTGGCTGTGGGCACTGGGCACCGCACTGCAGCTGGTACTCACCATCTTCATCATCAATCGCTGGATGCATGAGGGCCATTTCCAGGTCGTGCACATGAACCCCGCGTGGTTCATACCGGCGGTCGGCAACATCCTGGTGCCCATCGCCGGTGTGGCACACGGGTATCCGTCGATCTCCTGGTTCTTTTTCAGCATCGGCGTCGTCTTCTGGGTGATCCTGCTCACCATTGTCTTCTACCGGGTCATCTTCCATGACCCCCTGCCGGGGCGGCTGCTGCCGACGCTTTTCATCCTGATCGCGCCCCCGGCCGCGGGATTCATCGCCTATATGGCACTGGTGGGCGAGCTCGATACCTTCGGCCGGATTATGGTCAACATCGCGCTGTTCCTGACCATCCTGCTGGTCACCCAGGCCCGGCGCTTCGCAGCCCTCGACTTCGCCCTGTCATTCTGGGCCTATTCATTCCCCCTGGCCGCCATGACGGTCGCCCTGATGATCTATCACGAACTCACGGGTACGCCCTGGACCCTCTGGCTGGGAGGCTTCATGGCCGCCGCCACCACCGCTCTGATCGGCTGGCTCGTCGTACTCACCGGACGCGCCGCAAGTCGCGGACAGATCTGCGTTGCCGAAGGCTGAACGGGGCCGGCACTGGAATTGCGTCAGATCAAGTTCTCTCGGAGATCGCCTTTTCCGTTTGCCCCATGACCGGTACCCTGCACTCAAAGATTAGAACAGTTGCAAACAGATTTTCCTTTCCACAATCCAAGGGGAAGACCATGACCGATAAAAATTTCAGCAACGACCGTCGTCGCCTCCTCCGGGGCGCTCTCATGGGTGTCGCCGCAGCACCGCTCGCCTATATGAGCGTGCGTGGCTCCAACGCCCTGGCGCAGGATATGCCCAAGCTCTCGGAAGATGACCCCACGGCCATCGCCCTGAACTATGTCAACAATGCAGCTGACAAGGACGACATGCGTGAGCCGGGTGCCATCTGCGGCAACTGCCGTCTCTATCTCGGTGATTCCGATGCGGAATGGGGCGGATGCACGGCCTTCCCGGGCAAGCTGGTCAACGTCAATGGCTGGTGCAGCGCCTGGGTCGCAATGAGCTGACTCAGCCCCTGCACACGAAGAGCCCCCGATTCCGCATGGCGGGTCGGGGGTTTTTTATTCACGGTGTATGCTGCAGCGAACTTCCCGGCACGTCGCGGCTCCAACGGATCTCGGCGGCCGGTTCCGTCGTGCGGGAACCACTTACTCGAACAGAGGCAATGCAGGCATGACCCGACTGATCCTCACCACCCTCGCCCTGCTGGTCGGCGGCGCCGCCACCGCGCAGGACGCTACCGAAGGCCTTCCAGCGCCCATCGCCGCCCTCGAGGACCGGGGAGCGACCATCGGCGAGTCGTTTGATGCACCCTCCGGGTTGACCGGCTATACCGTCAGTTTCCAGGGACAGACCCTGGCGGCCTATCTCACCCCCGACGGTGACCATGTGGTGGTCGGCACGCTGCTGGATGGGGACGGCACCAACCTGTCCCAGCCGGTGCTCTCCGCGGCGGCCAATGCCGCGCGACCCGAGAGCGAGTGGCAGGCGGTCTCCGAAGCGGGCTGGATCGCCGACGGCAGTGATGACGCCGACCGCGTCGTCTATGCCTTTACTGACCCCAACTGCCCGTTCTGCCATCGCTTCCACGAGCAGACCCGTGACTGGGTCGAGGCCGGTGACATACAGATCCGTCATGTCATGGTGGGCGTGCTCCGGCAGGACAGCCTCCCCAAGGCGGCCACCCTGCTGGCGGCGGATGACCCGTCGGCGGCACTCGATGAGCACGAGGCGAACTTTGACAATGGTGGTGTCACGCCGGCCGATCGACTCCCGGCCGAGGCCCAGCAGACCGTTCAGTCGAATAATGAGTTGATGAGCCAGCTCGGCATCCGCGGTACGCCGTCGGTGTTCTACCGCGATGCGGACGGCAACATTCGCCTGGCTCGGGGCCTGCCGAGGGGCGAGCGCCTCGATGAGGTCATGGGTGGCCCGCGGCCAGAGTAATCAGAACTGCAGCCGCTCGCGGCTGCGTTCGATATAGAGCGCCCGGATCCGGTCCGTCCCGGGTCCGGGAACACCATCCCCCACCGGTCCGCCATCAATCTCCACCACCGGGGTCACGAACGCGGTGGCGCTGGTGGCGAATGCCTCCCGTGCGGACCTGGCCTCGGCGACGCTGAACGGCCTTTCCACCACCTCGATACCCGCCTCGGCCGCATAGTCGAGCACCGCGGCACGCGTGATGCCATGCAGAATGTCGTGGGAAAGCGGCCGGGTGATGAGCTGACCATCGACGGTGATGATATGCGCGTTGCTGGAGCTGCCCTCGGTGATGTCGCCGTTCTCCACCATCCAGACATCGTCGACACCCATCTCTACGGCAGCCGATTTCATCATGGAGGGGTAGAGCAGCTGGGTGGTCTTGATGTCGCGGCGATGCCAGCGTAAGTCGGGCCGCGTGATGACCCTCAGTCCACGGGCGGCGGCCGGTGCATCCAGCAATGGGAGTGACTGGGTAAAGAGAATCACGGATGGCTCTGCGCCGGTGGGCTGGACGAAGTCCCGATCCGCTGCGCCACGACTGATCTGCAGATAGACCAGTCCCTCCTGCAGATCATTACGCTGCACGAGCTCGCGATGGACCCCGAGCAGATCCCATGCATCGGGATCGAAGGCGATACCGAGCTCACCAAGGCTCCGGCGCAGGCGCCGCTGGTGCGCATCGAAATCCACCAGTCCGCCGTCGATGACCGCGGTGACCTCATAGACCGCATCGGCAAACAGCAGACCACGATCGAAGATGGACAGACGGGCGGACTCTTCCGGCAGGAAGCTCCCATTGACATGGACGATTCGCGACACGGGCGACTCCTCACCGGCTTGCGGGTTCTGTGGCATGTTACCGCAGCTCTCGCCAGATGCGGACAGATGAGCGTTCCGCAATGATGGCCTGCAGAACCACATCGGTCCCGGCAGAACGGCCCGTGGCCGCGACGGTGATTCGATAGCCACATGCCGCCGGACCGCCGCAGTCCGCCGTCCCGGTCGGAACGAGCCGCTCAACCAGTACCGCCGGGGGTCGATGCAATGCCACGTCGGTGGTCAGTGCCGGGAGTGTCCGGCCATACTCGTCCATCATCGCCCGCCACGATGACGCGGCGGCCTCGGGCATGGGTTCAAGCGGCGGTCGCGCCCATTGCGCCGCCGATTCCGCCGCGCGTCGCAGGGCCATCTCGGCCACCGCCAGGGCGATGGTCCGATCCATTGCGGTGCCCGCGGTGCGCGTCTGGACGAGGCTGCGCTCCAGACCCATCCACGTCATCAGTGCGACGATGGGAATGATGGCCAGCACACCGACCAGCGCAACCCCCTGCTGACGTGCTTTCACGGCCGCTGGTTGCGCAGTGCGATGGTGAGCGTGACCGTCTCGTAGAGACGGCGGTCGATCGCCGTCTCCCCCGAATCCAGCCGCATGGGCGCGTCGAGAACACCGGGAGTGTGATGACTCGCGACAAGCAGATCCACCTGGACGGCGGCCACTTCCCCATGCGTGGCGTGCTCCGCGGCGGACACGTAACGGTCGACCGTTCCGTCTCCTGACTCGTCCAGCCCGAATCGCAGCTTCAGGCGCTCGACGCCGACCACGAGCTCCTCGCGTCGGCCACCCCGCGAATCCTGCCGGCGGTAGAGACTGCGCACGCCGGGTTGCCCCACGGCATCATCCACATAGAAGACGGTCCGCTCCGGCACCAACAGCTCGATCCCGCCCGCCAGCGGACGGTAACCGCCAGGCGGCCGGCGGTTGAGACCATCCAGACCGGACCCGCGATGGAGAATATCGACCGTATTGGCGGCCTGGTGGAACAGGACGCAATCGGCCGTGGCCCGAGCCGCCACCACCAGCGCCTGACCGCGCCGCAGCCCATGTTCGCGATCCAATCGCAGGCGCTCGCCATCGGCTGATGTCGACAGAATCGTGGCCCGGCCCAGAGAACGCATCGAACGGATGACCAGCCCATCACCAGCCGACGCGGCGGAGACACTGGCGATGCGATCCACCGGGGGCCAGGCCGGCTCCAGCCCGTCGGCGATCAGATTGCGACGCAGGGCCGGATGGCAGCCGGGATATCCCGACTCCCGCAAGGCCCGTCCGATCAGCGAGGTCGCGAACCGGGCGCTGTCAACGAGGCGCGCATGCGCCCGCTCCAGGCGCTCGGCCTGCCGGGCACCCACCAGCAACTCGGTGGCAACCATGATCACCACCAGCCCCAGCGCCGAGGCAATCAACAGCTCGAGCAGCGTGAAACCCCGTTGCCCGGCGCGGCGTCGTCCGCTCAAGGGCCGAACTCCAGTTCGAGTGTGGTCTCTCTATCGGGGGAGCGATCGGACCATGTCATGACGACCCGGCCTGCGGTCGCTCCCGCGGCGGGCCATTCGATCCGGGCGCGCCCGGCGGGCAGTCGCGTCCGCACCCGCTCGCGCCAGACTGCGATGGACGCCGCCGGGGGGTGATGGGGCTCCGCTGCCCGCCATTGCTCCACGAGTTCTGTCGCCAGTAGCCGCGCCTGCAGCGCGAGCCGGCCCTGACGAAGGCCATCCAGCGACTGCGCCTGGCTCATGGCCAGCCCGAGCAGTCCGATACCGAGCACGAGTGTGGCGACCAGCACCTCCACCAGGGAGCTGCCGGCCTGTGCATCGCGGAATCGAGGAAGGTGACGGTGGCGCATGGGCGCCACGCTAGCAGGAGGGACCACAGCGCCGGGCGACCGGTGATCAGCCGCCCGGCGCCGCCTGTCAGGTGATGCGGGTCAGCCGCATTTGCTCTCGCCGCAGTTCAGGCAGGTCAGACAACCGTCCATGATGACCATGGCCTTCGTATGGCACTTCCCGCAGAGCTCTGCTCCCGGCGGATAGTCGCCCGTGCTGTCATCACAATCGGCCTCGATGGGTTCCTGAGCGGCACGACCTTCCGCTTCGGCCTTTTTCTGCTCGATGAACCGGCGCTGATGCTCATCCAGCCCTTCGGTCTCCATCATGCCGATGGAGCGGAGGTGCTGTTCCAGCACATCGCCGATCTCGGCCACCAGGGAGGGCATGAACCTGCCGCCCTTCTTGAAATACCCACCACGCGGATCGAAGACGCTGCGCAGCTCCTCGACGAGGAACGTGCAGTCGCCGCCCTTGCGGAAAACCGCCGAGACGATCCGCGTCAGCGCCACGATCCACTGGAAGTGATCCATGTTCTTGGAGTTGATGAACACCTCGAACGGGCGCCGGATTTCATGCTCCGTCCCCTCGTTGAGGATCACGTCATTGACGGTCACATAGAGGGCGTGTTCCGAGAGCGGCGTCTTGATCTTGTATGTCTGCCCCTCAAGGCGCTCCGGACGCTGGAGCTCCTCGTGCATATGCTCGATGGCGGCGCTCTCCGGTCCGGCCTCGGGGGCACCCTCGACGGACTCCCCCGCTTTCGCCTCCGCCTCGGCCCGGGCGACCTCGTAGTCAATGATCTTGCTGTCGATTTTCACGGCCATGGCGACTGTCCTCAGAACTTCCCGTAGTACCCTTCCTTGAGGGCGTCATAGAGATTGGCGGCGGTATGCACTTCCCCGTCGTACTCGACCTCGTCACCGCCTTTCACCTCCACGGTGCGGCCGTCCTCGAGCTTGAACCGGTAAGTGGTGTTTTCCAGATCGGACTCCTTGACCAGTACGCCCTGGAACGCCTCCGGGTTGAAGCGGAAAGTCGTGCAACCCTTCAGGCCGTTCTGGTACGCGTAGCGATAGATGTCCTTGAAATCATCGTAGGGGTATTCAGTCGGCACATTGGCCGTCTTGGAAATGCTGGAGTCCACCCACTTCTGTGCCGCCGACTGGATGTCGACGTGCTGCCTGGGCGTGACGTCATCGGCGGCGATGAAGTAATCCGGCAGATTGCGGGTTTCCGGGTCGGTGCTGGGCAGCGCGCCATCATCGATGAGCGTCCGATAGGCCAGCAGCTCGAAGCTGAAGACGTCCACCTTTTCCTTCGACTTCTTCCCCTCGCGGATCACGTTGCGGAAATAGTGATGCGCGAAGCTCGGCTCGATGCCGTTGGAGGCATTGTTGGCCAACGACAGGCTGATGGTCCCGGTGGGTGCGATGGAGGTGTGGTGAGTGAACCTTGCCCCCTTGTCCACCAGCTGGTCCACCAGTTCCGGTTCGACCTCGGCAACGCGCTGCATGTAGCGGCTGTAGCGACCCCAGAGCACCCGGCCCTTGACCTTGTCGCCGACCTTGTAGCCATCCTCGCGAAGCTCCGGCCGCCAGGCCAGCATGCGCTCGGTCAGCGGGAAATCCTCCTCCATGATCGGAGCCGGTCCCTTCTCCTCGGCGAGGCGAAGGGCCTCGCGCCAGCCCTCGAGGGCCATCTCCCGGGCCACCTGTTCGGTGAAGGCCAGCGACTCCTCGTCGCCGTACTTCATGCAGAGCATGGTCACGGTGGATCCGAGGCCGAGGAATCCCATGCCGTGGCGACGCTTGCGCTGGATTTCCTCGCGCTGGCGATCCAACGGCAGGCCATTGATCTCGACCACGTTGTCGAGCATGCGGGTGAACAGGGCAACAACCCGGCGGTATTCTTCCCAGTCGAAGTGCGCCCGATCGGTGAACGGCTCGCGCACGAACTTGGTCAGATTGACCGATCCCAAAAGGCAGGCGCCGTAGGGCGGCAGCGGCTGCTCGCCGCAGGGGTTGGTGGCGCGGATCTCCTCGCAGAACCAGTTATTGTTCATCTCGTTGACCCGGTCAATGAGCACGAACCCCGGCTCCGCATAGTCGTATGTCGAGGTCATGATCATGTCCCAGATCCGCTGGGCCTTGACCCACCGGTAGATCCGGCAGGCGACCAGGCCATCGTCGCGGGTCAGATAGCCGCTGTTGCGGTTCGGCCACTCGCGCCAGAGGACCTGCTCCGGATCGTTGACATCGACGCCCTCGCTCTCGGCCTCGTCGGCCTTCATCGGAAAGGCCAGCGGCCAGTCCTCTCCGTTCTCCACGGCCTGCATGAAGCCATCGGTGATCAGCAGCGAGAGGTTGAACTGACGCAGTCGGCCGTCCTCGCGCTTGGCACGGATGAAGTCCATGACATCCGGATGGCCGACGTCGAAGGTGGCCATCTGCGCGCCACGCCGACCACCGGCCGACGAGACGGTGAAGCACATCTTGTCGTAGATATCCATGAACGACAGCGGCCCGGAGGTGTAAGCGCCGGCACCGGAGACATAGGCGCCCTTGGGACGCAGGGTGGAGAACTCGTAGCCGATGCCGCAGCCGGCCTTGAGCGTCAGGCCCGCCTCGTGGACCTTGTCCAGGATGTCGTCCATGGAATCGCCGATGGTGGACGAGACCGTGCAGTTGATCGTCGAGGTGGCGGGTTTGTGCTCCCAGGCACCCGCGTTCGAGGTGATGCGGCCGGCGGGTATCGCCCCGCGGCGCAGGGCCCAGAGGAACTGCTCGTACCAGTATTCCTGCCGTGACTCGGGCTCCACCTCGGCCAGAGCACGGGCCACCCGCTTGTAGGTGTCGTCGACGGTTTCGTCGATCACCTCCCCTTCCTTGGACTTGAGCCGGTACTTCTTGTCCCAGATGTCCTCCGAGGCGGGCTGGATCGGGATCTCGGTCACGGTCTTGGGTAGCGCACGCAGTTTCGTTGCGGTCGTCATCGGGTTCTCCTTGCGCTGATCGGTTCATGGCCGAAGCCGCAACAGCAGTGGGTTGCTGGCGGTTATCCACAACATGTGTCGGCCTTGTACCCCCAGGCCACTACATATTGTGTACTGACCCCTAGCGTACTCCAAGCAGAACCCAAGTCAACCGCCGGGAAAACTCAGCACTCGATATCGTGTTCGGTGACCGGAATGAAGCGTGCGCCATCGCACTCGGGCTGGAGCACGAGGATCTCGGCCTTGCGGAAAACACCCGGCCCCAGCCCCTGGCTCTGATGAGCGAGGGCCTCCACGGTGGGCGTCTCCAGGGCCGATTCAGGGAGATCGAGAAGAAAGCCGACGATCCGGTCATCGTCCAGGGCCACGGCCCAGCGCGCCTCCATGGACGCCCTGCGCAATTCGCGATCGAGATCCGGATCGTCGGGCGCCGCGTCCTGTCCTCGGGCGATCACCTCGAGCAGGCGGACACCGAGAGCCTCACCGGCCTCACCCTGCCGGTCTCCCGGTACCTGCGCCCCACCGGCCGCCACGAAGGCGCGGGCGAATACCACTGGATCGGCCTCGCCCACCTTTCGGACCGCCTGCCGCCCGGCGGCCACGGCATCCCGTATCCGGGCCACCTGACGCGCGCGGAAAGCAGCCACTATTCGTAGTCTTCGTAGTCGCTGAAATGACTGTTGGCGCTGTATTCGCGCTGGACACGGAGCTTGGCGGCGATGAACTCGCCGTGCTCGACATGAAGCAGTTCGGCAATCTTGCGCACCAGCTGCTCCTCGTACCGGTCCATCTCCGAGTCGGCCAGACATACCCGCCAGAGCAGCTCCACCACCTGGCACTTGCGGGCGTAATCGAACTGCTCGTTGATCAGATGGGTGAACTCGAAGTGGTCGGTCGCCTCATGGGCCTCCTGATCCGCCAGCTCAATGACCTCGGCGGTTTCCTCCGGCGAGAGATCAAAGACCTCGGTGATGCCGTCGTGGATAGCCTGAAACTCCATGCTGTGGCGCTGGTTGTCGGCCTGCGCCATCTCGATGAGCAGAGCCGCCGTCGCCAGCTGCAGACGGTGCGCAGGAGGATCGTCCCCGCCATCGCCACCCGGTTTCATGCGCTCTTCGTAGAATCTTCTGATGGCCTCGATCATCTGCCAAGCCCGTTCCCGTTGCCTGGATAATGTCCTAACTATCAGGGCTCGATGGCCGTGTCGACCACCGCCACCCGCGGTCCCTCACCGATGACGAGTCGCTGCCCGACTCGCAGTCGGTCGGGGTCGTCGAGTTCGTTGAGTCGCACGAGCGCTCGCGTCTCCACGCCGTGCTGCATGGCGATGGCACCCAGCGTATCACCCGGGCGCACCTCATAATGCCGACCGCCCACGGGCTCCGGCATGCTACCGGCCATCGGCAGCTGCAGGCGCTGACCGGCGCGCAGGCGCCTCGGGTCGCGGATGCTGTTATGCGCCATCAGCGCCTGAAGGTCCACGTCGTAACGCATGGCGATCTGCGAGAGGGTATCGCCGGATACCACCCGATGGGCCACATCCGGGCGTTGATCGCGATAGAGGCGGGTACCGGGCAGGGCCGCGACCTGCTCGGACCAGTCGACGCCGGCATCCTCCGGCAGGGCCAGCGCATAACCGCCGGGAATGAACTTGCGCCCGTCCCAGACGGCCGGACCCAGCGCCGGGTTCAGGCGCTGAATGACCGCCTCATCGACACTGACCCCCTCCAGAAGCGTCTCCATTGGCGTGTAGTGCGGCAGCACCACCCGGACCGGCTCCAATGGTGGGTCCTGCTCCAGGGCACCGAAATAATGGTGGGCGTTTTCATCGACCTCGGCCGCCGCGAGCAGTGCCGGATAGAAATTACGTGATGCGAACCCGAAGTAACGGCCCGTGTACTCCCGCTGAATGGTCAGGTAATCACGCGTACCCACCTCTCGCACCGCCCGTTTCATGCCGTTGAGGCCATGATTGTAGGCGGTGATGGCGAGCGGCCAGCTGTTGATCTCGGAATGGTTGTGCGCCAGCAGGGCGGCCGCTGCCCGGGTGCTGGCCCAGGGGTCTAGCCGTTCGTCCAGCACCGGGTCGATACGCAGGAACCGCCGCCCGGTGCCGGCGGTGAACTGCCAGAGGCCGGCTGCCCCGGCATGGGAGCGGGCGCGCGGATTGAAGGATGACTCGACGTGGGGCAGCGCGACCAGAGCCGGCGGAACCCCGTATTCCGCCAGCACCCTGCGGATATGGCCGCGCCAGCGCCCGGAGCGCACCAACCCTTCTTTGAATCGCTCCCGTAAGCCGCCCTGAAACCGCAGACGTTCCGCGATCCGCCGGGCGGCCGGGGCGTCGGTCGCAGACGGCAGCCTCGCCAGAAGACGGGCCTGGAAATCATCCGCCGGCCGCATGGCCTGATCAGCCAGCGCGTTGAGCCCCGCGCGGTAACGTTTCAGCGCCGCCCGCACGGTTTCGCGTCGCGCCTGCCAGTCGGGTGGCGGTTCGATGTCGATGCGACCCACCACGGTCATCGCATGCCCCGAGTCGTGGATCACGCCCTCCGACACCGACAGCTCGGTGTAAATGCGCTGCCAGAACTGGATGGCCGGCTCCAGCCCCACCGGCCTCGGCAGCCGCTCAGCGAGCGCGGACCCGGAAAAAATGATGGCAGCCAGGGCAGCGAGCATGAATTGTCGCTGGAGGGTTATCATGCAGCCTCCTCGGCACGGGATGTGCCATGACTGGATACTAGCCCCGGGAGGCATCCGGAGACAATGCACCCACTGCACTGGACCGTCGTTGCCATCCTGGCGGTCATCTCAACGGCAAGCGCCCTGCACGCCCTGCTACACAAGCGTGAGTCCACGGCGGCATTCGGCTGGATCGCCTTCTGCCTGCTGTTCCCGCTGGTGGGGTCCATCTTCTACTACCTGTTCGGTATCAACCGCGTGCGGACCCGAGCCCGGCGGCTACGCGGACGAACAACGTCGGCCCCGGCGGAACCGGAGCCTGATGAAGACATACCGGACCGGATCCCCTCCGCTTTCCGCACCCAGGCCCAGATCTCCAGTGCCGTGACGCAACTGCCCCTGACCCGCGGCAACAGGGTCGAGCGCCTGTTCGGCGGCGAGGCCGCCTATCCGGAAATGCTCGCCGCCATTGAACAGGCCAGCCAGAGGGTCTATCTCTCGACCTATATCTTCGAGTCCAATGACAGCGGCCATCAGTTCGCCAGAGCGCTGGCGGCCGCCCATGACCGTGGCGTGGATGTGCGTGTCCTGCTGGATGGCGCCGGCGAGTGGTACAGCTGGCCGCGCATACGCCACCAATTGCGGCGCGCGGGGGTGAGTGTCGCCCGTTTCCTGCCACCCCGGCTGATCCCGCCCAACCCGGTCATCAACCTGCGCAACCATCGCAAGCTGCTGATCGCCGACGGCGTCACCGCCTTCGCCGGCGGCATGAATATCGGCGACCGCCATCTCATCAACCGTCCGGGACCCCGCGAGGGCATCAAGGACATCCACTATCACATCCAGGGGCCGCTGACCCGACAGCTCGAGGACATCTTCCTCGACGACTGGGAATTCGCCACCGGCCGGCGCGACGAGCCCACCGACCGCCCCCACCCGGCCGGTGAGGGAAGCGCGCTTGGCCGCACGCTGATTGACGGCCCCAATGAGGATCTACAGCGACTCACCATGGTACTGGTGGGCGCCGTGGCCGCCGCCCGCGAGCATGTCGCGATCATGACGCCCTACTTTCTCCCGCCCCGGGAACTGATCGCCGCCCTGCAGGCCGCGGCGGTACGGGGTACGCAGGTGGATATCGTGCTGCCGGGCACCAATAACGTCCCGTTCATGCACTGGGCGACCCGCAACATGCTCTGGGAGCTGGTGAAATGGGGGGTGCGGGTCTACTACCAGCCCGGCCCCTTCGACCATACGAAACTGCTGGTCGTGGATCATCACTACACCCAGATCGGCTCGGCCAATCTCGACGCGCGCAGCCTGCGCCTGAATTTCGAGGTCATGGTGGAGGTCTACGACACGCGCTTCGGGGCCCGCATGGCGAAGCATGTAGAGTCCGCCCGCCAGGACGCCCGTCGCGTCACGCTGGAAGAACTCGATGCCCGTCCGCTTCCCGCAAGGGTGCGCGATGCGGCGGCGTGGCTGTTCACACCGTACCTGTGAACGGTAGCAGGGCCAGCCAGCCGGCGACGAGACTCAACACGGCGCCGATGGTCAGCGCCGTGCGCAGCCGCCGAAACCACCGTGGTAATCCCGGCGCGGAACCGCGGTACTCCCAGAGACGCCAGCCGACAAATGCCGCCGCAAGCAGCGGCAGGCCAATGAGCTTGGGCAGGAGCAGGGCGACCCAGCCGGCCAGGGCAGGCGTCACCGACGCATAGAACCACTCCGGGGCCGGATTACGCCGGCCCATGGCGACGCCCCAGTGGATCGCGCCGACGAAAGACAGGATGACCGCACCGTAGGCGAGCAGCCAGCCGGCCAGCCAGTCGATCCCGAGCCAGGGGCCGGCCGCTCCTGCAAGGAACGGCAGCAGACCCAGATAGCCCATCCAGGCGGCCGCGGTCTGGTGGCGGTCGGCCAGCGCGATTCGTGCCTCGGCGTCACGCAGGCCGCCCACGAAACGGCCGTTGATGAATACCTGCGGCAGTGTTGCCGAACCGGTCAGTGACTTGAGCCGGGCGAACTGATCGCGACTCTCGGCCGAGCCCATGCCCATCTCGATGGCACGCCACTCGCGACCGGAGCCCTCCAGCAACTCATCCAGCCCGGCCAGATCGGTCACCGGCGAGTGAAACACGACCACTTCCGCGCTTTTCGCCAGCTCCTGGATATCGTGCCCGGATGACATCGCATTCCTCATGACGGTGAATTCAGCGCTCATGATAGAGTCAACGGGCATTCATGCCCAATGACCCGAAAGACCCGCAAGCGGAGGCTGCAATGTCGCGCGCGTCCACCTTCAAATACGGCCTGATCGCCGCCGTCGCCCTCATACTGGCGGGCTGCGCGGGGGTCGCACCCAGGGATTATGCGGGCGAGACGCCCGAATTCCGGATTGAGGATTACTTTGACGGCAAGGTCCATGCCTGGGGCATGTTCCAGGCCCGTAATGGCGAAGTCCGCCGCCGTTTCACCGTGGATATCGACGGCACGGTAGAGGGCGACCGGATCACCCTGGATGAGCACTTCACCTACGCCGACGGCGAGACCGACCGGCGAGTCTGGGAGATCGAGCGCATCGACGACCACACCTACGAGGGGCGTGCCGGTGACGTTGTCGGCGTTGCCACCGGGAAACGCTATGGCAATGCCCTCAACTGGCGCTACACGCTGGCCCTGGATGTCGGCGACCGGACGTGGAACCTCCAGTTCGATGACTGGATGTACCTCACCGATGAGAACACCCTCATCAACAAGGCGGAGGTCACCAAATTCGGATTCCGCGTCGGCACCGTGACGCTTTTCTTCCGGCGTGCGGATGCCGAGGGGCCCTCTTCATGACCGTCCAGCCAAGCATCCGCCGGCGGGTCATCGCCGGCGCGCTCCTGCTGCTTTTACCGGCGCTGGCGCTGAGTGCCGATGTCGAGCAGAACGGCGCCCGGTTCAGCAAGCAGATCCAGCTTGATGACGAGACGCTCGACCTCAGTGGCACGGGCGTCGCCAAGTACCGAATCGTGATCACCGTTTATGCGGCCGGCCTCTACCTGCCCGCCGACACGAAGACCGACCAGGTGCTGTCGGGGGATACGCCGCGCATCCTCGCTATCGAGTACTTCCACGACATCAGTGCCAGCGACATCATCAAGGCGGCGAGAACGAAGCTCAAGGAACAGCTGAGCAGCAGCGAACTCGACAGGCTGGAGCCGAAGATCAAGCAGTTCCACTCGATGTATCAGGCAGTCAGCGATGGTGACCGATACCGGATGGATTACGTGCCGGGCATGGGCACCCAGCTGCTGTTCAATGGCAAGCCCGTCGGCACGGTAGAGGGCGCCGATTTCGCCGCGGCCTATTTCGGGATCTGGCTGGATGCTGATGACCCGCTGTCAAAGAACCTGCGCCGGGACCTTCTCGCCGGTGCCGACTGAGGCACCGGCCGCTAGCGAATCCGATGCCGCGCCAGACCCTCTTCCACGGGCTGCAGGAAGTGCTCGGCACGGCCCGGGGACGGGTTGGTCACCAGACTGACGACAACGAACAGCCCCAGCGCGAGGCCACCACCCCAGACCGATGCGGGAATGCCCAGCGGGTTGGTCCCGGTCAGCTGCAGCCAGGTGACGACGATGCCCGCGATCACCATGCTGGCCAGCGCGCCGGCGGCGGTCCCGCGCCGCCAGAAGAAGCATCCGACGATCGCGGGCACCGTCACCAGCAGCCCTGAGGACGACGCCACCGAAAGGATGGTGATGAGATCCAGCTGCAGACGGGCAAAGAGAATCGCCAGTCCAGTCACCAGCAGCATCACCAGCTGCCCGGCGAGCATCTCCCGGCCACCCCGGGGTGATAACGGCCGGTAGAGGTCACGGGCGGCCAGCGCCGATAGACTGAGCAGTATGGAGTCCACCGTGGAGACGGCCGCGGCGACGATACCGACCACCAGCACGATGGCAACCGCCGCCGGGATCGCACCACTGGCAAGGAGCCGGGGCGTGGCCAGATCGGCGCGTTCGAGCGCCGGGAGCAACTGGAGTGCGGAAAATCCCCAGAGCACCGAGACCAGCGTGTAGATGAAGCCCAGCACGAGGAACCCGAGCAGCATGACCCGCAGCGCGCCGAGCGACTCGGTGGTGAACAGTCGCTGACTGACCTGAGGGTTGCTGATGGAGAAAAAGAACCACGGCAGCGTCAGGCCGATGAACGTGGTCAGGCTGAACAGCCCCGGGCCGGGCACGCTGAGCCATTCCCCGCGGCTCTCCATGGTGGACTGGAGGAACGTCGCCGGCCCGCCCAGAGCCGCCACGACGAAGCCCACCGCCAGCAGGCTGGTGACCAGCATGACAATCACCTGCAGGGCATCGGTCCAGAGCACCGAGCGCAGACCCGCCGCCAGCGTCCAGATCAGTGCCAGCGCCGCGCCGATGAAAATGCCGGCCTCAAAGCCGACTGCCCCGTCCGTCACGCCGGAGAGGAGATAGCCGATGCCCATCAGCTGAACCGCGCTGTAGGGAATGAGGAATACACAGGCGGCCAGCGCCATGACACCGCCCACCAGGCGGCTGTCGTACCGAAAGCTGAGCATCTCGGCCGGCGTGATGAACCCGAAGCGCTGCCCGGCCAGCCAGAACCGCGGGCCGAAGATCGCGACGAGGCCGAGGCCGGCGAGATAGATCAGCTCAAAACCGAGCGCACCCACACCACCGGCATAGGTCAACCCGGCCAGACCGACCATCATGAAGGCGCTGTAGGTGGTCGCGCCGTAGCTCAGCGCGGAGATGACACCGCCGGCACGGCGACCGGCCAGATAGTATTCACTTGCGCCCTCGCCCAGACCACGACGGGCGGCGAGGGCAACCAGGATCCCCAGCAGCGCATACAGGGCCAGCGCCGTGATGATCCCGGCCGTCATGAACGCCACCCCGCGACCAGCCGGAAAATGAGCCCGATCGAGACCACACCGAACAGCGTCCAGAACAGGAACGCACCCTGCCAGGCCGCATAGTCACGCATCAGTCCATACGGCACGATGTAGGCCAGGAGGATGGCGATGGCGAGCAGGCCGAGCGTCCGGTTGGCCCGCCGACGATAGTCACTCATGAAAGGCGCCCTCCTGTCTGGCCCTCTACCCCATCATCGATACCGGGCGCGAGGATCGAGCCCGGTGAGAAGTTGGGCGGCCACGATGCAAGTGATACCAAATGGTAAATAACCAGCATAACCCAGCAACGGCATCTCGAACACGTGCAGCACCTGGGCATGGGGTATGTGGTAGGTCCAGCGCGCCAGGCTGAAGATATTCCATAGCTCCCAGCAAAGACCACAGAAAAGCGCCGCGAGCACGGCGAGCCAGGCATCACGCCAGTCGCCCCGGCATACCGGAGAGAACAGATGGCGTTCCCCGGACATTGCCTGGACGGCGACGATGATCAATGGTGGACCGACCCACACGAGCGCATAGAGGGCATCGGGCCAGACGGCCACCGCGACCAGACCGACGACGCCGGCCAGGAGCAGCCAGGCCGCCATGACGCGAGGCCTCGATGGCCGGATCGGCAGGAAATCGTCAAGGCCACGGGACAAGGCAGGCCAGGTCGCGAAGAGATCCCGGGTCACGACGACCGCCGGCAGCACAGTACTGAAGGGCAGCGCCGAGCGCAGAAACCAGTTCAGTGCCTGATGATCGGCGACGCCGGTTCCGGCGTAAATCCAGTTGCCGGTGAACTGATTGATGTACTCGAACAGGTACCAGAACAGCGCGCTCGCCGGAAAGAGGGCCAGGAACCGTCGGGGCTGCTCCAGCATCAGAACGCGCCCGCCCCGCCGCTGGATCCAGGCGCTGACACCGATCGTGTAGGCAACCCACAAAGGCGTGAAGCTGAGCCGGCGCGCCTCCTCGAGTCCAGGTATCGGCACCCAGGCAACCAGCCAGGCAAGTGCGAGCATGCCCACGGCGGCCCAGCCCCATGCAGGAAAAGGGCGGGCCTCCGACGCGGCCTGGACCGCGCGCGATGCCGCGGGCGCGTGGCCTGTTGTGATACGGAGCACGAAGGGTGCCAGCACGCCGACGATCAACAGGGCATAGAGCGCGAAGGCCCAGGGCGTGAAGCTGCCGGGGGCCGGCTCCAGCGGCCGCGGTGGAAAACGCAGGAACGCACCCGCATCAATCCCGGCAAGGCCGGACCCGACCAGCGGCGCCACGACGATAAGCAACACGATCGCCGCGGTCTGCAGTCCATGCCGGCGGACGACGCCGGGCGAGTGCTCATTCCGGATGCTGGTCACTCAATCCGACCTCCCGCCACTCGAATCCCAGTTCCTCCACCGCTGCCCGGAGAATGGACATGGCCGGCCCGACCTCCCCCGGCGCACCCCGCAGGCCGAGCTCCAGCGAGAAACCCTCGTCACGCACGGTCGGCAGACAGGACAGGCGGAGTCCGGGGTAATCGCGCTCGAAACGCTCCAGCAGCGGGATGACGTCGCTTTCGCGTGCGCCATCCACGGCGATGGCCTGCTCAGCCAGGCGATCCGGGTTCTGCCAGCTGGCGTAATGCCGGTCGAGCACCCAGGCCATCATGGGCCAGGCCATACTCGGGAAACCCGGCATGAAGTAATGATGGGCGATGCTGAAGCCCGGCACCTGGTTGACCGGATTGGGGATCAGCCCGGCGCCCTCGGGGAAAGCCACCAGATTGAGCCGGTGCGGTGGCTCCACGGGCTGACCGAATCGGGCCTCCAGCATCGCCACGCCCTCCGGATGGAAGGCAAGCGGGCGGCCCAGCGCCTCGGCGGCGCACTGTCTCGTGCGGTCATCGGGTGTCGCCCCGATCCCGCCGCAGCTGAAGACGACATCGTCACCGGCCAGGGTCTCCCGTAGTGTCTGGGTGATCAGCGGTGCTTCGTCACTGACGAATCGCACCCAGCGGAGCTCCAGGCCGCGTTCCGCGAGCAGGCCGAGCAGGTGCGGGAAATGCTTGTCCTGGCGCTTGCCGGACAGCAGCTCGTCACCGATGACGATCAGACCGAATCCGCGAACCGGCGATCCACTCATGCGGACGCCCGGATGAGGCCGAGCAGCATGCCCTCCAACTCGGCGAGACTGGTGACCTGATGGTGGGGAACCCGGGGAACCTCGGCCGGCCAGCTCGCCCCGTCACGGTTCAACCAGACCGCCTGCATACCGAAGTTTGAGGCCCCGTAGACATCACTATGGACGTCATCTCCCACATGGACGATCTGGCTTGCCGGCACACCGGCACGGTTGGCCGCCGTCTCAAAGACGAGATGCGAGGGCTTGGCCGCCCCCAGCTCCACCGCCGAGAGTGCGAAATCGAAGTATCCCTCCATACCCAGCCGGGCGACTTCCGCGTTGCCATTCGTCAGCGCACCCACCCGGACTTGTCCCTGCAGGGCACGGAGGAGCGGCAGGCTGTCATCGTAGAGCGTCACCGCATGGCGTGCTTCGAGGAACACCTCGAACGCCTCTTCGACGAGCTGGTCGAGTTCGCCCCCGTGGTAACCGGCCAGTTCTCCCGCCCGGCGCAGTCCTGCCCGCCGAAGCGCGGTGACATCATGCGCGATGGCGGGTGTCTCCTCGGCGACGGTGTTCCTCAAAGCACGCAGTCCATCGCGGTCGAAACGTGCCGCCACCTCCGGATAACGCTGCTCGAGCAGTCCCTGGCACACCGCTTCGGCATGATGCAGGACGCCGGTCAGGTCCCATAATGTGAAGTCGAGATCAAAGGTAACCGCCTTCACCGGCGGCCGCAGGGGCTGGGTACTCAAGCCGTCACCCCCTCGCTGACGGACCGCCAGACACATCGCCCGTTGCTGGCCTCATCGAGCCGGTCCAGCCAGGCGGCATGGGCGGCGTACTCCGATTCACTGGGGGCGATCACGCGCAGCCGCGGCCGGTCATCACTGACCGGCCGGATGGCCTCGGCACCGCGCGCCGGGCCGCTCGCCTCCTCGGCACCCAGATGCAGGGTGACCTGACCGCCGGTCATGGCCAGGTAGACCTCGGCCAGGATCTCCGCATCGAGCAGCGCGCCGTGCAGCGTGCGCCCACTGTTGTCGATGCCGTAACGGCGACACAGGGCGTCGAGGCTGTTGCGCTGACCGGGATGACGCCGGCGCGCGAGCGTCAGGCTGTCGGTGACCCGGCAGTGATCCTCCAGCCGTCCCCAGGCAGATCCGAGTCGCCCGAGCTCGCTGTCGAGGAAACCGACGTCGAAAGGCGCGTTGTGGATGATGAGTTCCGCCCCGGCGATGAAATCGATGAAACCCTGCGCGACGTCGGCAAAACGCGGCTTGTCCGCCAGGAACTGGTCGGTGATGCCGTGTACCTCCATGGCCTCCGGATCAACCGGTCGACCGGGGTTGAGGTACTCATGGAACGTCCGCCCCGTGGCCCGCCGCTGCTCGATTTCGTAGCAGCCGATCTCGATGACGCGATGGCCCGACTCGGGCTCGAGTCCGGTCGTCTCGGTATCCAGAATGATCTGGCGCATCAATTCGTTACCCGCTCGAGTTCGTCAATGCCCCGGTTCGCGAGATCATCGACCTGTTCGTTCTCATCGTGGCCGGCATGGCCACGCACCCAGTGCCAGCGTATCTCATGACGCTGGGCAAGCGCATCGAGCCGCTCCCAGAGGTCGCGATTCTTGACCGGTTTGCGCGCGGCCGTCTTCCAGCCCCGCCGCTTCCAGTCGGCCATCCACTCGGTAATCCCCTTGCGCAGATACTGCGAATCGGTGGTGAGTTCGACGCGACAGGGCCTGTTGAGCGCCTCCAGGGCCTGGATCGCCGCCATCAACTCCATGCGGTTGTTGGTGGTGTTGTGTTCGCCACCGTGGAGGGTCTTCTCCGCGTCGCCACAGCGCATGAGCACGCCCCAGCCACCGGGGCCAGGATTGCCGCGGCAGGCGCCATCCGTGTAAATCTCAACCGGCGTCATGCCAGGTCTCCCTTCTTGTCCGACGGGCCCCGGCACCGGCCTCGGCCAGCCCGCCGGGAATGATCTCAAGGCGCCGACGCCAGGCCAGGGGCGGACTGACCGCCCCGTTGACCCGCTTCTGGCCCATGACCAGATTGACGCCACCGCACCAGCGCAACCCGGGACCCAGACTCTGGCTATCGGCAACCCGCGACGGGTGACGCTGCAGCCACCAGCGCTGCAGCGGCGGCGGAAGCACCGCCAGGCTCTCGCGGGGGCGGGGCGTCAGACCGAGCAGCAGCATCCAGTCGGCGATCCGCCGCGCGCCAAGATAGCGACCGGACCATGGCGGCGTCTGTCGATTCACCGGCAGAATGCGACGCAGACCCCACAGGCTGAGTGGGTTGAAACCCAGCACCAGCAGATGCCCCTCCGGGGCCAGTACACGCGCGGCCTCGCGGATCACCTGGTGAGGGCGTTCGGCGAACTCAAGCTGATGGATGAGGATGACCACGTCGACTCCCCCCGAGGCCAGCGGAATCACCTCGCTGCTGGCATGCAGGTCGATCGGGCCATTCGGCCAGTCATCCATCACCCACTGGCGCGCCTCACCGTAGACAGTGGGGCAGCGGCCGCCGCCGTAGGCCCCGATCTGCAGGACCCGCCTGGCATAGAGCCCCGCCAGACGGCGCGACAGCAGCCGTGCCTCACGCTCGGCCAGGTCCTGTCCGGCCGTGGTGGCAAACCAGTCACGCAGCCCCTGCATATGGCGCTCTCCTCATCCATGCCTGTCTCATCAGCATTTGAGGCGGTTCAGCGCTCGGGGTAGCATGCGCGCATGCTGCAAGTAACCCCGATCCCCGTCCTCAGCGACAATTATACTTGGCTGTTGCGCAGCCCGCAGTCGCAGACCGCCGTGGTCGTCGACCCCGGCGAAGCAGCACCCGTGATCCGCGCGCTTGAAGGCTTTCAGCTTCACCTGAGCGCCATCCTGATCACCCATCACCACGGCGACCACGTGGCGGGCGTGGACGGCCTGATGGAGAATGGCGTACCGGTCTACGGCCCGGATGACAGCCGCATCCCTCACCTGAGCCACCCGGTACGCGCCGGCGACCGGTTCACCCCCGCAGGGCTCGATACGGGCTTCGAGGTACTGGCCGTCCCCGGGCACACCCTGGATCATATCGCCTTCTACGGAGACGGTATGCTGTTCGCGGGAGATGCACTGTTCGCCGGCGGCTGTGGCCGCATGTTCGAAGGCAGCCCGGAGCAGATGCAGGCCTACCTGGCCGACCTGCGGGCCCTGCCTCCCGAGACCCGCCTCTACTGCGGGCACGAATATACCGAAGCGAACCTGGAATTCGCGGCGGCGGTGGAGCCCGAGAACGAGGCCACCCAGGACCGGCTCGCCCGGGTACACGAACAGCGCCGCCGCGGCGCTGTGACACTGCCTTCCACCATCGGCGAGGAGCGGGCCACCAACCCATTCCTGCGCTGGGACAGCGGCGCCGTTTGCGAGCGGGCGATGGAACACGCAGGACACCCGCTGAACAGCCCGACGGAGGTCTTCGCCGTCCTTCGTCAGTGGAAGGACCACTTCTGAGGAGCGCCTGGAGTGAGCAACGCCCGATACTGGCCGCTGGCCGCCGCTCTGGTTCTCGCCGGCTGCGCCGGCCTGCCAGAGCACGAGACGGCCGGCGGGCCCGATGGCATCACCCGTGATGCGCAGACGCCATCGGTGTCCGTGGACACGCCGGTCCGCGATCATGGCCTCACCCCCCGCGGCCGGGCCGAGGGGGTGAGCGATCCGGATGCAGCCGAAGTAACCGATCTGTGGGAGCGCGTGCGCAACGGCTACGCGATCCCCGGGCACGACAATGAACGGGTGGAGGAGCAGTTCCGGGCATATGCGGGCTACGGCGACTACTGGATGACGGTCTCCGAGCGGGCCCGCCCATACCTGCACCATATCGTCGAGCAGCTCGAAGCACGGGACATGCCGCAGGAACTGGCGCTGCTACCGATGGTGGAGAGCGCCTATCGACCCTTCGCCTACTCGCATGGCCGGGCTGCAGGAATCTGGCAGTTCATCCCGGCCACCGGTCGTCACTACGGTCTGGAACAGAACTGGTGGTACGACGGCCGGCGCGATGTGATCGCCGCCACCGACGCGGCTCTGAACTACCTGCAGCATCTCAACGAGCTCTTCGAGGGCGACTGGCTACTGGCGCTCGCCGCCTATAACGCCGGCCAGGGCACCGTATCGCGGGCCATGGAACGTAACCGTCAGGCCGGGAAACCGACCGATTACTGGTCGCTGGATCTGCCACGCGAGACCATGAACTATGTCCCGCGACTGCTGGCCATCAGCGAACTGGTGGCAGACCCTGGAGCGCACGGGGTGGAACTGGCCAGTATCCCCAATGAGCCGACCGTTGAGGTGGTCGAGCTGGATCAACAGCTGGACCTGGCGCTGGCCGCGGAGCTGGCCGGCATCGACATGGAGACGCTCTATCGCCTCAATCCCGGCTATAACCGCTGGGCGACGGGGCCCTCCGGCCCGCATCGCCTGCTTCTACCCCGCGACCGGGTGGCGGCGTTCCGGCAGGGGCTGGCGGAGACGCCTCGCCGGGGGTGGATGCGCTGGCAGCGGCACCGCATTGCAAGGGGTGAGACCCTCGGTGAAATCGCCAATCGGTATCACGTCACCGTGGCCGCGCTACAGGAGGCCAACGATGTCCAGGGCCACATGATCCGTGCCGGCGATCATCTGCTTGTGCCGATGGCGGGCCGGCCATCGGGCGAGTCCACGCTGACCGCCGGTTCGAACCGCGGGGGCTCGGGAAACCGGGCACGGGAAGGAAGCAGCCGGCGGAACTACGTAGTCCGCGCCGGGGACAGCTTCTGGTCCATCGCGCAGCGCTTCGGGGTCGGCATGCGGGAGCTGGCCCGCTGGAACGGCATGGCACCCGACGAGACGCTGGCCATCGGTGAACAGCTCACGGTCTGGTCTGACGATCGCGCCGGCCTCGCGACCGCCGGCGGCACACCGGGTGACCGTCTGCAGTCCGTGACGTATTCGGTACGCGAGGGCGATTCACTTCACCGGATCGCCCGCCGCTTCAATGTCAGTGTGTCCGACCTTCGACGCTGGAACGGCCTGCGCGAGGGCGTCTATCTACAACCTGGCCAGGCGCTTCGCATGCAGGTGGATGTGACCGCCCAGAGCAATCTCTGAGCGCTTACTCCCTCTGCGCCGGGTTCACTCCGTTTCGGGCAGCGTCACGTTGAGCTCAAGGACCTCGCAGTCTCCCTCTCGCTCCACCTGGATGCGAACGGCGTCGTCATCGACAGCGATGTAGCGGCGAATGACCTCGAGGATCTCCTGCTGGAGCGCCGGCAGGTAATCCGCCCCGCCGCGGTTCGTGCGCTCCCGGGCCACGATCACCTGAAGCCTTTCCTTTGCCAGCGAGGCACTGCGTTTTTTCTCGGAACGGAAGTAATCCAGAAAACCCATTGCGCTAGCCCTTGAACAGCCGGCCGAACAGACCCTTTTTCTCGGTCAGGAAACGGTGCTCCCGCTCCTCTCCCAGATACCGTGCCACCAGATCGTCATAGGCCTGACCGGCATCCGTCTTCTCCTCCATGATCACCGGCACGCCTGCGTTGGAGGCATTGAGCACGGCCGTCGATTCAGGGACTACGCCGAGAAGATCGATGGACAGGATCTCGCAGATGTCCTCCATGCTCAGCATCTCACCCTTGCCCACGCGCGAGGCCGCGTAGCGGGTAACCACCAGATGTTCCTTCACGGGCTCATCGCCCTGCTCCGCGCGACGCGTCTTGCTGGAGAGCAGGCCCAGCACGCGGTCCGAGTCGCGGACCGAGGACACCTCCGGGTTGGTCACCACCAGGGCGTCATCGGCGAAGTACATCGCCAGATGGGCACCTCGCTCGATGCCCGCCGGTGAATCGCAGACCACATAGTCATGAGTCTCGGCGAGGGCGCTGAGTACCGCCTCGACACCCTCGAAGGTCAGGGCGTCCTTGTCGCGGGTCTGGGATGCGGGAAGGATTTCGAGACCCTCGACGCGTTTGTCACGGATCAGTGCCTGGTTGAGGTTGGCCTCGCCATTGATCACGTTGACGAAATCGTAGACCACCCGGCGCTCGCAACCCATGATCAGATCGAGATTGCGCAGGCCGACATCAAAATCCACGACCACCGTACGGTAACCGGCGCGGGCCAGGCCCGCCCCGAATGCGGCGCTGGTGGTGGTCTTGCCCACGCCCCCTTTGCCGGATGTCACAACCACGATTCGCGCCACGTTCACCTCCAGAATTTCAGAGCGCGTCAATTTCCAGCTCGTCGCCACGCAGCCGGATCATTGCCGGGGCGCCGCGGAGCCCGGCATCAATCTGCTCGCTCAGCCGATAATGACCGGCCACCGCGACCAGTTCCGCTTCCAGCGATTGGCAGAAGATACGCGCATTGACGTCTCCCTGCACGCCGGCCAGCGCCCGTCCACGAAGGGTGCCGTAGACATGGATATGCCCGTCCGCCATCAACTCGGCCCCGGCGCTCACCGGCGCCGAGACCACCAGGTCGCCGCCACGCGCGTAGACCTGCTGACCGGAACGCACCGGCTGGGTCACCAGACGTGCCGCCCCGTTCTCATGCGCTCTGGGCTCCGCCGCTGGCTTTTCGGAGCGGCCGCGCGCGGCCTGGCCCGATGCTTCGGAACGTGAGCCGCCGAGGTTGCGGAGAACACCGAGCCCAGCGACCGACGCGACATCCTCCGACACATCGGCCACTGCCACCGGCAGCAGACCGCGGTCGCGGAGTCCGGCCACCAGCGTCTCGAGCATGGCGGCATCCAGGCTGACGTCCTGCCCCGGGGCGAGGACCAGGGGCATGCCGTCGAAGAATCCCGGTGCCTGGGCCAGCCTGGCGTCCAGCTGGATGAACACAAGCCCGGGATCGGCGCTCAGCAGACGCAGGACCGTGAGTGTCGCCATCCGGCCCTTGAGCTCAAAGGCCGCGCCCGACGTCTGACTGACTGCCATCAGTCCAGCAACCGGTTCATGCGGCGGACGAATCCGGCGGGATCCTCCAGGCGGCCGCCATCCATCAGCACCGACTGCTCGAGCAGCAGTGCCGACCACTCATCGATGGGCGCCTGCTCGTCCTCCGCGAGGCGCTGAATAATCGGATGATCCGGGTTGATCTCCAGAACCGGCTGCTGCTGCGGCAACTCATGGCCGGCCGCCTTCAACATGCGCTGCATGTTCATGCCGAATTCATGCTCACCGACCACAATGCAGGCCGGTGATTCTGTGAGCCTCGCACTGGCCCGCACCTCGCTTACACGATCGCCAAGCGCCTCGCTAATACGACTGATAAGCGCCTTCACCGAGTCACTCGCCTCTGGCTTTTCCCCGCCATCCGGGGTGTCGGAATCGCCAAGCTCATCGAGTTCGAGCTGACCCTTGGCCACCGCCTGCAACGGCCTGCCGTCGAAATCATTGAGGTGGGCGACCAACCATTCGTCCACTGGCTCGGCCAGCAGGAGCACCTCGACATCGCGCTTGCGGAAGACCTCGAGATGGGGGCTGTTGCGGACCGCGGCCAGACTCTCGCCGGTCAGGTAGTAGATGGATTTCTGCCCCTGACGCATGCGCCGGACATAGTCCTCGAGCGACACCGTGGCACCGCCGTCATTATGCGTGGAGTGGAAGCGCAGCAATCCGGCCACCTTCTGGGCGTTGCCGGGATCCTCCACCGGACCTTCCTTGAGGACCGTGCCGAAGGCATCCCAGAAGCGCGCATATCGATCCGCATCGTCGCGCGCCATGCGCTCGAGCGCATCGAGCACACGCTTGACCGAGGCGCCACGAATCCGATCGATCAGACGGTTATGCTGCAGCAGCTCGCGTGAGACGTTCAGCGGCAGATCATCCGAGTCCACGACGCCGCGCACGAAACGGAGGTAACGCGGCAGGAGTCGATGCTCACGGTCTTCCATGATGAAAACGCGGCGGACATAAAGCCGCAGACCATGCCCCGACTCCGGTTCAAACAGGTCGAACGGGCGCTGGGCGGGGATGAAAAGCAGCGATGTATAGGACTGATTGCCCTCCACCTTGTTGTGCATCCACTCGAGTGGCGGTTCGGTGTCAAAGCTCAGCTGCTGGTAGAACTTGCGGTATTCCTCGTCCGTGATCTCGGCCTTGGGGCGCATCCACAGGGCAGAGGCCTGGTTGACGGTCTCCCACTCGCCCTCACCATCCGCCAGCTCGATGGGCAGGGCAATATGATCGGAGTACCTGCGCACGATCTGGCGCAGGCGCGAGCGGTCGAGGAACTCATCCTGGCCATCGGCCAGATGCAGCGTCACCTCGGTCCCCCGCCGCTCGCGGGGGCTGTCCTCCAGCGTGAACGCGCCTTTGCCATCCGAACGCCACAGCACTCCGTTCTCCGCGGGTTCGCCGGCTCGCCGGGTGTGCACACTGACCTCATCGGCGACGATAAAGGCGGAGTAGAAGCCGACACCGAACTGGCCGATGAGTTGGGCGTCCTGCTTCTGGTCACCGGTGAGCGCGTCCAGGAACCGACGCGTACCCGAGCGGGCGATGGTGCCCAGGTTGTCGATCACATCGGTGCGGTTCATGCCGATGCCGTTGTCGCTGATCGTGATGGTCCGCGCGTTCTCGTCCATCGACAGGCGAACAACCGGTTCGGGGTCGTCCTCAAACAACGCAGGATCCTGCAGGGCCTCAAACCGGAGCCGATCAGCGGCATCCGCCGCGTTGGAGACCAGCTCGCGCAGGAAGATCTCCCGGTTGCTGTAGAGGGAATGGATCATGAGGTCCAGCAACTGCCGGACCTCTGCCTGAAACTCGTGAGTCTCGGGGGTCTGTGGCTCGCTCATTGTGTATCCGTTGTCATCCCGTGTCCGACGTTGGACTGGGGTCGGGTGGCGCGCAATTCAAGACCGTTCAGAACGCCTCGCTGGGGTCGACGCGGCCGCCACGACCAATCTCGGGGATCTCGCGGCCCGGAATGTAGTCGCCGGTCACCATCTGCTTGTAGCCCATGCCGGGGCCCACCATGGGGTAGACGCCGGCATCGGGATCGATCATGACCTCAAGGAACGCCGGCCCGTCGAACCGGACAAAGGCCTCCAGCACTTCCGGCATTTCCTCACGGCTGGCGACACGACGGGCGAACTCGAAGCCGTCGGCCTCGGCGGCCTTGATGAAATCCTTTCGATGCAGCGACTTGTCGCTGCCGGAGAAGCGGTCATCGAAATACAGTTTCTGCCACTGGCGCACCATGCCGTCGCCATTATTGTTCAACAGGAGGATCTTGACCGGCAGGCCATAGGTGGTGACGGTCTCCATCTCGCCAAGATTCATACGCAGACTGCCGTCACCGTCGATATCGATGACCAGTTCGTCCGGATTGGCGAACTGGGCGCCGATGGCGGCCGGCAGACCGAACCCCATGGTTCCCATCGAACCGGATGTCATCCACAGCCGCGGCCGACGGAAATCCAGGTACTGTGCCGCCCACATCTGATGCTGACCGACACCGGTACTGATGATGGCGTCGCCACCGGTGAGCTCGTTGAGCGCCCGCATGACCGCCTGCGGCTGGATGAACTCACCATCCTCCTTGAAATTCATCGGGTGGCGCTCGCGCAGATTGCGGCAGTGCGTCGACCAGCGCTGGTAATCAGCGCCGAAATCGATGCTGCGGCCGTACTCCAGGAGCTGATGCATGGCCGTGCCGGCCTCGCCCACGTGGGACCAGTCGACTCGCTTGACCTTGCCGATTTCCGCCGCGTCGATGTCGATATGCGCCACGTGTTCGGCAAGCGGCGCGAACAGTTCGGCCTTGGCGGCCACCCGATCGTCGAAGCGGGAACCGACGGCGATGATGAAATCGCAGTCCTCCACCGCGTAATTCGCGTAGGCCGTGCCGTGCATGCCGAGCATGTGCAGATGCAGATCGTCGGTGGTGTCCACCGCACCCAGCCCCATGACGGTACTCACACTGGGGATCCCGTATTCCCGGGCGAATGCGGTCACCGCCTCGCCACCCTCGCCGTGAATGGCGCCACCGCCAACGTAGAGCAGCGGACGGTTGGACTGGCCGAGCATCTCGAAGAACTGCCGCGCCTTGCGCTCGGACACCTGCGTCTGACGCAGTGATTCCATGCGCTGTCGATACCCGCGGATGCCGAGCAGGCCGCTGCCTCGGAACTCCCCGACCCAGTTCTGGACATCCTTGGGCAGATCCACCACCACCGGGCCGGGACGGCCCGAACGGGCCACTTCAAAGGCCGTGCGAATGGTCTCCTCGAGCTGCTCCGGGCGGGTCACCAGGAAAACGTGCTTGGCGCAGTTGCCCATGATGTTGACGATGGGCGCCTCCTGGAAGGCATCGGTTCCCATGGCGCCACGCGCCACCTGGCCGGTGATCAGCACGACTGGCACGGAATCGGCCATGCAGTCACGGATCGGCGTCACCGTATTGGTGGCGCCGGGACCGGAGGTGACGAGAAAGACGCCGACCTTGCCGGTGCTGCGCGCATAACCGGCGGCCATGAATCCGGCACCCTGTTCGTTGGCGGGGACCACCAGACGCATGGGGTCGGTCTGATCCGCGCCGCGCTCGCGCTCGTTGTAGCGGAAGATGGCGTCATAGGTGGGCAGGATGGCACCACCGCTGTAGCCGAATACGGTGTCGACACCCTCCTGCGCCAGAACCTCGATCACCATCTCGGCCCCGCTCATCTGCTCGCCGGTGCGAGCGTGGCGGGTGGTTGTGGAGTCCGGCGTGCCGGCCTGCCCGGCCTCAACGGAAGGTGCGGCTTCCTGCATGGTCATCATCCTGGAATCAGTGACTTTCGTACGGTTTGATCATACCCAGCCATCGTGCACTGCGACAACCATCAATCCCCCTCATGGCGCGGCTCGAACCGCAGCGCCACGGAATTGATGCAGTATCGCAGGCCGGTGGGCTCGGGTCCGTCGGGAAACACGTGCCCGAGATGGGCATCGCACCGCCCGCAGAGAACCTCCGTCCGGCGCATGCCCAGGCTGTTGTCCGATTCGGTATCAATCGGCGCCTCCTCCGCCGGTGCCCAGAAGCTGGGCCAGCCGGAGCCGGAGTCGAATTTCTGCTGACTGTCGAACAGCGGTGCCCCGCAGCAGACGCAGTGGAATCGGCCATCCCCCTTGAAGTCGTTGTACTCACCGGTAAATGGGGGCTCGGTACCCTTCTGCCGCGTCACCCGGTACTGCTCGGGGGTAAGACGCTGCCGCCAGTCGGTTACATCGGGATCACCCTGATCGCTCATAGCACTCGGCTCACATGGAATTTGCCCTACAATACCGCGGCCAATCCGCAACGAGCGAGCCCATGAGCCACAACGACCCGGACAACGAAATCATCCTCGTCAACATCTCCGGCAGTGACCGCCCCGGCGTGACCGCGGCACTCATGGGCATCCTCGCGGAATACGGCGTCCGTGTCCTCGACATCAGCCAGGCGATGGTGCACCAGAACCTTGCCCTCGCCATCCTCATCAAACTGCCCGCCTCCACTGCCTCGGCGCCGGTACTCAAGGACCTGCTTTTCGAGGCCCACAAGCTCGAGCTGCGCGTGCGCTTCCAGCCCGTGACCCCGGCGGAATACCAGCAGTGGGTGCGGGGCGAGGGCCAGACGGCCTATGTACTGACGCTCCTGGGCCGCCGGGTCACGGCCGCCCAGATCGCCCGTATCGCTGGCGTCACCACCGCCCACGGGCTCAACATCGAGGATATCGTGCGGCTGTCCGCCCGCAGCCCGTTGCATGATGACAGCCATGCCAGCCGGGCATGCCTGGAACTGAGCCTGCGCGGCGAACCGGACGATGCCGATGCCATGAAGGCGGAGTTTTTGTCCATCTCCCGCGAGATGGATGTCGATATCTCTTTCCAGGAAGACAACTTCTATCGCCGCAATCGGCGGCTGGTGGTCTTCGACATGGACTCGACGCTGATCCGTGAAGAGGTGATCGACGAGCTGGCCCGGGAAGCCGGTGTCGGCGAAGCCGTCTCCGCGGTCACCGAGGCCGCCATGCGGGGCGAGATCGACTTCCGCGACAGCCTGACCAGACGTGTGGCGCTCCTGAGGGGTCTGGAGGCGTCGGTCCTGCAACGGGTCGCGGACCGCCTCACGATGACCGAGGGCGCGGAGCGTCTGCTCAAGACGCTCCAGGTTCTCGGCTATCGCACCGCCGTCATCTCTGGGGGGTTCGATTTCTTCGGCCACCACCTGAAGTCGCGCCTGAATCTGGATACCGTCCACGCCAACCGGCTCGAGATCCGGGACGGCCGCCTGACCGGTCGGGTCCAGGGCGAGATCATCGACGGTGAACGCAAGGCGCTGCTATTGAGTGAGCTGGCTCAGGAAATGGGCATTGATCTCGCCCAGGTGATCGCCGTCGGCGATGGCGCCAATGACCTGCCCATGCTGCGCATGGCCGGCCTTGGCATCGCCTTTCACGCCAAACCCCTGGTGCAGAAGAATGCCCGCCAGGCGATATCCACCATCGGCCTCGATGGCGTCCTCTACCTGATGGGCATGAACGACGCGGAGAATCCGCACTAGGCGCGGATTCTTTCGCCGGCGTCGCGGACTCAGGAAGCGGTACGACTCTTGGCGCGCACCTTCTCCTTGATGCGGGCGGCCTTGCCACGGCGCTCGCGCAGGAAGTACAGCTTCGCGCGCCGTACGTCGCCGCGACGCTTGACCTTGATGCTCTCGATCAGCGGGCTGTGCAGCTGGAAGACACGCTCTACGCCCTCGCCGTGGGAGACCTTGCGGAGCGTGAACGAGGAATTCAGCCCCCGGTTCCGCTTGGCGATGACCACACCCTCGAAGGGCTGGGCACGCTCACGGTTGCCCTCGCGCACCCAGACATTGACCAGGACCGTATCGCCCGGGTTGATGTCATCCAGCGAACGCCCGGTCTGCTCGACCTGCTCGCGCTCCAGTTCCTCAATGATGTTGCTCATGCCAGCATCCCTTGTCTTTCAGTTTCCGTGCTCCGCCCGATAGGCATCGAGCAGCGCCTGTTCTTGCTCGTCGAGGCCACGCCTGTCCAGCAGATCCGGACGCCGCGCCTGCGTCCGCCCGAGCGCCTGCTGCAGGCGCCAGCGTGCCACGGCCTGGTGATCGCCACTGGTCAGCACCGCCGGCACGCCACGCCCCGCCACGGTCTCCGGGCGGGTGTAATGGGGCCAGTCCAGAAGCCCCTCCGCGAATGCATCCTGGGCCGCCGACTCGGCATGCCCGAGGACGCCCGGCACCAGCCGGGCCACTGCATCCATCACCACCATCGCCGGCAGTTCGCCGCCGCTGACGACATAATCCCCGATCGACAGTCTCGCATCGACCTCAAGCTCAATGAGCCGTTCGTCAATGCCTTCATAGCGGCCGCAGAGCAGGATAACCCGGGACTGCTCCGCCAGCGATCCCACATGACCACCGTCGAGGGTCGGCCCATCCGGCGACAGGTAAATCACCGGCCCCGGTTCCGAGACTGCCCGCGCCGCCTGGATCGCGTCACGCAGCGGCTCGACTTTCATGACCATTCCCGGGCCGCCACCGTAGGGACGATCATCCACCGTGCCATGCCGATCCCGGCTGTAGTCCCGCGGGTTCCAGGTCACCAGTTCGACCAGGCCACGCTCAATGGCCCGGCCGATGACCCCGTATCCCATGACCGACCGGATCATCTCCGGGAACAGCGTAACGACGTCGAATCGCATTCCCGCTCAGAACTCCGGGTCCCAGTCGACCACCATCCGCCCGCCGGACAGATCCACCGATTGTATATAGACACCGGGCGCGTAGGGGATCAGTCGCTCCCGCTCTCCTGCCACGACCAGCACGTCATTCGCTCCGGTCTCGATGAGCCCCGTGACCTTGCCCAACGACTCGCCAGTCAGGGTTTCAACGTCCAGCCCCTCAAGCTCCGCCCAGTAATACTCTCCGGGCGCCTTGGCCGGGAGGACGCTCCGCGGCACCGTAATCCGGCTCCCCTGCAGCGCGGCGGCGGCGTCCCGGTCGTCCACGCCGGTCAATCGCGCGACGAGCCCCTTGCCCTGGTGCCGTCCGCCGGCGACTTCGTACTCATGGCCCGACTCCCCCTTTTCGAGGGTCCAGACCGGATAGCCCAGTATGTTTTCACGGGGGCGCGTCCACGAATGAAGCTTGACCTCGCCGCGAACACCGTGGGCACCCACAATCTCCCCGAGCACGATGCGGCGCTCGGCGTCACCCGCCGGTGCGCCGCCCACTGCTGCTTCAGGCGCTCTCGGTTTCGGCCGCCGCGCCACGGCGCGCCTGGCGGATGAGCTGGTCGGCGCGCTCGCTCGGCTGAGCCCCCTGGGAGAGCCAGTGCTCGGCGCGCTCGAGATCGATGCGCAGGGGCACTTCCTGGCCCGCGGCCACCGGATTGAAGAATCCGAGCCGCTCGATGAAGCGCCCGTCACGCGCATTGCGGCTGTCAGTGACCACAAGGTGGTAGAAGGGACGCTTTTTCGCGCCGGCGCGCGCTAGACGAATCGTAACCATGTTAATCCCTAATGAGTCCGGCAGACCGATAAACGCACAAGTGTACCCGGGTGTTCAACGCCCGCCAAGCCCCGGTGGCAGGCCACCGCCCGGTGGCATGCCGCCCGGCGGGAAACCACCGCCGCCCCCCATCTGGCGCATCATCTTTTTCATGCCACCCTTCTTGAACTGCTTCATCATCTTCTGCATCTGCTTGTGCTGCTTGAGCAGACGGTTGACATCCTGCACCTGCAAGCCGCAGCCATTGGCGATACGCCGCTTGCGCGAACCATTGATGACATCCGGGCGCTGGCGCTCGCCCGGCGTCATCGAGTTGATGATGGCGATCTGACGCCGGATCTGGCCGTCGTTCATCTGCTGGCTGACCTGCTCGCTCATCTGCCCCATCCCGGGGAGCTTGTCCATCAGCCCCCCCATGCCCCCCATCTGGGTCACCTGCTGGAGCTGGGAGCGCATGTCCTCGAGATCGAAGCCCTTGCCCTTCTTGAGCTTGCCGGCCATGCGCTCAGCCTGATCGCGGTCGACCTTGCGCTCGACCTCCTCGACCAGAGAGAGCACGTCACCCATACCCAGGATGCGGGAGGCCATGCGGTCAGGATGAAAGGGCTCCAGGGCATCGGTCTTCTCACCGATACCGAGAAACTTGATCGGCTTGCCGGTAATCTGCCGTATCGAGAGTGCGGCACCGCCCCGCGCGTCACCATCCGCCTTGGTGAGGATGACGCCGGTGAGCGGCAATGCCTCATCGAAGGCACGCGCGGTGTTCGCCGCGTCCTGACCCGTCATGCTGTCGACCACGAAAAGCGTCTCAACGGGCTCGACCGCATCGTGCACCCGCCGCACCTCGCTCATCATCTCGTCGTCGACGTGGAGCCGGCCGGCGGTATCCACCAGCAGCACGTCGTAGTACCCGGTCCGGGCCTGATCCCGGGCGGCCTCGACCGTGGCCACCGGATCGGCATCGGAGTCGGTGGGATGGAAGTCGATGCCGACCTCCTCTGTGAGGCGCTGCAGCTGATCGATGGCCGCCGGCCGATAGACATCCACCGATACCGCCAGCACTTTCTTGTTCTCGCGCTCCCGGAGCATCCGGCCCAGCTTGGCGGTGCTGGTGGTCTTGCCGGAACCCTGCAACCCGGCGAGCATGACCACGGCCGGCGGACGGGTACTGAGATCAAGGGCGTCGTTCTGCTCGCCCATCACCTGGACGAGCTGATCATGGACGATCTTGACGAAGGCCTGGCCCGGCGACAGGCTCCGGGTCACCTCCGCGCCCAGCGCCCGCTCACGGACCGCGGCAATGAACTCCTTGACCACAGGCAGGGCGACGTCCGCCTCGAGCAGTGCCATGCGCACTTCGCGAAGCGTCTCCTGGATGTTTTCCTCGGTGAGCCGGCCCTTGCCCCGCAGGCGCTTGCCAATGGCCTCGAGGCGGTCACTCAGATTATCGAACATGTTGGCGGCGACCTCCGCGGTCATCTGTCGTAACAGATCCCGATTGTATCAGTGCAGAGCCCCTCGACGAGGCCCGAGTGGCGCTCGAACGGGGCAGTTTTCTGTGCGATGATCCGGCAACAAGGCTTTCGCGGTAACCGACGCGCAGATGATCCATACCCTCTCCACGCTCATCGCAGTGGCGCTCTATGGCGCTGCCCTGGCCACCCTGCTGTCGGGGTTGCGGGGGCGTGTCGAGATGCGCCGCGGCGAGCGACTCGCGTTCGGTATCGCCCTGCCCGCCGTGCTCATTCATGCGATCCTGCTCTGGCAGGCCGTCTGGACCACGGCGGGGCTTAATCTGTCGCTGTTCAACGCCGCCTCGCTGCTTGGCTGGCTCATGGCCGCCATGCTGCTGCTCGCCGCTGTACGCCAGCCGGTCCACAGTCTCGGACTGGTCGTCTTTCCCTTTGCCGCGATCACGCTTCTGCTGGCCGATCGGCTCGGGACGCCGGGAGCGACCATGGTCCCGCTGGGCAAGCCGGTGGATCTGCATGTCATCAGCTCGGTGGCGGCCTATGCGGTGCTCGGCCTTGCCAGCGCCCAGGCGGTTGTACTCGCCTGGCAGGAGAACGTGCTTCGCCGGCGGCGGGCTGGCGCCGTGCTGGGGCTGCTGCCACCGCTGCAGAGCATGGAGGCGCTGCTATTCCAGCTGCTCGCCAGTGGCTTCGTCCTCCTCTCCATTTCGCTGGTCACCGGCTGGCTGTTTGTCGACAACCTCTTCGCCCAGGATCTGGTGCACAAGACCGTGCTGTCGATGGTGGCCTGGCTGGTTTTCGCCGGCCTGCTCATCGGCCGCCACCAGGCCGGCTGGCGGGGGCGGACCGCCATTCGCTGGACTCTGGCGGGATTCCTGCTGCTGGCGCTGGCCTACTTCGGCAGCAAGGCCGTTCTCGAACTGATCCTCAGCCGCTCCGCATAACCGCCCGTGGACAGCATCCCCCTTCCCCTGCTGTTTGGCATCCTCGGCATCCTGATCGTGCTCTCCGGTGGGTTCTCCAGCTCCGAGACGGCGCTGATGACGCTCAACCGCTACCGGCTGCGACACCTGGCCCGGGCCGGTCATCGCGGCGCCCGAAGGGCGGAGAAGCTGCTGCAGCGCCCGGACCGGCTGATCGGCATCATTCTGCTCGGCAACAACTTCGTGAACATCGCCGCCTCCTCGATCGCCACGCTGATCGCTCTGCGACTGGGCGGCGAAGGGGCGCTTGCGGCGGCCACCGGACTGCTCACGCTGACGATACTGATCTTTGCCGAGGTGGCACCCAAGACGCTGGCCGCACTGCGTCCGGAGCGCGTCGCCTTCCCCGCCGCCTTTGTGCTCGGCCCGCTCCTGCGCCTCCTCTATCCGCTGGTCTGGCTCACCAATTTCCTGGCGAACGGCCTGCTGCGCGGCCTCGGGGTCAGCCCCGGCGAGGGCGGACAGTCGGCACTCAGCCGCGAGGAGCTGCGCACCGTGGTCAATGAGGCCGGCGCCATGATCCCGCAGCGCCACCAGCGCATGCTGCTCAGCATCCTCGATCTGGACAAGGCCACCGTCGATGACATCATGGTGCCCCGTAACGAGGTGGTCGGAATCGACCTTGGCGATGACTGGTCCCGCATCACCGAGCAGGTCGCCGGATCGGAGTACACCCGATTGCCGGTTTTCGAGGGCGGAATCGACAACATCCGCGGCGTACTCCACGTCCGCCGGGTCCTGACCGCCATGCTCGATGGCGAACTGACCCGCGAACGGCTGCTCGAGCATGTCCGCGACCCCTACTTCGTACCGGAGAGCACGCCGCTCCATCGCCAGATGCTCAACTTCCAGGCGGAACGTCGGCGCATCGGGCTGGTGGTGGACGAGTACGGGGAGTTCCTCGGGCTGGTGACCCTCGAGGACATCCTCGAGGAGATCGTCGGCGAGTTCACCACTGATCCGGCGGAAGCGGTGAGCGACATCCACCGGCAGGCCGATGGCAGCTATCTGGCCGCCGGCAGTGCCAGCGTCCGCGAACTCAAGCGCCTGCTGGACTGGGATCTTCCCGCAGACGGACCCAAGACCCTCAATGGCCTGATCCTCGAACACCTCGAGACCATCCCGGAATCCGGCACCAGTCTGCTCATCGACGGCCATCCGGTGACTGTCATGCAGACCGAGGAGAACCGGGTCAAGGTGGCGCGCCTCGAGCGCCGTGTCAGACCCAGAGAGAGCGGGCTCGACGGCGCCGACTAGGCCCTGCCCGACCTAACCCTCGCGGCGCCAGATCGTGCCCTCTGCCTTGTCCTCGAGGATCACACCCTCAGCGAGCAACTGGTCGCGGATTGCGTCGGCGCGGGCGAAATCCCGCGCCGCACGCGCAGCCGCCCGTTCCGCCACGAGTCCCTCGATCCGTTCGGCGTCAACGGCATCGCCTCCGCCACCCGACTGCAGATAGGCATCCGGAGACTCCCCCAGCAGCCCGAGGATTGCCCCCAGATTGCGCAGCGTCGCGCCGAGGCTGTCGGCACGCTCCATATCGGCGGCCCCCCGGGCGCGGTTGAGTTCGCGGGCCAGATCAAAGAGCACCGAGAGTGCCAGTGGCGTGTTGAAATCATCATCCATGGCGGCATGGAACCGCGCACTGAAAACGGCGCCGGGCGTGCCCGATCCGATGTCACCGGGCAGGCCGCGCAGCGCCGTGTAGAGCCGCTCCATTCCCGCTCGCGCCTGGGCGAGCGCATCCGCAGTGTAATTCAGCGGACTGCGGTAATGGCTGGAGAGCAGGAAGTGCCGGACCGTCTCGGCATCGTGGGCGGCGAGCACGTCGCGCACCGTGGTGAAGTTGCCCAGCGACTTCGCCATCTTCTCGTCGTCGATGCGGACGTGACCGTTGTGCATCCAGTAGTTGACGAAGTGCTCACCGGTGGCGGCCTCCGACTGGGCGATCTCGTTTTCGTGATGCGGAAACTTCAGATCCAGGCCACCGCCGTGGATGTCGAACCGATTACCCAGGCAATGGGTGGACATGGCCGAGCATTCAATATGCCAGCCCGGCCGTCCGTCGCCCCACGGCGAGGGCCAGCTTGGCTCGCCCGGCCGGGCACCCTTCCAGAGCACGAAGTCGGCCGGATCCTGCTTGTGCTCGCCGGGCTCGATGCGGGCGCCGGCCCGCAGTTCGTCGAGGCGCTTGCCGGACAGTGCGCCGTAATCCGGAAACCGGCTGACGGCATAGTAGACATCGCCGCCGGCCACGTAGGCATACCCCCGTTCGATCAGGCCCTCGATCATGGCGACGATCTCGTCGATATGCCCGGTTGCGCGAGGCTCCTCGTCAGGACGGAGACACCCCAATGCGTCTGCATCCTCATGCATCGCGCCGATGAAGCGGGCCGTGAGCGAATCGATGGACTCACCGAGTTCCGCGGCGCGCCGAATGATCTTGTCATCGATGTCGGTGATGTTCCGGACATAGTGCACCCGGTAACCCGACTCGCGCAGGTACCGCACCACCATGTCGAAGACGACCATCGCCCGGGCATGCCCGAGATGGCAGTAGTCATAGACCGTCATGCCACAGACATAGAGGCTGACCCGCGGTGGATCCATGGGCCGGAACGGTTCCTTGGCGCCGCTCAGGCTGTTGTGGATTTCAAGCATCCGGTTCGACTCCAGAAGCGGCCATGGCCGCTGCCTTTTGCAGACGTGCCCGGCGGATGTCCGCCGGCATGAGATCGATGACCGCACCCAGTGCCGGCCCCTGACCGAGTCCGGTCAGCGCAAGCCGAAGCGGTTTCATCATCGCCCCGGCACGGCGACCGGTGGCGGCCTCCAGTGCGGGACGCAGCTGCCGCCAGTCACCGGTGTCAGCGGTCTCCAGCACCCCGGCCACGGTTTCAAAGAATGCCGGACCGGTTTCCCGGATCGGTGCGGCGCCCTGCGCCGGCAGGACATCGGCAGCATCAAAGAACCGCCGGGCCCAGTCGTTCAGCTCCGCGGGGAATCTCAGATTGGGCTGCACCAGCGCGAGAAAGTCGGCCTCGCGGTCCACCGGGACCCGACCGGGTTCGAGCGCCGGCCGCAGTGATTCCACCGGCGCCGCGGCCATTGCCACCGACTGCCAGTGATCCAGCTGGTGAACATCGAAACGGGCGGGGCTGCGACTCAGCGTCGCGGGCTCGAAGCCCCGGGCCAGTTCGGCGGCCTCCCTGAGGCTGTCGTCCGGCACCGGATTGCCGAGACGCGCGAGGTAGTTGAGCAACGCCTCCGGTCGGTAACCGGCGTCCCGTAACCCTGCAATCGACGCATCACCCCGGCGCTTGGACAGCGGCGCACCCGCCGTGTCGACCAACAGTGCCAGGTGGCCGTAGGCCGGAACAGGCAGGCCAAGCTGGCGCAGCAGGACCTGCTGTCGAGGGGTATTCGAGAGATGATCCTCGCCGCGCAGTACATGGGTGATCCCCATCAGTGCATCGTCCAGGGCGTTGGCGAAAAGAAAGGCGGCGCTGCCATCGGCCCGCAGGATCACCGGATCGCCCAGTTCGCCGGCGCGCACCGACTGCGGCCCTCGAACCAGGTCATCAAAGTCGATCGTACCCGCATCCGGCATGCGCAGCCGGAGCACGGCAGGTTCCCCGGCCGCCCGCCGCGCCGCGGAATCAACAGGATCCAGCGCCGCACAGTGGCCGTCATAGCGGGGCGGCTCACCCGAGCGGCGCTGACGCTCACGCAACTCCGCCAGCCGCGTGGCGGAACAGAAACACGGGTAGGCCGCGTCGGCGGCGATCAATCGCCCTGCAGCGTCCTCATAGACCGAAGCCCGTGACGACTGCTGCCAGTCGGCGGGCGCACCGGCACCGGGGCCTTCGTCCCAGTCCAGCCCGAGCCACTGCAGATCAGCCTGAATGGCGTCGAGCGCGGACGGATCGTTGCGCTCGCTGTCACTATCCTCTATGCGGAGCATGAAGGCGCCCGCGTGACGTCGGGCCAGTAACCAGTTGAAAAGCGCCGTGCGCATGTTGCCGGCGTGCAGGCGGCCAGTGGGACTGGGCGCAAAGCGGGTCTTCACGGGCGGGGTATCCATGCGCCGCATGTTAATGGAAGCCCGACTTGCATGCAGCCGCCGGCCGCGTCATCTTGCCGTCATGCAGACGTTCAGCTTCAACACGGACCGGGCACCGGTTCTGTTCATCGCCGACCTCCACCTCGATCCGGTACGGCCCGACGCCATGGAGGCGTTCCTGGCGTTCACCCGCGGACAGGCCCGGGAGGCCGCGGCCCTTTTCATTCTCGGCGACCTGTTCGAGGCGTGGATCGGCGATGATGCACGCCCGCCCGATGAACCGGTCAGTCCCGCGCTGGCGGCGCTCGCCGCCAGTGGTACCGATATCTTCCTGATGCACGGCAACCGTGACTTCCTGCTGGGGGACGACTTCTGCGACGCCGCCGGCGCAACCCGCCTTGAGGAGCCGGCCGTTATCCACGTCGATGATGAGCCGGTCCTGCTGGAGCATGGCGACGCCCTGTGCATTGATGATGTCGCCTATCAGGCCTTTCGGGCACAGGTTCGCGATTCGGCGTGGCAGGCGGGTTTTCTGTCTCTGCCGATTGAGGAGCGCCTGCGCCAGGCCCAGGCGGCGAGGACCCGGAGCGGCGAGGAGATGGCCGGCAAGGCGGAGGCGATCATGGACGTCAACTCGGATGCCGTGTCGCAGCGCCTGCGCGACTGGCAGGTCCGCCGGCTGATTCATGGCCATACGCACCGCCCGGCGGTTCACGAATTCGAACTGGATGGTCGATCCGCCGCCCGCATCGTCCTCGGTGACTGGTTCGAGCAGGGCAGCGTCCTCAGGGTGAAGGAGGAGCGATACACCCTCGAGACACTATCCTTCGGGCGCTAGCTGACGCAGTCGCTCGCCGGCACTGGCCCGGACGCTCTCGTCCGGATCGTGACAGCGGACCTCGTCGAGCAGAGCGGGCTCCGTGATGCGGGCCAGCGCCGCGATTCGCAGAGTCGGTTCGCGTGCGCTTCGGGCCACGTGGGCAATGATCTGGCGATCCGGACAGACGGCCAGGGCGGCACAGCGGTAGCCCATATCCAGCGTATCGCCTCCGGAGAGCAAATGACGATAGCGGACCCGCGCGGTCTCACGGACGGTCTCGTCGCCCTCGTGCTCGATCACCTGCCTCAGCACGACCAGATCCCCTAACCGGCGGATGGCCGCGTTCCGCACCCGGGGATCCGGGTCGCGGGTGACCATGCGACGCAGCGCGCTCTGGCCCGCTTCCCCGGCATTCACCGCCGCCTCGCGGCGGACGGGATCCCGGGCGTGAATATCGGGTCGGGCAGGACGCTTGAACCACATGCCCACAGTCTAAATCACAACGCCCCGCACGAGGCGGGGCGTTTTTCCCCGGCACCGGTCACCCGGCGCCGCCAGACGGTCAGGCGATCAGATCTCACCCGTCAGCCAGTAGTTGACGCGATCCGGGTTCTCCTCGATGTAGGCACTGATGGCCTCATCATAGGATGTCTCCCGAGCCTGGAACATGTAATTCTGCAGCTGGTCGATGGGCAGATACATGCGCGTCAGCATGGCCGAGATCTCGGGGTAGGAGGCATCGAAGCCGGCCCGCGCCAGCACGTGGACGCGCTCAGGGCCGCCCAGCGCACCCTCCGGATCCTCCAGATAACGCAGATCGTAGGCACCGAATTTCCAGTGCGGACTCCAGCCGGTGACCACGATCCAGTCATCACGGTTGACGGCGCGCTCCAGCGCAGCGGTCATACCGGCGCCACTGGAGGTCTGCAGCATATAGTCCTCCAGCCCGTAGGTCTCGAGCGCTTCTTCCGATAGCGCGGTCAGGCCGGCGCCCGGATCGATACCGGTAACGGTCCCGTCCAGCTCAGACCGGACCTCGTCATTACTCAGATCCGCCAGACTGGAGAGCTCGTCCTCGGGGATGTAGGTCGGCACGGCCCAGCCGAGACGGGCCCCGTTGTAAATGACGCCCAGATTCTCGATACCGGCGGCGACCTCCTCATAGTAATCCTCATGGGTCGCGGGCAGCCACGCCATCATCATGGCATCGATGTCACCGGTCTCCAGCCCCTGATACTGCGGCGCGATGTCGGTCTGCACCAGTTCCGCCGTATAGTCGGTCCGGTCGTTGATCAGTCGGGCCGCCAGCTTGGTGACGAACTCCGCGTCGGACCACGCCGTCCAGCCGAATTCGATGGTGTCGTCCTGTGCATGGGCGCCGCCGGCGACGGCGAGGCCGAGCACACCGGTCAGCAAAATGCGCGATGCTCTGTTCAACATCGAGGTTCTCCTCTTCTGCTTCACGAGATCCCCGCGCGGGGGAGTGATGGGTGAGAGGTGACGGGCGGCGCGTCAGTCGCGACGCCGCCGCAGCCCGAAGCTCTGGGTCATGCGATCCAGCAGGATCGCCAGGAAGACGACCCCGAGGCCGCCTTCAAAGCCGAGACCGACATCCAGGCGCTGGATACCGGTGAGTACGGTATTGCCGAGCCCACCGGCGCCGATCATGGAGGCGATGACGACCATGGAGAGGGCCAGCATGATGGTCTGGTTGATGCCTGCCATGATGGACGGCATCGCGAGCGGGATCTGGACTTTGTAGAGAAGCTGTCGACTCGTACAACCGAATGCCAGGCCGGCCTCGACATTCTCCTGGCTCACCTGACGGATTCCCAGATTGGTCAGCCGCACCGCCGGCGGCATGGCGAATATCACGGTGGCGATGGTGCCGGGCACCTTGCCCAGGCCGAAGAAGATGGCGGCCGGAATGAGATAGACGAACGGCGGCATGGTCTGCATGAAGTCGAGCACCGGCCGTACCACTGTCGCCACGCCGTCGCGGCGGGCCATGGCAATACCGAGGGGCAGGCCCGCGGCCAGCGCGATGATACTCGCCCCGATCACCAGTGCCAGCGTCTGCATGGTCTCCCGCCAGAGCCCCATGGCGGCAATCAGCACCATGGCGATGGTTGCGAAGACACCGAAGCGCCAGCCGACACGCCACCAGGCGAAGGCGATGATCAGCGGTGCGAGGATCCAGTCGGGCAGGAAAAGAAGCAGCCCTTCAAGCGCATCCGCCAGAAACCCCACGCCGGCGGCGAACGCATCCAGCGGACCGGCCAGATTGTTCTGAACCCAGTCGACGCCACTCTCCACCCAGGCACCCACCGGGATCTGGATGAGTTCACGGAAATTCGTTGCCATTATTCCTCCCCCGAGCGATCGAGCGTCCTGAGCACCGCGGCGCGCGTGATACTGCCCAGGTACTGCCCCTGGTCATCCACCACCGGCAACGGGTACCAGTTGGCGGCCGAGCGTGCGACCACGTCAGCGAGTGGTGTCGCCGCCTCCACCGGCTCGAGATCGTTCACGAAGGCATCGGCATAGCGCGGTTCCCCGTCACCATCGATCTGGGCGGCGAGGGACTCGGCGGTCACCGTGCCCAGATAGTGCTGGTCACGGTCGAGCACCACGGCGAGGTCGCGGTTGCTGGCGTGCAGCCGTTCGAGGGCGGAGCGCATGCTGACACCGGGCCGCTCCAGTACAGTGACCTGCCGGCGGTCGGCGATGTCCGCCGCATTGTAGACCCGCGTCACGTCGACACCGTAGAAGAACGACCGCACGTACTCGTTGGCGGGATTGGAGACGATTTCCTCCGGCGTCCCCACCTGCACGACGGCGCCGCCCTGCATGATCGCGATGCGGTCGCCGATGCGCATGGCCTCGTCCAGGTCGTGCGAGATGAACACGATTGTCCGGCGATGCTCCCGCTGCAGGGCGACCAGCTCATCCTGCATTTCCGTTCGAATGAGCGGATCGAGTGCAGAGAACGCTTCATCCATCAGCATGATGGATGGGTCCACCGCCAGCGCCCGGGCCAGTCCCACACGCTGTTGCATGCCGCCGGACAGCTCATCGGGGTAGCTGCGGGCATTGGCCTTGAGACCGACCTGGTCGAGGGCCTTCATGGCGCGCTCCTCGCGGCTGGCCTGGTCAACCCCGGCCACCTCGAGACCGAACGCCGCGTTCTGCAGCACTGTCTTGTGCGGCATGAGCGCGAATGACTGGAATACCATGCTCATGTCCCGCCGGCGCAGGTCGATCAGTTCATTGCGCGACATCGAGTTGACGTCGCGGTCACCGATCAGTACGCGCCCGGAGGTCGCATCAATGAGCCGGTTGAGCATGCGGACGATGGTCGACTTGCCGGATCCTGACAGGCCCATGACGACGAAAATCTCGCCTTCCTCGATTTCAAACGAGGCATCACGGACGCCGACGGTATTCCCGGTTTTCTCGAATATGGCTTCCTTGTCGAAGCCCTGCTCAAGGAGCCGCATGCCCTCGTCCGGATCCGGACCGAAGACCTTGTAGAGATTCTCTACCCTGATTTTGGCGCTCATTGAGATGCCCCTCCCGGCGGGAGGACAGGCCCCGATCCATCGGCGGGCCCGGCGGAGCGGTGACGAGTGTCGGGCTCCGGCATGTGAATGATCGACCGACGTCTCATACAGACCGGCAGTTGCTGGACATGCGAGACAGCCTAGGGAAGCGAGGGAGCGATGACAACCCGACGCTGGCCTGCGGGAGATGCCCCGACAATGCCTAGGGCCTGAAGCCGATCACCAGATCCATGACATTGGTACCCGTGGGGCCGGTCTGAAAAAGGTCGCCCGCCGCCGCGAGGGCACTGCCGGCGTCGGCCCGCGACAGGGTCGGCGCCGGATCGAAACCGGCCCGCCGCATCCGCTGAACGGTTCCGCCGTCAACGACGGAGCCGGCGTCCTCGCCCGGCCCGTCCGCCCCGTCCGTCCCAGCGGCCAGCAGCAGGCAGCCAGTACCCGCCAGCGACTCCGCCGCCGCCAGCGCGAGTGTCTGCATCCGTCCGCCCCGCCCGGGATGTTCCGGCAGTGTCACGGTGGGCTCCCCGCCCATGATCACCAGGCCGGGTGGACCGTTGATCAGGCATTGGGCCACCTGACGGCCCAGCCGCTCGGCCTCACCCGTCAAAAGCTCATCGATCACCCGGACGCCCCAACCCTCCGACCGGGCCATATCGGCGCAGGTCCGCCGGGCGATGGCATTGCTCGCGACAATTCGCAGATGCACGTTCTCAAACAGGGCGGCATCCGGAGGTGGCGGCGCTGGCGTCATCCCCGGCGGGAGCGTCTCCACCGGTCGGGCGCCATGCGCGTTTTCGCGGTCCACGGCGAGCAGACCGGAGCCGATGACGGCGGGATCATCGCCGGGCACATCAGAAATCAGCAACCCATCCGCGCGGCGTCCGTCGAGCCACCGGGCAAGCCGCCCGCCCTTGATGGTGGAGACCGCCTTGCGCAGCGCATTCATACGGGCAATATCCAGACCGCTCGCCAACAGCCACTCATTGAATCGCGCCAGCGTGGCCGGGTCCTGCCGTCCGGCCGGCCTTTCCACCAGACTGGAAGCGCCGCCGGAGATCAGGAAGAGGAACCGGGCCTCCGCGGGCGCACGCCGAAGATAATCGACCAGGGCATTGCCGGCCTCGAGGCTGCGCATATCCGGTACGGGATGCGCGGAGAGCAGCTGACGCACCGGGATCCGCTCCAACAATCGGGGATCGTCGTAGCCCTCCCGGGTGATGACCAGCCCACCGGCCACATCCCCGCCGCGGACATCAGCGACGCCGTTGGCCATGGCCGATGCCGCCTTGCCAACCGCCAGCAGATGGAAGGCCCCCGCCGGCGGAGTCCGGGGCGCGGAGGCGGCCAGCGCCGAGGCCACCGCACGGCGGCCGTTCACGCCCGCAAGCGCGGCCCGATAGAGTGCCTCAAGATCCTCCCGGGACGGAGCCAGCGGCATTAACGCGCCGGCCGGAGCCCGCCAAGACCCCGATCAAGATCCGCCTGGATGTCGCCGAGATCCTCCAGCCCCACCGAGATCCGCACGAGCCCCTCGCGGATCGCCATGGCGTCTCGCTGTTCCGGAGACAGGCGGCCATGGGTGGTGCTGGCTGGATGCGTGATCGTGGAGCGCGCGTCACCCAGATTGGCCGTAATGGAGAGCATGCGTGTGGCATCGATCACCTGCCATGCGGCCTCTCGGCCGCCCGGCACCTCGAAGGAGACGATGCCGCCAAAGGCGGTCTGCTGGCGGGCGGCGAGTGCATGCTGCGGATGGTCCGGCAGCCCGCTGTAGTGAACCCGATCCACTGCCGGGTGATCCTGCAGCCAGGCTGCCAGCGCAGCGGCCTGCTCGCTGTGGGCACGCATCCGCAGATTGAGGGTCTCCAGCCCCTTGAGAAAGACCCATGCATTGAACGGGCTCATGCTCGGGCCCGCCGTGCGCAGGAACGGGAAGATGGCTTTGTCGAGCGTCTCGGCGTCGCCGACGACCGCTCCGCCGACACAACGCCCCTGGCCATCCAGATATTTCGTCGCCGAGTGGGTGACCAGGTCGGCCCCCCATTCCAGCGGCCGCTGCAGAGCCGGTGTGCAGAAGCAGTTGTCGACCGCGAGCAGGGCATTATTGGCGTGGGCGATATCCGCCAGAGCGCGGATGTCGGCGACTTCGGTGAGCGGGTTGGACGGGGTCTCCAGGAACAGCAGCCGCGTCTCGGGCCGGACGGCGGCCGCCCATGCATCCACGTCGGTGGGCGAGACGAAATCCGTCGTCACGCCAAAGCGGCTCAGATGATTGGCAAACAGCGAAGCGGTGGTACCGAACACGCCCAGCGAACAGATCACATGATCGCCGGCCCGCAGCAGTCCCATGCACATGGCGAGGATCGCCGCCATACCCGAGGCCATACCGATGGCCCGCTCACCTCCCTCCATGGCGGCCAGGCGGTTCTCAAAGGCGCGCACGGTGGGATTGGTGAAGCGGGAGTAGATATTGCCCGCCTCCTCGCCGCTGAACCGCGCCGCCGCCTCCGCCGCGCTGCGGAAGCTGAAGCTGGAAGTCGGGAAAATGGCCTCGGAATGCTCCTGCTCCGGCGTCCGCTCCCAGCCGCCACGCAGACCAATGGTATCGGGTCCCCAGCTCATGAACGCACCAGTCCCAGTTCATTGACAGCATTGCTCTCGCCGGCCCCATAACGCACTGCATCGGCGCGCTGGGCCTCGAGCCGCAACAGGTAATCGACACTGATATCGCCAGTGACATAGCGGCCGTCGAAACAGGAGCAGTCGAAACTGCGCAGGGCCTCATTGCCCTCGCGGACGGCCTCGACCAGATCATCGAGATCCTGATAGATCATGTGATCCGCCCCGATCGTGCGACGGATATCCTCCACCGAGCGCTCATGGGCCAGCAACTCACGCGCGGCCGGCATGTCGATGCCGTAGACATTGGGGTAGCGCACGGGGGGCGCGGCCGAGGCGAAATACACTTTGTTCGCACCGGTATCACGCGCCATCTGGATGATCTGCTCGGAAGTCGTCCCGCGCACGATGGAATCATCCAGCAGCAGGACATTCTTGCCCTTGAACTCAAGTTCGATGGGATTGAGCTTCTGGCGCACCGACTTCTCCCGCACCGCCTGGCCGGGCATGATGAAGGTCCGGCCGATGTAGCGGTTCTTGATGAAGCCCTCGCGATAGGTGATGTTGAGATCATTGGCGAGGTCCAGGGCGCTGGTGCGGCTGGTATCCGGGATGGGGATAACCACGTCGATATCGTGATTCGCCCACTCCCGGTTGATCTTGCGCGCCAGCATGCGGCCCATCCGCAGCCGCGACTTGTAGACCGAGACATCATCGAGCATGGAGTCCGGACGGGCGAGATAGACGTATTCGAAGATGCAGGGCGACAGCCGGGTTTCGGTGGCGCACTGCCGGGTGTGCAGGTTGCCATCAAGGTCGACGAATACCGCCTCCCCCGGGGCGACGTCACGGATCAGCGTAAAGCCGAGCACGTTCAGGGCGACACTCTCCGAGGCGATCATGTATTCGGTACCGGCGTCGGTCTCGCGGCTGCCAAAACACAACGGGCGGATTCCATGGGGGTCACGGAAGCCGAGAATCCCGTAGCCGTTGATCATCACAATGGCGGCATAGCCCCCATGGCAGCGTTCATGGATTCCGGCGACGGCGTTGAAGAGATCCGACTCGTCAATGCGCAGCTTGGCGAGCTCGCCCAGCTTGTGGGCGAACACATTGAGCAGGATCTCGGAATCGGAACTGGTATTGATATGGCGGAGATCCTCGAGGAAAAGATCCCGCTTGATCGCCTCGGCATTGGTCAGGTTGCCGTTGTGGGCAATGCTGATGCCGTAGGGCGAGTTGACATAGAAGGGCTGGGCCTCCGCCGAACTGGCGCAGCCGGCAGTCGGATAGCGGCAATGCCCGATGCCGACGTTGCCCTGCAGCTGCATCATGTCCTGGGTGCTGAAGACGTCACGGACCAGGCCATTGTCCTTGCGCAGATGCAGCCGCCCGCGGTCGAAGGTCATAATGCCGGCAGCGTCCTGGCCACGGTGCTGGAGTACCGTCAGACCATCGTAGAGGGCCTGGTTGACGGGGGATTTGGCAACCATGCCGATTACGCCACACATAGATTCAGCTCCCGCTTTCAGTGCTCTGCCGATTGTTCGCCTGACAATATGCCTGCCAGTAGGCGTATGCCGCGATGCCATTGACCGGCGCCTCGCTGACACCGGGCATCCGCCGGGCCTGATTGAGCCAGCGACCCACCTGTTCGTGACACACCCAAGGCTGGTAGCCCCGGGCGATCACGGATTCCTGCCACCAGGCCTCGCGCGGAATGGCCGTCAGACCCGCGCCGAGGATGATCACGCCCACCAGTAACAGCCCGCGGGCGGCGCCGAACACGATGCCGAGCATCCGGTCCGTGCCACTCAGGCCCGTGCGACCCACGAGCGCCCGAGCCACATAACTGATCAGGGCGCCGATCAGCAGCGTGAGTATGAAAAGCCCGGCGAACCCGGCCACCAGCCTCAGCATCGGCGACGACACCCAGGGCGCCAGCTGTTCGCCGAGCTGCGGTCCATAGCGCAGGGCAATCCAGAAAGCCGCCACCCAGACCGCCACGGAAATCACCTCACGGACGAAGCCGCGGATGAGCCCAATCAGCACGGAGACGGCGATGACGCCGAGAAATGCAAGGTCAAGCCAGTTCATGGATCGTCCGAGTCGTCAGTGTACCAGCCGGGCCCTTCACGGCTCGACGATGAAGCCGGGAAGTTCATGATCGTCAGCCAGCCGCTGGGCCGTATGCTCGGCGGACTCCGCGTCCACGAAGGGCCCGACCTGCACACGATAGGTCAGCCGTCCCTCCCGGTCGTCCTCATGCACCCGCAGCGCGATGCCATCATCGCGCAGCCGCGAGGCCAGGCTCTCGGCGTTGTCGGCGCTGGCAAAGGCACCCACCTGCACGTACAGCACATCGGCATCGGCCACCGGGGCTGCCTCCGCCATCCCCTCATCGTCGGCAACGGCCTTGGCAACCGGTTCCGGCTCGATATCAATCGAACTCGGCGGCTCCGCCGCCTCGGGCACGTCGCCCGGATCACGGGGCGCCGGTTGATCCGCCAGGGCGCGGCCGGGCTCGGGAGCGTTCAGCATGTCCTCGCCGGGCAGTGCAGGCCCTTCCTCCACCACGGGCGGCGCGGGCATGTCCAGCTCAATGTCGACACGGGTGCGCTCCACCGGCCCGCTGAGGAGCATTGGCAGAAAAATGACCCCCAGTGCCACCAGCACCACGGCACCGATCAACCGCTGTTTGAACCGCTGTTCCAAGGATCGACTCCGACCAATCTGCCTGCTTCAGTTTCGACCTGACCCGGAGCCGTTGCAAGCACCAACGCCGATGCGCATGAATGCCTCCACCACGCGAAACGAACCCGCCGCCACCATCAGGTCGTTCCCGCTGGTGGCTGCCTCCATCCGCTGCCTGGCGCCCGCGGCATCGCCGGCGCCAATGACAACCTGCCCCGCACGCTCCAGCGCGGTTGTTATCTCGGTCCAGGGATGGCTCTGTGGGTCGTCCAGATCCAGCACGTACCACTCGTCAACCACCGGCCCCAGGAGGCTGAGCAACGGCGCAATCGGCTTTCGCGCCATCAGGCCGAAGGCCATTCGCACCTTGCCGTTTGCCCGATGGGCCTCCAGCCGCTCGGCCAGCAGGGCGATAGCCGACGGGTTGTGGCCGACGTCCAGCAGCCAGCCTGCGCCCGGACCCGGCGCCGGTGCCTGGCGACCGGCGAGCCGCGCTGTGGTCAGCCCCGCCCTGATCGCTGACGGTTCCACCGCAAGGGCGGGATGAGCCCCGCTCACGGCCATGACGGCACCGGCGGCATTGGCCAGCGCCGCCTCCCCCATCCAGCCGGGTCGTGGCAGCTCCGCGTAGCGGCGGTCACCATGCCACCACGTCCATGTCCGCCCGTCGGCGGTGTAGCCATAGTCACGGCCAAGCTGCCAGAGTGGCGCGCCGATGGCCGCGGCCCGCTCGGCGACGCGCCGCGGCGGGTCGGCATCGGCGCAGACCACCGGCCGCTCCGGCCGGGCGATGCCCATCTTCTCGCCGGCGATCGCTTCGCGGTTGCCGCCGAGCCATTCCATGTGATCCAGATCGATGGTCGTGACCACCGCCAGATCGGCATTAAAACAGTTGGTGGCATCAAGGCGGCCGCCGAGCCCGACCTCCAGCAGCCACGGATCGGCTCCTGACTCCCGGAAACACCAGGCGGCGGCGAGGGTCGCGAACTCAAAATAAGTGAGCGTGGTCCGGCCACGGGCGGCGTCAATGGCGCGGAATGCCTCCAGAATCGCGGCATCTTCAACCGGGGCACCATCAACCCGAATGCGCTCGTTGTAACGCAGCAGATGCGGGGAAGTGTAGGCCCCGGGTCGATGACCGCCGGCTTGATAGATCGCCTCGAGGCAGGCAACCGTACTGCCCTTGCCGTTGGTGCCGGCGACAGTGATGATGGGGGCGGAAGCCGCCCGCAGGCCAAGGCGGTCGGCGACCTCGGTAATCCGCCCCAGACCGAGCTCGATCTCGCGGGGGTGCAGGCCCTCGAGCCATGCCAGCCATGCGTCGAGGGATGGCGTCGACACGGTGTCCGTCAGCTCTGTGCCACTGCCGCGGACGGGGGCGGATCGGCATGCGTCAGCATGGCCAGGAGAGCGGCAAGCCGTTCACGCTGCTCACGGCGGTCGATGATCAGATCGATGGCGCCATGTTCGAGCAGGAACTCACTGCGCTGAAAACCCTCAGGCAGCGTCTCCCGGACGGTCTGCTCGATCACCCGCGGGCCGGCAAAGCCGATGAGCGCGCCGGGTTCGGCGACGATGACATCGCCCAGCATGGCCAGACTCGCAGAGACACCGCCCATGGTCGGATCGGTGAGGACACTGACGAATGGCACGCCGGATTCGGAGAGACGCCGGAGCGCCGCACTGGTCTTGGCCATCTGCATGAGCGAGAACAGCGCCTCCTGCATGCGCGCACCGCCACTAGCGCTGAAACAGATGAACGGCCGACCACTCTCCCGGGCCTGCTCCGCGGCCCGCACGAATCGCTCGCCGACCACTGCCCCCATCGATCCGCCCATGAAGTCGAACTCGAAGGCACAGACCACCACCGGGAGCCCATGGACGGCGCCGGACATCGCGATGAGCGCATCCTTCTCGCCCGTGGCCTTCTGCGCCTGGGCAAGGCGTTCCTTGTAGCGTTTGGAGTCCTTGAAACGGAGCACGTCCTGCGGCTGCAGGCCCTCGCCGATCTCCTCCCGCCCATGCTCGTCGAGGAACACATCCAGCCGGCGGCGCGCGCCGATCCGCATGTGGGCGCCGCACTTGGGGCAGACTTCGAGGTTACGCTCCAGCTCCGGCCGGTAGAGCACGGCACTGCAGGATTCGCATTTGGTCCACAGGCCCTCGGGAATGCTGTGGCTGCGCCCGCCCTCGGTACGGATCCGCGAGGGCATCAGCTTCTCGAACCAGCTCAAGGCGAGGTCTCCACAGCGGGCCGATCGAGTCCCTCGCGCAGATCACGGGTGATCTCCTCCACCGCACTGCAGACCGCCGCGTCATCACCCGCATGCTCGGCGATCCGCGATACGATGGCACTGCCCACGACCACGGCATCGGCCACCTGACCCAAACGGCCGGCATCGGTACCGTTCCGGACCCCGAACCCGACACCCACCGGCAGCTGGGTGGCGGCCCGAATCGACTCGACGTGGTCTGCCACGCTGTCGACGTCGAGGGTGGCCGCGCCCGTGACGCCTTTCAGGGAGACGTAGTAAACAAAGCCCCGGGCATGGTCACAGATCGCGCGGATTCGTTCCATCCGCGTGGTCGGCGCAATGAGCCAGATGGGATCGAGATCATGCTCGGCCAGCGCCGCCACCAGCTCGTTGCCCTCCTCCGGCGGAAGATCCACCGTCAGGACACCGTCGACACCGGCTGCCGCGGCCTCACGGGCAAAGGTCTGATAGCCGATCTGCTCGATCGGGTTGAGATAGCCCATCAGCACCACCGGGGTATCCTGATCCTCGCGGCGGAATTCCCGGACCATCTCCAGGACCCCGGCGAGCCCCGTGCCGTTCTCCAGCGCGCGGTCACAGGCCGACTGGATGACCGGGCCATCAGCCATGGGATCGGAGAACGGCATGCCGACCTCGATGATATCGGCACCGGCGGCCACCAGGGTCTTCATGACCGGCACGGTGGCGCCGGGGTGCGGGTCGCCGCCGGTGATGTAGGTCACCAGTGTCTTGCGCTGCTCGGCACGCCGCTGCTCGAAACGGTGGGCAATACGACTCATAGCTCCATCCCCTCCACCTCGGCGACGGTATTGATGTCCTTGTCACCGCGGCCGGAACAGTTGATCACAATGGTCTGGTCCGGTCGCATCCGCGCGGCCAGCTTCTCGGCATAGGCAATGGCGTGCGCCGTCTCCAGCGCCGGGATGATGCCCTCGGCACGGGTCAGGCTGTGAAAGGCCGCCAGCGCCTCGTGATCGTCCACCGCCACATAGTTGACGCGGCCGGTGTCCTTCAGCCAGGCATGCTCGGGGCCGACGCCGGGGTAGTCGAGACCGGCCGACAGCGAGTGAGTCGGCATGATCTGGCCGTCCTCGTTTTCCATCAGATAGGTCCGGTTACCATGCAGCACGCCCGGCCGACCAGCGGAGAGGGGCGCGGCATGACGGCCGGTCTCCACGCCTTCCCCGCCGGCCTCGACGCCGTAGATCGCGACTTCCCGGTCCTCCAGGAAAGGGTGGAACATGCCGATGGCGTTGGAGCCGCCGCCCACGCAGGCCACCAGCGCATCCGGCAACTCGCCGTGCTGCTCCAGGCACTGCTCGCGGGTCTCCCGACCGATCACTGCCTGGAAATCGCGCACCATCTCCGGGTAGGGATGCGGCCCGGCCACCGTGCCGATGATATAGAAGGTGTCATCGACGTTGGCCGCCCAGTCACGGAAGGCCTCGTTCAGCGCGTCCTTGAGCGTCCGGGTACCCGACTCCACTGGCACCACGCGCGCGCCCATCAGCCGCATGCGGTAGACGTTCACCGACTGCCGGCGGACATCCTCCGCGCCCATGTAGACCACGCATTCCATCCCCAGCCGCGCGCAGACCGCTGCCGTGGCCACACCATGCTGGCCGGCCCCGGTCTCGGCAACGATGCGGCGCTTGCCCATCCGGGCGGCCAGGAGCGCCTGCCCCATGGTGTTATTGATCTTGTGGGCGCCGGTGTGGTCAAGGTCCTCGCGCTTGAGGTAGAGACGGGCGCCTCCAACCTGGTTGGACCAGTGCTCGGCGAAATACAGCGGCGTCGGGCGGCCGACGTAGTGCTGGAGATCGGCATACAGCTCGGCCTGGAATGCCGGATCCTCACGGAACCGCGCATAGGCCCGGGCCAGCTCTTCGAGCGGCGCCATGAGCAGCTCCGGCACGAATCGGCCACCATATGGACCGAAATGACCGAGCGGGTCAGGAAACCGGGCGTAATCCGCCGGTGCTTCAATGGCCTGAATGACGTTCGACACGGTAGACCTCTTCAATGAAGGCGGCGACCCTGCGCCTGTCCTTGATACCCGGAGCGGACTCGACGCCGCTGCTGCAGTCCACGCCCCAGGGTGTGGTTGACCGGATGGCTTCGGCCACGTTGTCGGCGCGGAGCCCACCAGCCACGATTATACGGTGACTGGTGGGCAACTCACGCCCCCAGTCAAAGGATTCGCCACTACCGCCCGCGGCGCCGGGCGGATGCCCGTCGAGCAGGAGCCCGGATGCCAGTGGGTGTGCCTCCGCGACGGCAAGGGGATCGCCGCCGGCCATGCCCACCGCTTTCAGGTAACGGTAACCGAACTGTTCGCAGAACGGGGCGGATTCGTTACCGTGGAACTGCAGCAGGTCCAGTGGCACGTCTGCGATCACCTTGCCCACGAATGATTCATCGGCATCCAGAAACAGCCCGACCGCCGTCACGAGGGGAGGCAGGGCCTCGACAATACACCGTGCGGCGTCGACGTCGACGCAGCGCCGGCTGCCCGGGTAGAAGACCAGACCAATCGCGTCGGCCCCGAGTTCCGCCGCCACGACGCCGTCCTCGGCCCGGGTGATGCCGCAGATCTTTATTCTCGTACGCACCTCGCCATCCTACCCCCCGGCCTGAGTACAGGCAAAAACCGGCCCGGGTGGTGGCCCGGGGAGGCCGAAGCGCTCCGGGTAGCGTACGCCCTGCAGGTAGAGACCCTCCGGCGGCGCCGTCACGCCCGCCCGACGCCGATCGCGGGCCGCCAGCACAGACGCCACCCAGTCATCCGGTTTTTCCCCCGCACCCACGGCCATGAGCGTGCCGACGATATTACGCACCATGTGATGCAGGAAGGCATTGGCCGTGATGTCGAAGGCGATGACGCCGTCATGTCGGGCGATGCGCAGCGACTGAATATGGCGGACCGGATGGTGCGCCTGACAGGCCGCCGCCCGGAAGCTGCTGAAGTCATGCTCGCCGATCAGATGACCCGCAGCCGCCTGCATGCGCCCCACATCCAGCGGTTTCCAGGTCCAGCTCACCCGATCACGCAGCAGGACCGGCCGCAACGGCGAATCCAGCAGCAGATACCGGTAGGACCGGGAGCGCCCGGATCGGCGGGCATCGAAGTCATCCCCGGGCCAAGCGACCCAGCGAACCCCGATATCCGGCGGCAGGTGGCTGTTGACGCCCCGCACCCAGGCCCGCCCGGGACGCGACACGGGGGTGTCGAAGTGAACGACCTGTGCGCAGGCATGAACGCCGGCATCGGTGCGCCCGGCCGCGACCACCTCGACCGGATGGCGGGCAATGGCAGCGACCGCCCGCTCGAGTCGGGTCTGTATGGAGTCGGCATGGTGCTGACGTTGCCACCCGCAATAGCCGCTACCGTCGTATTCAACGCCAAGCGCGAGGCGGGTCATGTCTGAAACAGCGGATGCTCCGGCGACAGAATCCGACCCTTGCGGGCAACATCCCGCCAGCGCTCGTCATCATCGTCGTTGATCTGGGCCTGCAGGACATGGGCCTCCGACTCGAAACCGGCGCGGTCTTCCCGCATGGCCAGCACATCCAGGAGCTTGAGCCGCAGTTCAATGCTGTCCGGCTCCTCACCCAGCGCATCGTCGAGCACTGCCTGGGCCAGTTCGAGCCGGCCGTAGGCGATCAACTCACTGGCGCGCTCCAGTGGCTCGACCGGTTCGGTCTCGGTGCCGCGGACGCTGGTCTCGCCGAGTGTCGGCTCGACGGGAGGCTCTTCGGCCATCGGCCGGCCCGACTGGGGACGCCAGTCGGAGGGCAGTGTCGTATCGTCACGACGGGCCACCAGACGTCGACGACGTCGCCGCCAGGCAATCAGCACGATAACGATGATCAGGCCACCCAATCCGCCGAGCCATCCCTGCACCCAGGGTTCACGGACAGCTGTCCGGGGGTTGGCCACCGCCCAGTTGAAGTTCTCGCGCAGCCAGTCCAGCACCATGGCACCGGTCACCTCAGGTGGCCCTGCCGTCCCCTGCGAGGACGACGCCGGGGAGACCGGATCGCGGGTGAGCAGGGTTTCGAGGCGTGCCATATCCGCCCGCATATCGAGTAGCGTGCTTCGCAGGGCGCGGTTATCCGCACTCAGGCGTTCGTTGGAGGCCTCCACGCGTTCCAGCTGCGCTTCCAGCTCGGCGAGAGAGGCCGGGGCGATGCCGTTGCCCGACTCGGATGCCGGGACCTGTTCCGGCGCCGACCCGTCCGCCGTCGGCTCCGGCGGCAGGAGCCGGAGCGGCGCGCCGTCAGCGGCGGACGCCGATGACAGCGTCCCGTCAGGGCGCTCGTTCGGGTCCGGAGACGCGTCGGTGACAGCCCCGCGCAGCGGCTTCCCCGGCCCCTGCCAGGCACTCAGCTGTCGGGCGACCTCGCGATTGGCCGCGGCCCGGTCCGGGAACCGCAGCGCCTCGCCCAGCGGGATCCTGAGCGTGGCGTCGCGCTGCAGGGCGTTGATGTTGTCGGCATTGAAACTCCTGGGGTTTTCATCCAGCAGTGCAAGCATCATCTGATTGGTCGCCACGGCCTCGGGACGGACCGTCTCGGCGATGCTGTAGAGCGTATCCGTGGCCCGGGTCGGACCGTAGCGCAGGTCCGGGCCGCTGCGTGCCTGCAGCATCGCACCATGGCGCTCGATCCCGTACTGCCGGACAAGCCGGCCGTCCGGCCAGTTCAACACCACGAGGAACTCAAGCCCGTCACCCCCCGCCTCGATGGGCGTCCGCGTGGTCAGGCGGATGCGCGCCGGCGCTTCCCCGGCAATGCGCAGCGCCAGGGATGCTGGCAGGGTCTGCGGGTTGATACCGGCGGCCGCATGGGCGCGGTCGCCGGCCAGTTCCACCACGGCCGAGGTCATATCGATGCGATCCGACCCGTCGACCACGATGTCGGCGACCAGCGGCTCGCCGGGTTGGGACTCAATGGACAGATCGCCCAGCTGCAAGGCCCGGGCTGATGGCACTGCCACCAGCAGCAGGCATGCCAGGACGATGCCGCGACGCATCAGGTCGCGACCACCAGACGCAGCATGCGACGCAGGGGCTCGGCGGCGCCCCAGAGCAGCTGATCACCGACGGTGAAGGCCGACAGGTATTCACCCCCCATCGCCAGCTTGCGGAGTCGGCCGACGGGGATATCCAGCCTGCCGCTGACCGCCGCCGGCGTCAGTTGCTTCTGACTGGCGTCCGGCTCGTTGGGGACCACGTAGACCCAGTCGTTCGCCTCGTCCAGCAGGCCCTCGATGTCGGCCAGCGGAAGGTCCCGGCGGAGCTTGATGGTCAGGGCCTGGGCATGGGAGCGCATGGCGCCGATGCGCACGCAGATACCATCGATGGGAATCGGTTCATAGCGCCGGCCGAGGATCTTGTTGGTCTCTACGCCGGCCTTCCACTCCTCCCGGCTCTGGCCACTGTCCATGGGCTTGTCGATCCAGGGAATCAGGCTGCCGGCCAGCGGCACGCCGAAGTGATCCGCCGGATAGCCCGTGCTGCGGAGCGCCTCGGTGACATCGCGATCGATGTCCAGGATCGCGCCGGCCGGGTCGTCCAGCCGGGTGCCGGCCGCGTCGCGCAGGTAGCCCATCTGCCGGAGCAGTTCGCGCATATGCTGGGCGCCGGAGCCGGAGGCTGCCTGATAGGTCATCGGCGAGACCCACTCCACCAGGTCATGCTCAAAAAGGCCACCAAGCGCCATGAGCATCAGGCTGACGGTGCAGTTGCCGCCCACGAAGGTCCGTACCCCTTCGCTGAGCCCCTGACGGATCACGCCGTCGTTGACGGGATCGAGCACGATGATGCTCTCATCGGCCATGCGCAGGGTGGAGGCGGCGTCGATCCAGTAACCCTGCCAGCCGGCGCGGCGAAGGTCGTCGTAGACCGCACCGGTATAGTCCCCGCCCTGGCATGTGACGATGGCGTCCATCGCGGCCAGAGCCGACAGGTCGTGGGCATCCTGCAGTGCCGTCACGGGCTTGCCCACCTCAGGCCCGGGCTGGCCGGTCTGCGAGGTGGAGAAGAAAACCGGTTCGATGTCGGCGAAGTCCCCTTCGGCGCGCATGCGGTCCATGAGCACGGAGCCCACCATGCCGCGCCAGCCGACGAATCCTACCTTGTGCATGGAAAACCTCTGGTTCGAATGGAATGGGTTGGCGCCCACTCGAGCCCCGGGGCTCAGTCGCGGGCCTCGCGCAATGCGTTGACCACCGCATCACCCATGGCCACCGTGCCAATCGACGCGACGCCGGGGCCGGCCAGGTCCGCGGTGCGATGACCATCGGCGAGGACCCGGCCCACCGCGCGCTCCACGCGGTCGGCAAGGGCGCCTTCGTCGAGGCTGTGGCGAAGCATCATTGCCACCGAGAGCAGGGTTGCCAGTGGATTGGCGACCCCCTCGCCGGAGATATCCGGCGCCGAGCCATGGACCGGCTCATAGAGCCCGCGACCGCGCTCGTCCAGTGATGCCGAGGGCAGCATGCCGATGGAGCCGGTGAGCATCGCAGCGCAGTCGGAGAGGATGTCGCCAAAGAGATTACCGGTGACGATCACGTCGAACTGACGCGGATCCCTGACCAGCTGCATGGCGGCGTTGTCGACGTACATATGACTCAGTCGGACATTCGGATACGCCGGCGCCAGGCTCTCCATCACCTCGCGCCAGAGCTCGCTCGACTCCAGCACGTTGGCCTTGTCCACCGAACAGAGCGAGCCATTACGCCGCGCGGCGGCCTCAAAGGCGGCTCGGCCGATGCGCTCGATCTCGTCGGTACCGTAAACCAGGGTGTTGTAACCCTCACGGATACCGTCTTCACGGGTTCGGATGCCACGGGGCTGACCGAAGTAGATGCCGCCGGTCAATTCCCGGACGATCAGGATATCCAGACCGGAAACCACGTCGGGACGCAGCGAGGAGGCGTCCACCAACTCCGGGAAAAGAATCGCGGGGCGCAGGTTGGCAAACAGGCCCAGCGCCGAGCGGATCGCCAGCAGCCCGGTCTCCGGGCGCCGGTCACGGTCCAGACCATCCCACTGCGGACCACCCACCGCGCCCAACAGCAGCGCGTCGGCCTCCTCCGCCAGTCGTTGAGTGGAGCGTGGGAACGGCTCGCCTTCGGCGTCCACCGCGCAGCCGCCCAGATTGGCGTATTCGAGCTCCGCATCCAGCCCGAAGTCGGCCATCAGGCAGCGCAGCAGCTTGTCCGCCTCGGCGATGATTTCCGGGCCGACATGATCACCCGGCAGCATCAGCAGTCTGTGGGTCATACCGGCTCCACATCCGTGAACAGCCAAGGTGTGACCTGGCGGCGCTGCTGCTCGTAGGCCCGGATCTCATCGGCATGCTCGAGCGTCAGCCCGATCTCATCGAGCCCTTCGACCAGCATATGCTTGCGGTGGGGATCGATGTCGAACGAATGCTGCTCACCCTCGGGAGTAATGACCCGCTGCCCGGGCAGGTCCACGGTCAGACGATAGCCCTCATGGGCCCAGATGGCCTCGAACAGAGACTGCACCGTCTCGGCAGGCAACACCACCGGGAGAATGCCGTTCTTGGAGCAGTTGTTGTAGAAGATATCGGCGAAGCTCGGCGCGATCAGGACGCGAAAGCCGAAATCCGCCAGGGCCCAGGGCGCGTGCTCCCGGGAGGAGCCGCAGCCGAAGTTCTCCCGCGCGAGCAGGATTGATGCGCCCTCATAGCGGGGCTGATTGAGCACGAAATCGGGGTTCAGCGGCCGGTCGGTGCAGTCCTGTCCGGGCTGGCCCTCATCCAGATAGCGCCACTCGTCGAACAGATTGGGGCCGAAACCGGTCCGGTGGATCGACTTCAGGAACTGCTTGGGGATGATGGCGTCGGTGTCGACATTGGAGCGATCAAGCGGCGCCACCAGGCCTTCCACGCGAGTCAACGGTTCCATGGATTAGTGCTCCAGCTCTCTGACATCGACAAAATGACCAGCCACGGCCACTGCCGCGGCCATTTCCGGGCTCACCAGATGGGTCCGTCCGCCGGCCCCCTGGCGGCCCTCGAAGTTGCGGTTGGAGGTGGACGCACAGCGCTCACCGGGGCTGAGCCGGTCGGGGTTCATGCCCAGACACATCGAGCATCCGGCATCCCGCCATTCGAAACCGGCCTCCTTGAACACCTGATCAAGGCCCTCCTGCTCGGCCTGCCACTTCACCAGGCCGGAACCGGGGACCACCATCGCCTCGCGGATCCCCCTGGCGATGCGCTTGCCGCGCAGCACACGCGCCGCAGCACGCAGATCCTCGATCCGCGCGTTGGTGCAGGAACCGATGAAGACCTTTTCGGGGCGGATTTCCCGGATCGGTGTACCCGGCTCCAGTCCCATGTATTCCAGCGCCCGCTGCATGCCGGCCCGTCGGGTCTCATCGGGCTCATCGGCGGGATCGGGAACCACGCCATCCACCGCGACCACCATCTCCGGCGAGGTGCCCCAGGAGACCTGCGGCTTGATCTCAGCGGCATCCAGCGTGACCACCCGATCGAACTCGGCATCCTCGTCGCTGACCAGCGTTCGCCAGTACGCCTCGGCCTCGTCCCACATCGCCTCACTGGGCGCGTAGGGCCGGCCCCGCAGATATTCGATGGTGGTGTCGTCGACGCCGACCATGCCGCAGCGGGCGCCGGCCTCGATCGACATGTTGCAGATGGTCATGCGGCCCGACATCGGCAGGGCGCGGATCGCCTCGCCTCCGTACTCGACCGCGTATCCGGTGCCGCCGGCCGTGCCGATCTTGCCGATGATCGCGAGCATGATGTCCTTCGCGGTCACACCCGGGCCGGCCTGCCCATCGACCCGGATGAGCATGCGTTTCGAACGTGCCTGGACAACCGTCTGTGTGGCCAGCGCATGCTCCACCTCGGAGGTGCCGATACCAAAGGCGAGTGCCCCCAGCGCACCATGGGTCGAGGTATGGGAATCGCCACAGACCACCGTCATTCCCGGCTGGGTGGCGCCCTGCTCCGGACCGATGATATGGACGATACCCTGGCGGCGATCCAGCAGGCCGAACTGGGTGATGCCGTACTCGCGGCAGTTCCGATTCAGCGTCTCCACCTGCAGGGCCGAGATCGGATCGGCGATGCCATCCGCCCGCCCCGTGGTGGGCACATTATGATCAACCACCGCCAGATTGGCCGCTACCCGCCATAGCGGGCGGTCCGCCAGACGCAGTCCCTCAAACGCCTGGGGCGACGTCACTTCGTGGACGAGCTGACGGTCGATGTACAGCAGGGCCGTGCCATCACCATTGTCGCGGACCACATGGGCATCCCAGAGTTTGTCGTAGAGGGTCTTGCCGGCCATGAATCTTCCTCGCGCGATAGCACCGGTAAACAGTTAGCTGAATGATTATACGCGCCCGGCGATCGCCGGTTAAGCGGAACGCGCGTAGAGGCTGTCCCGGCGCGGCACGACGCTGGCGGCAACGATGGCCGCGCATGCCGCGACGCCAGCGGCCATGAGGAAGATGTTCGCCCCGCCGGCGGTATCCCACAGCGAGCCGGCCATGAAGCTGCCCAGCGCCACCCCGGCGCCGAAGGTCATGCTGCTGTAGATCGCCTGACCGCGGCCCTGCAGTCCACCGGTGAAGTAGCGATCGATCAGCGAGATCGCCGCTGCGTGATACACCCCGTAGGTGGCCGCGTGCATGAGCTGGGCCAGCACCTGCACCGGCGCCAGCGCCGGAAAGCCTGCGACCAGCAGCCAGCGCATCGCCCCGAGGACCATCGCCACGGCAAGCAGGCGGCGGGGGCCGAAGCGTGGCAACCAGCGCGGCATGAGCAGAAAGACACCGATCTCGGCAATCAACGCCACTGCCCAGAGCAGGCCGATCGCCGTTCCGCTGTAGCCGTAATCCTGCAGGTAGATGCTGTAGAACGCGTAGAACGGACCATGACTGACCTGCAGCAGAAAGCAGGCGATCAGCAGCCCCAGCACCCGAGGCTGGCGCAGCACGGACATCAGCCGCCCGTCACCGCGCTCCGCGGAGCGGCGGTCCGCCTGGGGCACTGTCAGGCTGACGACGGCGAGAAGCAGGAACAGGAAGAGCAGAACGGCCGGCACGATGTCGACGCCAAGGCGGTCGATACCCTCGCCCACCGCCAGCACCGAGATCATGAAACCCACCGTCCCCCAGAGCCGAATGCGGGGGTAGAACTGCGTCTGCCCCGCCAGATGGCTCATGGTGTTTGCCTCGAACTGGGGCAGCGCGGCATTCCAGAAGAAACTGAAGGTCATCATGACCGCCGCCATCCACAGAAAGTCGCCGCCCGGGACGAGCACACCCGAGAAGCCGACCAGGGCGGCCAGACAGGCGAAACGGATGATGGCGATGCGCCGGCCGGTGTGATCCGCAACCCAGCCCCAGAGATTGGGTGCAACGATCTTGGTGACATGCAGCAGGGCGATCAGACTGCCGATGGCCGCCGCATCAAAGCCACGGCTCTTCAGATAAGGCCCCCAGTACGGCGAGAGGACGCCAAGCACGGCGAAGAATGCCAGATAGAACGCCGACAGGCGGACCGTGGGCAAGGCATTGGCCATGCCCGGGTCAGTCTTCGATATGGCCGGGGATAACCGGTGTTCCTGAGTCGACGTCGGCGTTCTGGGCGCGATGCCGGAGGTAGTGATCCATCAGCACCAGGGCCAGCATCGCCTCGGCGATGGGTGTCGCCCGGATACCGACACAGGGGTCGTGGCGGCCGGTGGTCACGACCTCCTCGGGCTCACCGTGGATGTTCACCGAACGACCCGGGATGCGAATGCTGGAGGTAGGCTTGAGGGCCATCCGCGCGACCAGATCCTGGCCGGTGGATATGCCGCCAAGCGTGCCGCCGGCGTTGTTGGACACGAACCCCGCAGGCGTCATCTCGTCACGGTGCTCGGTCCCCTTCTGAGCGGCACTGGCAAAACCCGCGCCGATCTCGACACCGCGCACGGCATTGATACTCATCAGCGCATGGGCGATATCGGCGTCGAGCCGGTCGAACACCGGCTCACCCAGACCCGGCGGCACGCCGCGGGCGAGTACGCCAACCGCGGCGCCGACCGAGTCGCCGGATTTGCGCAGCTCGTCCATATAGGCTTCAAGCTCTGGCAGCCGGCCCGGCTCGCCACAGAAAAAGGGATTGCTGTCGACCGCGTCCCAGTCTTCGAGCGCCAGCTCAATCGGACCGAGCTGGGTCAGCCAGCCGCGAATACGGATACCGAGCCGCTCCTGGAGGTACTTGCGGGCGATACCGCCGGCCGCCACCCGCACCGCGGTTTCCCGCGCCGAGGATCGCCCGCCACCGCGGTAGTCCCGGGTGCCGTACTTCTGCCAGTAGGTGTAGTCGGCGTGTCCGGGCCGGAACAGCTGGCTGATCTTCGAGTAATCCTTGGAGCGCTGATCCATGTTCTCGATCAACAGCCCGATGGGCGCACCGGTCGTGACCCCTTCGAACACGCCGGAGAGGATCCGGACCTCGTCACCCTCGCGGCGCTGGGAGGTATGCCGGGAGGTCCCGGGTTTGCGACGGTCGAGATCGCCCTGCAGGTCCGCCTCGCTGAGCGCAAGGCCGGGTGGGCAGCCATCCACCACGGCGCCCAGGGCGGGGCCGTGACTCTCGCCGAAGGTCGTTACCGTAAACAGTCGCCCAAAGGTGTTTCCGGACATGATCGTGAGTTTACTCCGTTGGGTTGGCCCGGGTCAGCGTGGCCTCGGCCCGGCGCAGGGTCTGGGCATCGATCACGAATACACCCTGACCGCCATGCTCGAATTCGATCCAGGTCACTGGCAGATCCGGGAAGGCCGCCTCGAATGCGGCCGCACCGTGTCCGATTTCGCAGACCAGCAGGCCGTGATCGTTCAGCCGTCGGGCGGCCTGCGGCAACAGTCGCCGAACGGCGTCCAGCCCGTCGTCACCGGCCGCCAGCGCCTCCCGCGGCTCATGCCGGTACTCCGGTGGCAGCGCTGCCATCGCCGCCGCCTCCACATACGGCGGATTGGAGACGATGAGATCCAGCACGGGCCCGGGGGGAATGGCATCCAGCAGATCGGACTCGCGTACCGCGACCCGGTCATCAACCCCATGGCGACGGGCATTGTCCCGAGCGCTGAGCAGTGCCGCGGGTGAGTTATCCAGGGCGTCGACCTGCGCGCCGGGCAGCGCCAGCGCGATGGCAATGGCAATACACCCACTACCGGTACCGACATCGGCGATTCGCTGCAGCCGATCCGGATCCATCCAGGGCGCGAAACCCGATTCGATGAGCTCGGCGATGGGTGATCGGGGGATCAGCACGGTCTCGTCCACAGCAAATGCCAGCCCGCAGAACCAGGCTTCCCCCAATATGTAGGGCACCGGCCGGCGCCGGCTCACCCGCTCATCGATCCGCGCGAAAAGCCGCTCGCGTTCGTCGCCGTCCAGCCGGCAGCCGAAATAGGCCGCATGCAGATCCGGTGGGAGATGCAGCGAGCCCAGCACCAGGGCGGCCGCCTCATCCACGGCGTTATCCGTGCCGTGACCGAAATGCAGCCCCGCCGCCTGGAAACGGCTGGCGGCCCAGCGAATGAAATCGCCGACGGTCAAGAGGGCATCAGTGGAATTTCCGGTCATCGGAACAGTCTATCAGCCCGGAAAGCCAATGCATGCACTCCGGGAGTGGCATAATGACCGCCATGAAAGGCAGTTCCCCCGTCCGACTGTTCATCACCGTCGCCCTGGTCGCCGGACTGAGTGCAGCCGGGGCGATGATGTTCTGGCCCGGGCCCGAGCGCGATCTTCGCCCGGAGGAGATGGTCGGCACGGTACTGCCCCAGGCACGGGCACTGCCCGAAGTGACTCTGGTGGATCACGAGGGCGACACCTGGACGCCCGCGGACCTTGACGGTCGCTGGCATTACCTGTTTTTCGGCTTCACCCACTGCCCGGACGTCTGCCCCATGACACTGGCCACGCTGGCCGGCGCCATGCAGGAACTGGAGAGCGATGGGATGGATGAGATGCCGGCGGTGGTCTTCGTGACCGTGGATCCCCAGCGCGACACGCCCGCGGCCATGGCGAACTACGTGGAGCACTTCCACGATGACTTCGTCGGTGTGACCGGCGCACGCGGGGAGATCGACCGGCTGACCCAGTCGCTGGGTATTTCCTACACGCTGCATGAACCCGATGAGAACGGCGATTATGCCGTTGACCACAGCGCGGCCATCCTGCTGATCGATCCACAGGGACGGCTGCGGGCGCTCTGGCAGCCGCCGCACGGCCGCGACGTCCTCGCCGAGGAATACCAGCGGATCCAGCAGCGATTCCCCTCGGCGTGAGCGGTATGGCCGGAAGGATATTCAGCCTTGTCGTCAGCATGCTCCCCCAGCACGGGATTTCGCGGGTGGTGCATGCACTGGCTCGCTGGCGCTGGCGTCCGTGGAAGAATCTGCTGATCCGGGTCTTCAGCCGCGTCTATGCCGTGGACCGGGGTGAGGCGGCGGCCAGTGAAAGCCATGCCTATGTCAGCTTCAATGACTTCTTCACCCGCGCCCTCGCGCCGGGCGTACGGCCGATCGACGGTACGCCGGATGCGGTTATCAGCCCGGTTGACGGGAGTATCAGTGAGTTCGGCACCATCACGGCTGGCCGCCTGATTCAGGCCAAAGGCCAGGATTACGGCGTCACGGAACTGCTCGGCGGCGACGAGGCGCTGGCCCGGCCATTCACGGATGGCCGATTCGCCACGGTCTATCTCTCGCCGCGCGATTATCACCGGATTCATATGCCCGTGGCGGGATCGCTGGCGCGGGTGCTGCACGTCCCGGGGCGACTCTTCGGCGTCTCGCGGCCGCTGGCCCAGCAGGTCCCGCGGCTGTTCGCCCGTAATGAAAGGGTGGTGAGCGTCTTCGACACCGACCTGGGGCCGATGGCCGTCGTGCTCGTCGGTGCCATCGGCGTCGGAAGCATCGAAACCGTCTGGGCCGGCGAGATCACGCCGCCCCGCGGCCAGCGCGTACGAAGCTGGGACTACCGCCAGACCCCGGTATCATTGGGCATGGGCGAGGAGCTCGGCCGCTTCAATCTGGGCTCAACGGTCATCCTGCTATTCGCCGATCCGCGGGTCACCTGGCGTGACGACCTGGCGGTGGATCAGCCCATACGCATGGGCGAGCGGATTGGCGGCCGCGCCAGCGCGATCGACTCAGGCACGGTCCCAGGGGAAGGCCATCACGCCGGCCAGTGAATCATCACCGGCGGCGAGAGCGAACAATCGATCCAGGCCGAGCGCCACGCCGGCGCAGTCTGGCAGGCCTGCCGTCATCGCCGCCAGCAGGCGCTCATCGATATCGGGGACGCGCTGCCCTGTCCGCCGCCGGACCGACTGATCAGACTCGAACCGGCACCGGAGCTCGCCGGCGTCGGTGAGTTCATGGAAGCCATTGGCCAGCTCAACCCCATCACAGAAAAGCTCGAAGCGCGCCGCAACGCGCGGATCATGACGGTCAAGCCGGGCCAGCACGGCCTGATCCGCCGGGTAATGCGTGACAAAACAGCGCGCCGGAAGCGCGGGCACAACGATCTGACTGAAAAGCCAGTCCAGCAGAGCGGATCGGCCAAGGCCCGGGGGAGGCGGAGCGGCTTCGGGATGGGCGGCGGCCGCCCGCAGCAGCTCGCCCTCTCCGGCCACCAGCGGATCCGGCAATCCCGCTTCAATGAAGGCGTCCGCATAGCGCTGGCGGACGACCTCCGTGGTGCCGAGGAACTCCCCGACCAGCGCCGCCACCTCGTCGATGAGCCGGTCCGCGTCGAACCCGAGCCGATACCATTCCAGAAGGGTGAACTCGGGGTTGTGCCAGCGACCCTGCTCACCCGCCCGGAAGGCTCGGGTGATCTGGTAGCAGTCGCCGAGGCCCGCCGCGAGCAGGCGCTTCATGGCGTATTCCGGGGAGGTCTGAAGCCACCGGCCGGTATCCCGCTCGCGGAGGCTCTCGACATGGACGTCGGTGACACCCGCCTGCGACAGCAGGGGCGTCTCCACCTCAATCACTTCGCGCGCTGCAAAGAAGCGGCGCACGGTCTTCAGCCAGTCCGCGCGCTGGCGGAGCCGGGTGACATCGGCACTGGGTGGCCAGTCGTCGCCACCGCTGCCATCCCGCATTTCCGGCACAGTCCGGCCGGGGCCTAGTCCTTGGCCCGGGAAATATACTCGCCGGTGCGGGTATCCACCTTGAGCACCTCACCTTCCTGGATGAACAGGGGCACCTGGACCACGGCGCCGGTCTCGAGGGTCGCCGGCTTACTGCCGCCGCTGCTGGTATCGCCTTTCAGACCGGGATCGGTCTGCGTGACCTGCAGGGTGACATGCGGCGGCGGCTCCACCGACAGCGGCTCGCCGTTGTACAGGGTCACGCTGCAGATGTCCTGTTCCTTGAGCCACTTGCCGGAATCTCCCACGGCCTCTGGCGGCGCGGAATGCTGCTCGAAGGTTTCCGGCGCCATGAAGTGGTAGAACTCACCGTCGTTATAGAGATACTGCATCTCCGTTTCCATGACGTCGGCGGCCTCGACGCTCTCACCAGACTTGAACGTCCGATCGATCACCTTACCGGTCTTGAGATTGCGGACCTTGACCCGGTTGAATGCCTGGCCCTTGCCCGGCTTGACGAACTCGTTCTCGACAATGGTGTAGGGTTCGCCGTCGAGCATGAGCTTGAGGCCCGACTTGAACTGGTTGGTGCTGTAACTCGCCATTGGATCTCCATTGCGCTCACGGCCGCATCGGTGCGCGGCGGATGGCGCAGCATGCTAACGGAAAAGACGAAGGGATTACACAATGACGCCAGCGCAGTGGCAGCGCGAGTGGCAGGCGGCACTCCGCGATCCCGCCGCCCTGCTCGAACAGCTGCAGCTCGACCCCGGACTGCTCGGGCCGGCCAGACAGGCCGCCGGCCTGTTCCCCCTGCGGGTACCGCAGGCCTATCTCGCCCGTATCCGCCCGGGTGATCCGGATGATCCGCTGCTCAGACAGGTGCTGCCCCTCGGCGCCGAGGCAGTGGAAACACCCGGTTTCACTGATGATCCGGTGGGCGATGGCGCAAGCCTGCAGGCCGGCGGTGTAATCCACAAGTACCGGGGCCGGGCGCTGCTGGTGGCCACCGGCGCCTGCGCCATCAACTGCCGCTACTGCTTCCGACGGCACTTCCCCTACGCCGACGCCAGCGCCAGCAGCGGGCATTGGGCCGAGGCACTGGCCTATCTGCGGCGGGACAACACGATCCATGAAGCGATTCTCAGCGGCGGTGACCCGCTCAGCCTGAACGACCGGCGCCTGCGGGAACTGGCGGAGGGGCTGGCCGAAATCCCCCATCTGCGCCGCATTCGCGTCCACAGCCGCCTGCCGGTGGTGCTGCCAAGCCGGATTGATACCGATCTGCTGGAATGGTTCGCCGGCACCCGCCTGAGTGCGGTCATGGTCATCCATGCCAACCACCCCAATGAGCTCGATACCGGGGTGGCCAACGTCCTCCAGCGCCTCGCCGAGCATGGCGTGCGACTCTACAACCAGACAGTCCTGCTGCGCGGAGTCAATGATGACGCCGATGTACTCGAAGCCCTCGGCGAGCGGCTGTTCGACCTCGGCGTCCAGCCTTACTACCTCCACCTGCTCGACCGCGTGCAGGGCGCCGCGCACTTCGAGGTCCCCGAAACCGAGGCCTGCAGGCTGATGCGTACGCTGGCCGCCCGCACACCTGGTTACCTGTTGCCAAGACTCGTGCGCGAGGTGGCCGGCGAGCCGTGGAAGGTGCCGATCGAGTGGACGGTAAAGGATTGAGAGCGCGGTCAATCTGCCGCCGTGCCCTGTCGCTCCCGTCTCCTTGTCCCGGGCTCGCGCGGTGCGCGAGGCGCTTCACGCGGTGGATGACCCACCGAAACGCGCCCCGAGGTCGCCCGGGACAAGGAGACGGGATCGACAAGCCATGACACACCACCCGATCGCGGGCTTGCCGGCTCCGCCCCTTTCCCCGGACGATCTTGAGGCGCCCGTCTGTGTGACATCCACCGCGCTCCACGCCCCGCGTCTCGCGTGAGTCCGGGGAAAGGGGCGGAGCCGGCACAGCGCCTAACCGCGTCTCAGGGCCTCGATCCGCTCCTCGATCGGTGGATGCGACATGAACCAGCGCTTGAATCCACCCCGCGCAATGCGCCCGGAGATACCGAAGGCCTCCATCTGATCCGGCAGGTCCTCCGCCGGCGGCGTGCCGCCAAGCCGCTGGAGCGCGGCGATCATCTTGTCGCGGCCGGCAAGCTCGGCGGCGCCGGCATCGGCGCGGAACTCGCGCTGGCGCGAGAACCACATGACAATCACCGAGGCGAGCACCGCCAGCAGGATCTCGGCGACAATGGTGGTGATCCAGAATCCGGGACCATGTCCGCGTTCGTTCTTGAACACCGCCCGGTCAACGAAGTGGCCGATGACCCGGGCAAGGAAGATCACGAAGGTATTCACCACGCCCTGGATCAGGGCGAGGGTGACCATATCGCCGTTCTGGACATGACAGACCTCATGGGCGAACACCGCCTCGGCCTCGTCCCGGGTCATGGTCTGAAGCAATCCGCTGCTGACCGCCACCAGCGCGTTGTTGCGGTTCATACCGGTGGCGAACGCATTGACCTGGGGGGAATCGTAGATGCCCACTTCGGGCATGCCGACGCCGGCGGCCCGGGCCTGCTCGCGGACCGTATCAATGAGCCATTGCTCGCGGGCATTCGCGGGCCTTTCAATCACCCGCACCCCCATGGCGCGCTTGGCCATCCACTTGGAAATGGCGAGCGACAGGAAGCTGCCGCCCATGCCGAACACCGCGGCAAAGATGAGCAGCGCCTGATAATCCAGCGCTCCACCATCCGCCTGCAGCAGGCGATCGACACCCAACAGCCTCAGCACCGTGCCCAGTACGATGATGATGGCGATGTTGGTGCCCAGGAACAGCATTATCCGTTTCACGGTTCTACTCCCTGATCAGCGGCGAAAGCCCGTCGACACGCTGGAAGCCACGCGGAAGGGGCCGTCCGCGCCGGCCACGTTCACCCTCATAGGCCGCCAGGTCGGCCGGTTTGAGCGTCAGCGTCCGTTTGCCCGCGTGCACCACCAGGGCCTGCTGTGCGACGAGCGTGCATAGCCCGACCACCTGCTCACTGCCATCCCGGCGCTGCGCCGCCGGAATGTCGATGAGCTTGTTGCCCTTGCCACGGGCCAGCTCCGGCAGCTGCGCGAGCGGGAAGACCAGCAGGCGTCCGGCGCTGGTCGCGACGGCCACCCGGTCGGCATCGCTCTGCAGCATGACCGGCGCCAGGATATGGCCGCCGGAGGCCAGGTTGAGCACCGCCTTGCCGGCCTTCTGACGGCCCTGGAGGTGTTTCATGCGGGTGACGAAGCCATACCCGGAGTCGGCTGCCAGCAGCGTGCCGTCTTCGGGCTCGCCACAGAGCACATGGACAAAGTGTGCGCCCTGCGGCGGCTGCAGCCGCCCGGTGAGGGGTTCGCCCTGCCCGCGGGCCGATGGCAGCGTATGCGCCGGGAGGCTGTAACTGCGCCCCTGGGTATCCAGAAAGACCGCGAGCTGGTTACTGCGTCCCGGCGCGGCATCGGCAAAGGCGTCACCGGCACGGTAGGAGAGTTTTGTCGGATCCACCTCATGGCCCTTGGCGGCACGCGCCCAGCCCTTCTGCGACAGCACGACGGTGACGGGCTCGCTGGGCACGAGGTCGCTCTCGCTGAGTGCCCGGGCGCTGCTGCGGGCGACCAGCGGCGAGCGTCGGTCATCGCCGTATGCTTCGGCGTCGGCCTGGAGCTCCGACTGGATGAGCCGCGTCATCCTCGCCTCCGAACCCAGGGTCTTCTGCAGCTGCCCGCGCTCCTCGGCGAGTTCATCCTGCTCGCCGCGGATCTTCATTTCCTCGAGCCGCGCCAGATGCCGCAGGCGCAGTTCGAGGATGGCCTCGGCCTGGGTATCGGTCAGGCCGAAACGCTCCATCAGCGCCGGTTTGGGCTCATCCGCCTCGCGGATGATGGCGATCACCTCATCGATATTGAGATAGGCGACCAGGAGGCCTTCCAGCACATGCAATCGCGCCTCGACCTTGTCCAGACGCCACTGCAGGCGACGTCGGACAGTCCCGCGGCGGTATTCCAGCCACTCACCGAGCAGCTCCCGCAGATTGCGCACCCTTGGACGACCATCCAGACCGATGACGTTCAGGTTGACCCGATAGGTCTTCTCAAGGTCGGTGGTGGCAAAGAGATGCTGCATCACCTCCTCGGCATCCACACGGTTGGAGCGCAGGGTGATCACCAGCCTGGTGGGGTTCTCATGATCGGACTCATCCCGCAGATCCTCGACCATCGGCAGCTTCTTCGACTGCATCTGGGCGGCGATCTGCTCAAGCACCCGGCTGCCTGAGACCTGGAACGGCAGCGCGGTGACGATGACATCGCGGCCGTCCCGCTCCCACTGCGCCCGCAGGCGCAGCCCGCCATGCCCGGTCTCGTAGAGCCGACGAATATCCTCCGCCGGCGTAATGACCTCCGCCTCGGTGGGAAAGTCCGGTCCCTTGATGTGCTCGCAGAGCGTCGCCACGTCGGCTTCCGGCTCGTCGAGCAGGCGGATGCAGGCGGCGGCCACTTCCCGCAGGTTGTGCGGTGGAATATCAGTGGCCATGCCAACGGCGATCCCCGTGCCACCGTTCAGCAGCACATTGGGCACCCGGGCCGGCAGCGTGACCGGTTCGTCGAGACTGCCGTCGAAATTGGGCTGCCACTCCACGGTCCCCTGCCCCAGTTCCTGCAGCAGCAGCCGCGAATAGGGCGCCAGCCGCGCCTCGGTGTAGCGCATCGCGGCGAAGGACTTGGGGTCGTCCGCCGACCCCCAGTTGCCCTGGCCATCCACCAGCGGATAGCGGTAGGAGAACGGCTGAGCCATGAGCACCATGGCCTCGTAACAGGCCGAATCACCGTGGGGGTGATACTTGCCCAGCACATCGCCCACGGTGCGGGCGGATTTCTTGTGCTTCGAGGCCGCCGACAGACCGAGCTCGGACATGGCATAGACGATGCGGCGCTGGACCGGCTTGAGGCCATCGCCGACGTGGGGCAGCGCCCGGTCCAGGATGACGTACATGGAGTAGTCGAGGTAGGCCTTCTCGGTGAATTCGTGCAGTGGCCGCTGCTCGAAATCATGGGCTCCGGTGTGCTCGGTCATTGCCTTTGGCTTTCTCCTGTCGAATTCAGACCAGTACGTCGGCGAGATCGCCCTTGCGCTCCAGCCATGCACGGCGCTGTGCCGCGGCACGCTTGCCGAGCAGCATGGCCATCAGGTTTTCGGTTTCCTCCGGCGCATCGACGGTGAGCTGCACCAGGCGCCGGGTATCCGGGGCCATTGTGGTCTCGCGCAGCTGCAGCGGATTCATCTCGCCCAGTCCCTTGAAACGGGTGGTCGCCACCTTGCCCTTGCGATTCTCGGCGCTGATGCGGTCGAGAATCCCCTGGCGCTCCTCCTCGTCGAGGGCGTACCAGGTCTCCTTGCCGACATCGATGCGATAGAGCGGCGGCATGGCCATGAACACATGCCCCGCCCGGACCAGGGCAGGGAAGTGGCGCAGAAAGAGCGCGCAGAGCAGCGTGGCGATGTGCGCGCCATCCGGGTCGGCATCCGCCAGCACGCAGACCTTGGCGTAGCGCAGACCGCGCAGATCCTCCGACCCCGGCTCGATGCCGAGCGCCACGGCGATATCATGGACTTCCTGGGAGGCCATGACCTCGGCGGGATCCACCTCCCAGGTGTTGAGGATCTTGCCGCGCAGCGGCATCACCGCCTGGAACTCGCGATCACGGGCCTGCTTGGCGGAACCGCCGGCGGAGTCTCCCTCCACCAGAAAGAGCTCGCTGATGCCGGGATCCTGGCTACTGCAGTCGGCCAGCTTCCCCGGCAGGGCCGGCCCCTGCGTGACGCGCTTGCGGGTGACCTTGCGCGCCGCACGCATCCGGCGCTGGGCACTGGCGAGCACCAGTTCGACCAGCTTCTCCGCCTCACCGGTATGCTCGTTGAGCCACAGGCTGAAGGCATCCTTCACCACCCCAGAGACGAATGTCGCACACTCACGGGAGGACAGCCGCTCCTTGGTCTGCCCCGAGAACTGTGGTTCCTCGAGCTTTACCGACAGGACGTAGACCACGCGCTCCCAGACATCCTCCGGCGCGATGCGCACGCCGCGGGGCAGCAGGTTGCGGAATTCACAGAACTCCCGCAGCGCTTCCGTCAGCCCGGTCCGCAGGCCGTTGACATGGGTTCCGCCCTGCAGCGTGGGAATGAGGTTGACGTAGCTCTCCTGCAGGGCCTCGCCGTCCTCGGGCAGCCAGGCCACGGCCCATCCGGCCGCCTCATGCTCCGCGGTAAACTCGCCGGTAAAGGCAGCCTCGGGCAGACGCTCACTCTCCCCCAGTGAACTGGCCAGATAGTCCGCCAGGCCCTTCTCGTAATGCCAGACCGTTTCCTCACCGCTGCCCTCCTCGAGCAGACGCACGGTCAGCCCGGGGCACAATACAGCCTTGGCCCGCAGCACATGCCTGAGCCTTGGCAGTGAAAACTTCACCGAATCGAAATAGCGGGCGTCCGGCCAGAAATGCAGCCGCGTGCCGGTGTTACGCCGACCGACCTCGCCCATGGCCTCGAGGTCGCGGATCTTCTCGCCATCGGCAAAGGCCATATGCCATTCCCGGCCATCCCGCCGGATCATGACTTCGAGCCGCGTTGACAGGGCATTCACCACGGAGACACCAACGCCGTGCAGGCCGCCCGAGAACTGATAGCTCTCGCGGGAGAACTTGCCGCCGGCATGCAGCCGGCTGAGGATCACTTCAACGCCGGGGGCGCCCTCCTCCGGGTGAACGTCCACCGGCATACCGCGCCCATCGTCACCCACCGACAGCGAACCGTCGCGGTGCAGGGTGACATCGATGCGCCTGCAGTGGCCGGCGATGGCCTCATCGACGCTGTTGTCGATGACCTCCTGGGCGAGATGGTTGGGCCGGGTGGTATCGGTGTACATCCCGGGGCGGCGACGCACCGGGTCGAGGCCGGTGAGGACCTCTATGGCCGCAGAATCGTAGCGTTCGCTCATGGGCCGGGACTTTTCCTCCAGTGGATTCCTGTCACGTGCAGACGGGGGGTCAGCGCCGGAGTGTACCGCCTGGCAACCCGCCGGGCGAGTGCGTCCATCATCGCCTCACGCTACACTGGGCGTCATGAGCGAAGATACCGCAATGCCCGATTTCGAGACGGCACTGAAAACGCTGGAAACCCTCGTCGAGCGCATGGAGCGCGGCGAGCTCACCCTTGAGCAGTCGCTGGAGTGCTTCGAGCAGGGCATCCGCCTCACCCGCGAATGCCAGAAGGCGCTGGCCGAGGCGGAGCAGCGGGTGGAGATCCTCATGGGCAAGGATGCCGACGCCGGACCCGAGCCTTTCGGCGAGGCGGACGATGCCGGAACTGACTGAGACGCTGAACGATGGCCAGCAGCGCGTTCAGGCCGCCCTCGACCAGGTATTGCCCGATCCCGCACTGACTCCCTCGCGCCTTCATGAGGCCATGCGCTATGCGGCCCTGACGCCTGGCAAGCGCCTGCGACCCTTCCTGGTCTATCAGGCCGGTGCGCTGTTCGGTGAAACCGGGGCCGTACTGGACGCACCGGCCTGTGCCGTGGAGATGATCCATGCCTACTCGCTGATCCACGATGATCTCCCCGCGATGGACGATGATGACCTGCGGCGGGGCCAGCCTACCTGCCATCGTGCCTTCGACGAGGCCACCGCCATCCTGGCGGGCGATGCCCTGCAGGCACTGGCCTTCCGACTGCTCGCCGAGCCCGGACTGCTTGATGCCGGGCGACGGATCCGCATGGTCGAAGAGCTTGCCCGGGCGGTCGGCTCGCGGGGCATGGCCGGCGGCCAGGCCATGGACCTGGCGGCGGTGGGCCGGCAGCCGGACATCGCCGAACTCGAGGATATGCACATCCACAAGACCGGCGCACTGATTCTCGCCAGTCTCCGCCTCGGTGCACTCTGCGCGCCGCATGCCCTGGAGGCGGACGCTCAGGCCGCCCTTGACCGCTTTGGTCACTGCATCGGGCTGGCCTTCCAGGTCCAGGACGACATCCTCGATGTCACCGGGGACGCGAATCACACCGGAAAGACCAGCGGCGCCGATGCACGGCGCGACAAGATCACCTATCCCGGCCTCATCGGACTCGAGGAATCACGCCGATTCGCTGCCGAGCTTCGCGATGAGGCCATGGACGCCCTGACGCGGTTCGGCGCTGCCGGCGACACGCTCCGCTCGCTGGCCGATTACATCATCCAGCGCGACCACTAGGCCGGCTGGGCTCAGGCGCCGGCCTTGGCGGCCCGTTTACGCTCGTGCTCGAGCAGGTGCTTCTTGCGGATGCGGATCGCCCCCGGCGTCACCTCCACCAGCTCGTCATCATCGATGAACTCCAGTGCCTGCTCCAGCGTGAGGCGCTGCGGGGGGGTCAGGATGATGTTCTCGTCCGATCCGGCCGCCCGCACGTTGGTGAGCTGCTTGGCCTTCATCGGGTTGACCACCAGGTCATTGTCGCGGCTGTGAAGACCCACGACCATGCCCTCGTAGACCTCCTCGCCCGGCCCGATGAAAAGCTTGCCACGGTCCTGCAGGTTGAACAGCGCATAGGCAAGGGCCTTGCCCTTGGCCATGGCGATCAGCACACCGTTGACCCGCTGTCCGTAGTCGGCCGGCTTGACCGGTCCGTAGTGATCGAAGACGTGATACATCAAACCGGTGCCCGAAGTGGCCGTGAGGAACTCGGTCCGGAATCCAATCAGTCCGCGAGCGGGAATGATGTAGTCGAGCCGCACCCGTCCGCGGCCATCCGGGAGCATATCGGTCAGCTCGCCCCCCCGCTCGCCGAGGCGCTGCATCACCGCGCCCTGGTAGTCCTCCTCAACGTCCACGGTGAGCTGCTCGAAGGGCTCCTCGAGCCGGCCATCCACCTCGCGGGTGATCACCTCCGGACGCGAGACACCCAGCTCATAGCCCTCGCGCCGCATGTTCTCGATGAGAATGCCCAGATGCAGTTCGCCGCGGCCCGATACCCGGAACTTCTCCGGGTCCTCGGTATCCTCGACCCGCAGCGCGACGTTGTGCACGAGCTCGCGCATCAGGCGATCGCGCAGCTGCCGGGACGTGACGTATTTCCCCTCCCGACCGACAAACGGCGAGGTGTTCACCTGGAAGGTCATGGAAACCGTTGGCTCGTCAACCGTGAGCGCCGGCAATGCCTCCACCGCATTGGGGTCGCAGAGCGTATCGGAGATGTTGATACCGTCGATTCCGGTGAAGGCGATGATATCCCCGGCGCTCGCCTCCGGCACCTCCACCCGCTCCAGGCCCATGAACCCGAGCACCTGGAGGAGCCGCACCGGGCGGCGGTTGCCGTCGCGATCGACGCAGGCGAGGTTCTGGCCGCTCCTGATCACGCCGCGATCGATCCGGCCGATGCCGATGACGCCGACGTAACTGTTGTAGTCGAGGGAGATGACCTGCATGCGGAATGGCCCTTCGGCGTCCACCTCAGGCGACGGCACGCTGTCGCGGATGAGCTCGAAGAGCGGCGTCATGTCGCCGCTGCGCACATCGGAACCGGTGCCGGCATAGCCGTTCAGCGCAGAGGCATAGATCACCGGAAAGTCGAGCTGCTGATCACTGGCCCCGAGGTTGTCGAACAGGTCAAAGGTCTTGTCCACCACCCAGTCGGGCCGGGCGCCCTCCCGATCCACCTTGTTGACCACCACGATGGGCTTGAGGCCCCTCGCCAGTGCCTTCTGGGTGACGAAGCGGGTCTGCGGCATGGGTCCGTCCACCGCGTCCACGAGCAGGAGGACCGAGTCGACCATCGACAGCACCCGTTCGACCTCGCCACCGAAGTCGGCATGGCCCGGCGTATCGACGATGTTGACGCGCAGATCCTGCCATTCGATGGCGGTATTCTTGGAGAGGATCGTGATGCCGCGCTCGCGCTCCAGATCATTCGAATCCATGATCCGTTCCTGGGCCTCTCCGCGGGATTCCAGGGTGCCGGACTGCTGCAGCAGCTGGTCGACCAGCGTGGTCTTGCCATGGTCAACGTGGGCGATGATGGCGATATTGCGCAGATTGCGCACATCGGTGGGGTTCGGCGTCGTCGTCATTGAAGGTTCCTGGCGGCCCGCGAACGGGCGGATAGTGCAAAACACACCATTGCACAGGTTGCGCGGGTCAATGGGCGGCGCACTCCCCCCGAAGCTATCGCCGTCCCAGGAAAAACGCCACCAGCAGCAGCAGTGGAAAGACCTCGAGTCGGCCGAGCAGCATCAGCATGCTCATCACCAGCGCCGACCCGCTATCCAGCTCCGGTCCGGCGATCCCTACGCCCAGACCATTATTGAAGATCGCCGACGCGGTATCGAAGAAGATATATGACAGGGGCACGTCCTCGGGCATCCAGTAGAGCATGAGGAACACGCCGGCCAGCCACAGCAGGATGAACACGCTCACCAGGCGCAGCGCCGTGTGGCCGAGGGCCGCCATCTCCTCCGGCGTGATGCGGTTGCCGTTGTAGCGCAGCACCACCACCTCATGCGGAGTGGCCCGCAGACGGCGCAGCTGGCCAATGACATCCTTGAACAGCAGACCGACCCGCAAGTGTTTGATCCCACCGGCGGCCGAACCGGCCATACCCCCCATGGCCAGTCCGACCAGCAACAGCAGCAGCGACGCATTGTCCACTGTCGTCAGGTCGACGGAGGCGACGCCACTGGCGGTCATGGCCGAGACCCAGAGGACGAGTGAGTTGACCGGATCGCCCGCACCACTGACCAGCCAGCGGTGCACCCAGAGGATCAGGCTGCCGAACACCAGCACATAGACGAAGACCCGGACTTCCAGCAGCTGCCAGAGCGCCCGGAACCGGACGCGCTGGACCACCATGCGGTAATGCACCAGAAAGCTGATGGCCCCGACCAGCATGATCGGGACATACGCCAGTTTGACCTGTGCCGAGGCGTTGGCGATGCCGTCATCGGTAATGGTGAAACCGCCCGTGGAGATCGCCGCCATGGCATGGTTGATCGCGCGCCAGAGCGGCTCACCGGCAAACCATAGCAGCCCGATGCCGATCAACGTGTAGCCGACATAGATCGCCCAGATCGCCTGAACGGTGGATTTGACGGTGGGCAGGATCTTCTCGTCACGCGCCTCGGAGAAATACAGGTTGATGGCACCGCGCTCCGCCGGAATCACCGCCAGCAGGAGCAGGATGACGCCAATGCCACCGATCCACTGAATGAAGCTGCGCCACCACTGGATGTGGTGCGGCAGCTCCGAGGCGGCGGCCACCACGGTCAGTCCCGTGGAGGTGAAACCCGACACCGACTCGAAGAACGAATGCGCGGGATAGCGGAAGAACGCGGTCGCCGCCTCCATCGACGGCGGCGCGATATGGGCGCTGATGAAAAACGGAATGGCACCGATCATGGTGATCAGCAGCCAGCTGATCGCAGCGATCAGCATCGACTGGTAGCGATAGAACTCAGTGGGCCCGCGGGTCACCCAGATCAGCACCTGAGCGGGGATCAACGACACTGCGGCGGTCACCAGCAGGCCGACGGTGCCCCATCGCTCATCACCCCACCAGGCAATGGGCAGGGAGACCAGGGCCATCGCGCCGGGCACATGCAGCAGGAAGCCGACGCCGCGCAGGATCTCGCGCACGCCTTACCCGCCCTGCCGTTTTTCCCGAAAGATCCGCCGCCGACGACCGCGCAGGCGCTCGGCCGCAAACAGAATGATCGCATCCCCTTGCTGCAGCCGATCATCGTCGGCAAGCGGCCGGGTGTGGCCATCGCGCACCCGCGCAAGGAGTTCCAGGTCCTCGTTCAGGAGACGGCGCCCGCGGATCTCCGCGGCGCTCAGTCCGATCAACGGCGAGTCGTCATCGAGCCGGAGCTCGATGATCTGCTGGCCACCGCGCAGGGTGGTGACATCGTTGATCTCCGGTAACAGGGTGATATCGAGCAGATGCTGCGCGACCAGACGCTCCGGATCGCCGAGTACATGCACCCCGAGGCGCCTGAACATGCCGGTATGGGAGCTGCGGCTGACCGTGCTGGTGAGTGTCTCGACCCCGGCCTCCTTGGCCAGGAGCACCGCCATGAGGTTGGTGGAGTCATCATCCGTGGTGGCGATGAGCGCCTCTGCCCGGGCCAGTTCACTCTCCTTGACGAAGGCGTCGTCTCCGACGTCCATGGACAGGACGCGGACATCATGGTTTTCGGCGCAGGCATCGGCCAGTTTCGGATCGCTCTCGACCACGATGAGCTCGTTGTTGGTGCCCGCGAGCGCCTGTTCGATCAGATTGACGCCGACGGGCCCGGCGCCGATTATCACCATCATCATTGTCTTTCAGTCCCTCCGTGGGAATGGCCGGCGGCTGCCATCATACCGGCAGCGGTGGCTCCTGCATCGCCGCGACCTGCTCGCGCAGGGTCAGCACATGATCCTCCCAGTAGCGCTCGGTGCCGAACCAGGTGAACGCCACCGGGAAGGCAGGATCATCCCAGCGGCTGGCCAGCCAGGCCGCGTAACTGATCAGCCTCAGGGTGCGCAGTGCCTCCAGCAGGTGAAGCTCCCGGGGATCAAAATCGTGGAACCGTTCGTAGCCGGCCAACAGATCGGCAAGCTGCACCGTGCGCTCCTCGCGTCCGCCACTGAGCAGCATCCAGATATCCTGCACCGCCGGCCCGCTGCGGGAGTCGTCCAGGTCCACGATATGCGGGCCGTGGTCGGTCCAGAGGATGTTGCCCGGGTGCAGATCGCCATGCAGCCGGATGGGCGAGCGGCCGTCGGCCTGATGAAAGGCCGCATCAACCCCCGACAACAGCTCGTCGGTGACCTGCCGGTAGCCGGTCTCCATGGCAGGCGGGATCCAGCCGGACTCCAGAAGCCAGTCGCGGTTGCCTTTCCCCATGGCGTCGGGGTCGATGGCCGAGCGGTGGCGGAAGGAAGCGGCCTCGCCCACCGCATGCAGACGGCCCAGCAGGCGGCCGAGCCATTCCCGCGTATCGGCATCGTCCAGTTCGGGGGCATGACCGCCATGGCAGGGATAGAGCCCGAAGCGGAACCCGCTGGCGTGATGGAGTGTGCGGCCGTCGGTCGCAAGCGGCGGCACCACCGGGATATCGAGTGCCGCGAGTTCGTCGGCGAAGGCGTGCTCCTCGAGGATGCTGGCGTCGCTCCAGCGGCCGGGCCGATAGACCTTCAGGATCAGTGGCGCGTCGTCCTCCACGCCGAGCTGGTAGACGCGGTTCTCATAACTGTTCAGGGCGAGCAGTCGGCCATCGGCCCGAACGCCCGCCGACTCCAGCATGTCGAGGAGCAGCGCCGGCTGCAGGGCCGCGAAGGGATGTTCGCCGGAGATGCCGTCGCCGGCAGGGGTCTCATTCATGCCACCCCCTCCATGGACGTCCATACCGGCGTGAGATCGCCGGGAATGGGGGCGAGGCGACCGATCTCGACCCAGCGGAAATCCGGGTCATGAAAGTCCGAGCCCATGGAAGCACTCAGACCGAACCGCCGCGCCAGTGCCGCGGCGGCCACCAGATCGTCGCGACCACCGCCGCCGTTGGAGACCTCGATCGACGTGCCGCCCGCCGTGACGAATGCCTGTATCGCCGCCCGCAGTGCCCCGCGGGAGAGCCGGTAACGCAGCGGGTGCGCAAACACGGCTACGCCCCCGGCGGCATGAATCCAATCCACCACCTGCTCGATGCCCGCCCATTCGACTGCCGCATAACCGGGTCGACCGCGCTGCAGGTAGCGATCGAAGGCGCTCTGCATGTCGCGGACCACGCCGTCGGCAACCAGGGCACGCGCGAAGTGCGCCCGGCCAGGCACACCCTCGCCCACCAGTTCTGTCGCCCTGGCGGCGATGCCCTTCATGCCCGCCCGTTCCAGCCGCTCGCCGATCCGCGCCGCGCGTCGGCGTCGCTCCGCCTGCTGCGCCGTCACTCCCATAGCCAGTGCCGGATGAGACGGATCAATATCCAGTCCGACGATATGGACCACGCCCCGCGCCCAGCGGGCCGAGAGCTCGATCCCGGCAAGGCAGCGAATGCCCTGCCGCCGGGCCGCCGCCTGCGCCTCGGCAATGCCCCCGAGGGTGTCATGATCGGTGAGCGCCATCAGCTCAACCCCCCGGGCCGCGGCCCGCTCCACCACCGCGGCGGGCGCCAGACGCCCGTCGGAGGCGGTGCTGTGCATGTGCAGATCGATGGCGCTCATGGGCATCGGTGGGTCGCTTGTGGCCATAACCCCCCCATCCTATAATGAACGGCTCGGCAGCCGCAGGCTGCCGTTTGTTTTTCGGAGGTCATTGCCATGTCAGCGGCCCTGATGCCCACCTACGCCCGCCTGCCTGTCGCCTTCCGGCGGGGACGCGGTGCATGGCTGGAAGACACCGACGGGCGCCAATACCTTGATGCCCTCTCGGGGATCGCGGTCTGTGGGCTTGGCCATGCGCATCCGGCGGTCGCCGAGGCGGTGGCCGGCCAGGCGCATACGCTGATCCACACCTCCAACCTCTACGAAGTGCCGCATCAGAGCGAGCTCGGCGAGCGGCTCTGCACCCTGGCGGGACTCGAGCAGGTCTTTTTCGCCAACAGCGGCGCCGAGGCCAACGAAGCCGCGATCAAGCTGGCGAGGCTATACGGCCACGCGCAGGGTATCGAGGCCCCGGAAATCATCGTCGCCGAAAATGCCTTTCACGGCCGCACGCTGGGCGCACTCACCGCCACCGGCAATCGCAAGGCGCAGACCGGCTTCGGTCCACTGCCCGAAGGGTTCGTCCGTGTGCCCTACAACGACCCGCACGCCGTTGCGGCGGCGGCCAGCGAGAGAACCGTCGCCGTGTTCGTCGAGCCGATCCAGGGCGAGGGCGGCATCGTCATCCCGGATGCCGGGTATCTCGCGGCGCTGCGGCAGGTATGCGACCAGCATGGCTGGCTGCTCATGCTCGACGAGGTGCAGTCGGGGGTGGCCCGCACCGGGCGCTGGTTCGCGCACCAGCATGCGGGCATCAAGCCTGATGTGGTCACGCTGGCCAAGGCGCTCGCCAACGGGGTGCCCATTGGTGCCTGCATTGCCGGAGGACCGGCCGCCGGCGTCCTCGGACCGGGCAGCCACGGCACCACCTTCGGCGGGAATCCGCTGGCGAGCCGTGCCGCACTGGCGGTGCTCGACGTCATTGAGGCCGATCATCTGGCGGCGCGGGCCGGGGCACTTGGCCGGCGGATACTGGAAGGATTTCGCGAGGCGCTGGCGGATCACCCCGGAATCCACGACATCCGCGGTCGTGGCCTGATGATCGGCATCGAGCTCACCGGACCCTGCGCTCATCTGGTCCGGGAGGCACTGGATGCCGGCATCCTCATCAATGTCACGGCCGGCAGCGTGGTGCGACTCCTGCCGCCGCTGATCCTCACGGATGACGAGGCCGACCGGCTGGTCAACACCCTTACCCCACTGATCGCGAATGCGGCCCGGCAGCTTGCCGGATCGACCGCCGATCGTGCCTGAACCCGACAGGGAGGTTCCGATGTCACTGCGCCATTTCCTCACCCTGGCAGACATCACTGCCGAAGAACTGGAGACGCTGCTCCGGCGGGCCGCGGAACTGCGGGCCCTGCATCGTGCCGGAGAGCTGCATGAGCCCCTGCGCGGGCGGGTGCTGGGCATGATCTTCGAGAAATCGTCCACCCGGACGCGGGTGTCTTTCGAGGCCGGCATGGCCCAGCTCGGCGGCAGCGCGATCTTTCTATCGCCGCGGGACACCCAGCTTGGCCGCGGCGAGCCCATCGAGGACACGGCCCGCGTCCTGTCCGGCATGGTTGACGCGGTGATGATCCGCACCTTCGACCACGACAACGTCGAGCGCTTCGCCGGTGCCAGCAGTGTCCCGGTGATCAACGGGCTCACCGACGACCATCATCCCTGCCAGCTCCTCGCGGATCTGCAGACCTGGCAGGCCCATCGCGGCGAGATCCGCGGACGCAAGGTGGCCTGGATGGGCGATGGCAACAACATGTGCCGCTCCTGGATGCAGGCGGCGGACATGCTCGACTTCCAGCTCACCATCGGCTGCCCCGCGGACTACGTCCCCGAGGATCTGGCGGATCATGCCAACAGCCGTCACGAAACCAGCCCCATGGCCGCCGTCGAGGGGGCCGATCTGGTGGTCACCGATGTCTGGGCCAGCATGGGGATGGAGGACGAGGAGCAGGGCCGTCTTGTGGCCTTCCGCCCCTACCAGGTGAATGAGGCCCTGATGGAGGCCGCCGCCGGGGAAGCGCTGTTCATGCACTGCCTCCCGGCCCATCGCGGCGAGGAGGTCAGTGCCGGCGTGCTCGACGGACCGCGGAGCGTGGTCTGGGAGGAGGCGGAAAACCGCCTCCATGCGCAGAAGGCTCTACTGGAGTGGCTGGTCACCGAAAACCGTCAGTGACGGTCGCCGGTGGCCTCCTCGGCCATCTGCTCGAAGCTGGTGTGACGGACATCCTTGCCGCGCACGAAGTACACGACGTACTCGCAGATATTGCGCGAGCGGTCACCGATCCGCTCCAGTGAACGGGTCGCCCAGACGATATCCAGCACCGGTGGGACCGACTTGGGATGATTCTCGAGGTCCTTGACCAGGTGGCGGATGATGGAGTCGTACTGGGCGTCGGCCTTGATGTCCTCCTGAGCGACCCGCACCGCCTGCTCGGCGTCCATGCGGGCAAACACGTCCAGCGCACCGCGCACCATGCCCTTGACCTGCTCGCCGAGCGCGGCGATTTCCGCCATCGGACTGCGGCGGCGATCCTCCTCGAGCAGATGCAGCGCCATGCGCCCGACCCGCTCGGCCTCATCGCCGATGCGCTCAAGATCGGTGATGGTCTTGATCACGGCGACGATCAGTCGCAGATCGCTGGCGGTGGGTTGGCGTCGGGCCAGGACGTTGGTGCAGGCTTCGTCGAGCTCCACCTCCATGGCGTTGATGCGATAGTCGGAGGTGACCACCTGTTCGCCCTTGGCCTGATCGCCGTCCACGAGGGCGTCCAACGCGGCCTCGAGCTGCTGCTCGACCAGACCGCCCATGGTCATGACCCGGGTGATGATGTGCTCCAGGTCCTCGTTGTACTGACGCGATATATGCTGCGTGAAACTCTTTTTGTCCATGGCGTATGCCGCTCCTGCCGGCTCAGCCGAACCGGCCGGTGATGTAATCCTCGGTACGCTGTTCCTTGGGGTTGGTGAACAGCGTGTCGGTGTCGTTGACCTCGACGATCCGGCCCATGTGGAAGAACGCGGTATAGCCGGCCACACGTGCGGCCTGCTGCAGGTTATGGGTCACGATGACGATGGTGTAGTTGTCCTTGAGCTCGTGGATGAGCTCCTCGACCGTCGCCGTTGCCAGAGGATCCAGTGCCGAGGCCGGTTCGTCCATCAGAATCACTTCCGGATTCACCGCGATGGCACGGGCGATGCACAGGCGCTGCTGCTGACCACCCGAGAGTTCCGTCCCCGGGGTGTCCAGCCGGTCGGCCACCTCGTTCCACAGCCCGGCCCGCTTCAGCGAGGACTCCACCAGATCATCCAGCTCGGAGCGGGACGTGCCGGTGCCGTGCAGTCGCGGGGCATAGGCGATGTTCTCGTAAATGCTCTTGGGGAAGGGATTGGGCTTCTGAAAGACCATGCCCACGAAGGTGCGCAGCTGCACCACGTCGACGCTGGGGTCGTAGATATCCTCCCCTTCCAGCGACACCCTGCCCTTGATGCGAACCTGCGGAATGAGGTCGTTCATGCGATTCAGGCAGCGCAGGAACGTGGACTTGCCGCAGCCCGAGGGCCCGATCAGCGCCGTCACCTCGCGGGCATACATGTCGAGATTGATGTCATGCAGCGCCTGGGTCTCCCCGTACCAGAGGTTGAGATCGCTGGCATTCATCTTGACCTCGGGCGTCGTCGCCCGACGCTCGCCCGCTGGTGTCTCCGCGTTCTGCGCCATGGTCGCAGCCCCTGCCGATGTCGCGTTCTTCACTTCAGTTTCCATGAATCCCTCGCCAGTCGCTACCAGCGACGTTCGAACCTGCGCCGCAGGAACACGGCCGTCGCGTTGAGTGTGAGCAGGATCGCCAGCAGCACGATGATGCCCGCCGCCGTTTTCTCGACAAAGGCCTTGCGCGGCTCGCTGGCCCAGGTGAAGACCTGCGCCGGCAGCACGGTGGCCGATTCGAAGATGCTGGTCGGCGCCTCGGGGATGTAGGCGATCATGCCGACGATGATGAGCGGCGCCGTCTCGCCCATGGCCTGGGCCAGGCCGATGATGGTGCCCGTCAGGATACCCGGCAGCGACAACGGCAGGACATGATCGCGCACGACCTGCCATCGGGAGCAGCCCATCGCGAAGGCGCCGAGGCGGATCGGATCCGGTACCGCCCGCAGGGCCGCCCGCGTGCTGATGATGATGATCGGCAGCGTCATCAGCCCCAGCGTCAGGCCACCCACCAGTGCCGACGACCGCGGCACGCCGAAGGTGTTGATGAACACCGCCAGACCGAGCAGACCGAAGATGATCGAAGGCACCGCCGCAAGGTTGTTGATGTTGACCTCGATGGCCTGGGTCAGCTTGTTGTCCGGCGCGAACTCCTCGAGATAGATCGCCGACATGACCCCGATCGGGAAGGCGAACACCAGCGTGACCGCGAGCACCAGCAAAGAGCCCACGGCGGCGGAGAAGATACCCGCGAGTTCCGGCAGCTTGGAGTCGCCGGAGGTGAAGAAGGCCCAGTTGAAGGTGGTACGGATGATGCCCTCCGCCTTGAGCGCGTCCACCTGGCTGGCGAGGGCCGGGGGCAGCTCCTCCTTGCCCTTGAAGTACTGGTCGATACGGCTGTATACCGGCACCCACTCGGTCCGCGTGGTGCCAGCCAGTTCCGGATTGTTGCGGATCTCCAGCGGGATGCTGCGGACAGCGCCGCGGGAGACGATCTCGCGCAGGTCCTCGGGAATGGCGAAGCGCCCGATACGCTCGGCGCGCTCGTTGTAATCCAGCGTAACCCTGATCTCGGACTGCCAGAAGGCCGAGTAGCCCTGGCTGATGATATCCGTGAAAAAGGCCACGATAATCGCGAACGCCACGAAAAGCGCCGTGATGGAGTAGGCCTTGAAGCGGGACTCGCGCCGGTAGCGGGCCCGGATGAGGGGATCGTTGGCCGATCCGGTCAGTCGTCGCTGCATCGTAATGCGTCCCGTCTAGTCGTATTTCTGCTTGAAACGGCGCACGAGGAAGGTGGACACCAGATTCAGCATGAGCGTGACGATGAAGAGCACGAGCCCCAGCGCGAATGCCGACATCGTCTGCGGGCTGTCGAAGGCGAGATCCCCGGTCAGCGAATAGACGATATTCACGGTGACCGTGGTCATGTCCTCAAGCGGGTTCCAGGTCAGGTTGGGGCGCACACCCGCCGCCATGACCACAATCATGGTCTCGCCCAGCGCCCGCGAGACCCCCAGCAGGAAGGCCGAGATCACACCCGGCAGCGCGGCCGGCAGGATGACCTTCTTGATCGTTTCCGAATGCGTGGTGCCCAGCGCATAGGCCCCCTCCCGAAGGCTCTGCGGAATGCTGTTGATCACATCGTCGGACAGCGACGAGATGAACGGGATGATCATGATCCCCATGACAATGCCCGGCGAAAGGATGTTGCTGTAGGAGGCATCCAGGCCGAAGAACGCGGCGATATCCACCACGATCGGCGTCACGGTGATCGCGGCGAAAAAGCCGTAGACCACCGTCGGGATGCCCGCCAGGATCTCCAGCAGCGGCTTGGCGATGCCACGCTGCGTGCGCGTGGCGTACTCCGACATGAAGATCGCCGAGAGCAGGCCGATGGGCAGTGCGGTCGCCATGGCAATGGCGGTGACCATGAAGGTGCCGGCGAACAGCGGCACGGAGCCGAAGAACGACGTGCCTTCACCCACCTCGTCGCCGCGACCGGCGGCCTCCAGGAACGTATCACCCGGCGACCAGACCGTCCCGGTAACGAACTCCCAGACGCTCACCTCCCGGAAGAAGCGCATGGCTTCGAACAGGATGGAGAGCACGATCGATACGGTGGTGATGATGGAGATCAGCGCGGCGCCTAATAGCAGCCAGCGGATGACATTGTCGAGCGCATTGCGGGCCCGAACTTCCGGTCGGATGGCGCGCAGGCCCTGCGCGAGCCCGATGACGGCCACCACCAGCGAGACGATCAGCACGAGCTCGCGGGACGGGGCAATCACGCCGAAGACACTCAGCAGGGCGGCGGCAATGGCCACGCCCAGTGCCGGCAGGCCCATCCAGACCACCGAGTACCAGCCGTACTGCTGCGGGCGCGAGTGCATGCTGATCCCCGCCGCCATGGTCTGGAGCGCCTTGCCCCGACCCAGCCGGAACGCGAGGTAACCCAGCGGCGCCAGTGCTGCCAGAAACAACAGTGTTGTCAATCCGATACCCAATGTCCTGCCTCGTGCCGCCGGCGGTAGAACCAAAGATCGCCGCCCTCAGGGAGGACGGCGATCGTCAGGCGCTAGATGCTCGCCTGATCGGGCGAGCGTTGCAACGCCTTATCCCTCAAGATCGCTGCGCTTGAGCTCGACGCGATCCTCGACCCGCTCGCGCCACTCCGCGGACTGTGCCGCCGGCAGCGGAATCAGGCCTTCTTCGACCAGCAGGCCGTCCGGCCCGATCATGATCGGGTCCATGAACAGGCTGACGTACTCGTCGATGCCCGGGATCACGCCATCGTGGGCGTCCTTGATGTAGAACCAGAGGCTCCGGGCCACCGGATACTCCTCCTGGGAGATCGACTCGGTGGTCGGCTCGACCCCGTCAACGGTCGCGGCATCCAGCGTGTCGCTGTTCTCGACGAGGAAGCTGTAACCAAACACGCCAACGGCGTCCTTGTTCTCGCGGATCCGCTGGACGATCAGGTTGTCGTTCTCACCGGAGTCGACATAAACACCATCGGCGCGGATGTCGGTGTACTCCTCGGGGAAGCCGGCCTCTTCGGCGGTCTCTTCCATGACCAGCTCTTCGAAGGCATCACGCGTGCCGGAGGTGGTCGGCGGACCCAGGATCTCGATCTCGCGATCCGGCAGGCTGGCGTCGATCTGACTCCAGTTGGTGTACGGGTTGTCCACCATCTCGCCGTCCTGCGGCACCTGGGCGGCAACCGCCAGCATGATCTGCTCGCGGGTCAGGGCCAGCGGCTCATTGTCGGCACTCTGGGCCAGCACGATGCCATCGGAACCGATGAGGGCCTCGGTGATCTCGGTGACCCCATTCTCCATGCAGCGGTCGAACTCGCTGGGCTTCATGCGCCGGGAGGCGTTGGTGATGTCCGGTGTCCTGACACCGACGCCATCACAGAACAGGCGCAGGCCGCCGCCGGAGCCGGTGGACTCGATGACCGGCGTCGGGAAGTTGGTGGTGGCACCGAACTCCTCGACCACGTAGCTGGCGAACGGATAGACCGTGCTGGAGCCGACGATGCGGATCTGCTCGCGCTCCTGGGCGACGGCAACGGATGTCATGCCGACGGCCGCGGCAACGGCAAGGGCAGTGGTCTTCCAGGTCTGCATGAGGGTTACTCCTCGTTAGTGCTTCGGGTTAACGCTCGACGCAGGCTAGTCGACAATTATGACAGGACTGTGAACTTCGTCGGACGAATGCCGGACCCGTTCAGTCGCCCAGCTCACCGACTGACCGTGAGGACGCTTCAAGACGCTCGTAGACCGGAAACACCGCCGTGAAGGTACTGCCCACGCCCATCTCGCTGTTCACCTCGAGCCGACCGCCATGCCGCGAGAGCACATGCTTGACGATGGCGAGCCCGAGGCCCGTCCCGCCCTGGCGCGTTGCCCGGCCGCTGTCCACTCGGTAGAACCGCTCCGTGAGCCGCGGGATGTGATGGGCGGGGATGCCCTGGCCCGTATCCGCGATCGCAAGGCAGGCGGCACCTGAGGCCTCGAACCAGCGGATATCGATCCGCCCGCCGGCGGGGGTGTACTTGACGGCATTGGAGAGCAGGTTGGAAAACGCGCTGCGCAGCTCCTCATCGTCTCCCGCCACGGCCAGTGATTCATCCACCGTGCTGCTGATGCGGTGTTGGCCATTGCTGAGCGCCCGCGCTTCCTCGGCGACATCCGCCAGCATCTCCGCGATGTTCACCAGGCCGCGTTCCTCGGTAGGCCGCTCGGTCTCGAGGCGCGAGAGCAGCAGGAGATCATCCACCAGCCGGGTCATGCGCTCGATCTGCTGGTCCATCAGCGCCAGGGGCCGCTCGAGGTCATCGGCCTGCAGCTCATCCATGTCGGCGAGCTGCTCGGACATTCCCTGCAGCACGGTCAGCGGCGTGCGCAGCTCATGACTGATGTTGCCGACGAAGTCCCGCCGCATGGTCTCGAGCCGGTGCAGCTCCGAGATATCCCTTGCCAGCAGCAGCTGCTGGTGACTGCCGTAGGGGACGATGCGGATCTCCAGGGTGCGCCGGTTATCCTGCGGCGACGGGATCTTGACCGCCGCCGTCCAGTCGCCGCGCTCCAGGTAAGCCGCAAAGTCCGGGTGGCGGATGAGGTTGGCGATACGCTGCCCCCGATCCTGGGGCCAGCGCAGCCCCAGATAACGGGATGCCAGCTGATTCCACCACTGCATGTCGCCGGTATCGGACAGCACGATGGTGCCGTCGGGCATGGCGTTGGCACCCTCGCGAAAGCGTCTGAGCAGATCCACCAGACGCTGGCGGCGCTGACGCTGGCGAAGCTGCTGGCGATCCAGGCCGTCGAAGACATGCCCCCATAGCCCACGACCCCGCGGCGGCCGTCGCTTGCGCGAGGCCCGCAGCCAGCGCTCGAGGCGGTGGATCTGGGCAAGGTTGTAGATCAGCAGCCCCACCGCGGCTGCCAGCAGCAGCCAGGGAACACCGGCGGCGGCACCGATCACCAGCAGGGCCAGGGACGCCAGAACGGTGCGCCCCAGCACCGCCGGCCAGGGATTGCTCATCAGCACGGGATCGGCCCGTCAATCGATGGAAAAACGGTATCCCGCGCCGCGCACGGTCTGCAGCAGATCGTCGTGCCCCGTAGGAGCAAGCGCCTTGCGCAGGCGACGGACATGGACATCGACGGTACGCTCCTCCACATAGACGTTGGCACCCCAGACATTATCGAGAAGCTGCGCGCGATTGAATACACGATCCGGATGAGTCATGAAAAAATGCAGCAGACGGAATTCGGTGGGGCCCATCTCCACCTTGCGGCCATCCCCGCTGACCCGATGGCTGACCGGATCGAGCGTCAACCCCCGCATTTCCACCGGCGCCTCGCCGGCGGTGGGCTGGACGCGACGCAGGACCGCCTTGACCCGGGCGACCAGCTCGCGGGGGGAAAAGGGCTTGGGAACATAGTCGTCCGCGCCGGCGTCGAGGCCGCGGATGCGATCGGCTTCCTCGCCCCGTGCGGTCAGCAGAATGACAGGGATCTCCCGAGTGACCCGCCCGCGCTTCAGCCGGCGGGCGAAATCAATGCCGCTCTCCCCCGGCAGCATCCAGTCGAGCAGGATGAGATCCGGCTGACTGAGGCGGATGGCCGCATCCGCATCCTCCGCCGACTCCGCATGGCGGACGCGATAGCCGGCCCGCTCCAGCGCCATGGCCACCATCTCGCGAATGGCCGCCTCATCCTCGACGAGCAGAATGCTTGCCACCGTGCCCCCTCTGCGTAAAATGATAAAACGTCAGTATAAAGTCACGCAGATTGCGGTACTGTGACAATCCCGCAACGGCCCGGTTTTGCTGGCAGGCGGTCGGCGACCTTGGTACATTCCCGCCAATGCGGTATTTCGTCTCGCTTACGGTGGTGCTGGCTGTTCTGTGGCTCGGACTCTCCGGGGTCTACAAGCCGCTGCTTTTTGGCCTCGGCGCGGCATCGATCGTGCTTGTCGTCTGGCTCACCGAACGCATGGAAGTCCTCGGCGCCGAGCACGATCCGGCCACCCTGCCCTGGCGGCTGCCGGTCTACTGGGTCTGGCTGATGTGGCAGGTGATCAAGTCCAATATCGCGGTGGCCCGGGCGGTCCTCGATCCAAGGCGTATCGAGCCGATGCTGGTCGAACTGCCGGCGGATCAGCGCACCCGGGTCGGCCGCGTGACCTACGGCAACTCGATCACCCTGACACCAGGCACGGTAACCACACGGCTCGAGACCGATGGCGACGGCATCCAGATCCATGCACTTCTGCCCGAGGCCGCCGAGGATCTGCGCCGGGGCGAGATGGCCCGACGGGTGCGCTGGCTTGAGGGCGACGGATGATGGAGCCCGTCGTGCTCGGTACCATCCTGGCCATCTTCACCACCATGGGCCTCGCCCTCTGGCGGGCCATCCAGGGCCCGTCGGTCTATGACACCATCGTCGGCGTCAATATCTTCGGCACCAAGACGGTTCTGCTGATCGCCCTCATCGCCGAGTTCAGTGGCAACGCCGACCTGATTGATGTCGCCCTGGTCTATGCGCTGATCAACTTCCTGGCTGTGGTCGCCATCCTCAAACTGGTCCGGCAGCGGGACCTCGCGGCCAGTCGCAGGGTGGAGCATGACTGAATTGCTGGTGGATGTGATCTCCGGGGCCATGATGCTGGTTGGTGGCGCGTTCGCCGTCATCGGCGGGATTGGTGTCGTGCGGTTCCCGGATGTCTTCACGCGACTGCATGCCGGCGGCATCACCGACACGCTGGCGGCACTGCTCATCGTCGGCGGCCTGATGCTGCAGGCGGGCTGGAGCATCCTGACATTCAAGCTGCTTCTGATCCTGCTGTTCCTGCTGTTCACCACGCCGACGGCATCACACGCGACGGCCCGCGCGGCCATGGCGGCCGGTCTGCAGCCTCTGCTGGGCGTGGTCAGGCCCAAGGGAGATGGATCATCGAACACCTGATCGACATCGTCCTGCTCCTTTTCCTGATCGTGGTGGCAGCCACCGTCGTGGTCACGCGTGACCTGTTGAAGGCCACGATGCTGTTCGCGATCTATTCACTCATCATTGCAGCGCTTTTCGCCACGCTGGATGCGGGCGATGTCGCCCTGACGGAGGCAGCCGTCGGGGCCGGCATCAGTACCGTGCTGATTCTGGCCGTGCTGGCACTCGTGCCCCGGCATGAAAAACGACAGGCAGGCCATAGCCTGCCCGCGCTGGCGATTGTCATCGTGACCGGCGCGGCGCTGGTGTACGCCTCGTTCGACCTGCCACAGTTCGGCCATCCGGATAATCCGGTCCAGCAGCATCTCGCGCCCTACTTCATCGAGCAGACCTACGCCAACATGGGCATCCCCAATATGGTGGCCGCCGTGCTGGCGAGCTACCGCTCCATCGACACGATGGGCGAGGCCGTGGTGATCCTCACCGCCGGGATCGCGGTCTATGCCCTGCTCTCGCCGGCACCCCGGCGACGTCAGCGCCGCAGGGAGCAGGACTCGTGAAAGACAATGCCATCCTGGTTGTCGTCGCCCGCTTCCTGATCCCGCTGATGATGCTCTTCGGCCTCTATGTCCAGTTCCATGGCGAGTACTCCCCAGGGGGCGGTTTCCAGGCTGGCGTCCTGTTCGCGGCCGCCTGGATCCTGTTCGTATTCATCTACGGGCTGGATACCGGCCTGCGCATCATTCCGCCGCGCGTGATTTATGTCCTCGCCTGTCTCGGCGTGCTGCTCTATGCCTCTATCGGCATGCTCGGCGTTGTCCTCGGCGGTCATTTCCTCGACTTCTATCCACTGCTTGAGGCCCCCAAGACCGCTCAACAGGCGGGCATCATCCTCGTGGAATTCGGCGTCGGCGTCACGGTGGCCTCGGTGGTCATGCTGTTTTTCCTGCTGTTCGCCCGCCGGCGTGCCGACAGCGAGGCCGCCGGCCTTGACCCGGATGCAGCCGACGACGTGGAGGCCGACCGGCAGTGACAGTGCTCAGCTTTTTCAACTACTGGGCCGTGATCGTGCTGATGATGATCGGCTACTACTGCATGATCGTGCGCGGCAACATGATCAAGAAGATCATTGGCCTTGGGATCTTCCAGACCTCGGTCTTCATTCTCTTCATCTCCGCCGGCAAGATCATCGGAGGCGCCACACCCGTTCTGCGCGAAGGGGTGGACGTCTATTCCAACCCCCTGCCACACGTACTCATCCTCACGGCGATCGTGGTGGGCATCGCCACCACGGCAGTGGGGCTCGCGCTGACCGTGCGGATCCGCGAGGCCTACGGCAGCATTGACGACGACGCCATCGATGCGGTCGAGGGGGACGATCGCGCATGAGTTCGATCACCGAGCTGATGCCCTTCATCGTGCTCATTCCGCTGATCGCTGGCCCGATCTGTGCGCTGCTGCCGGGTCGCGCCCTGCCGTGGCTGCTGACGACGGCGAGCATGGCAGTCGCGTTCGTGCTCTCGGCACTGACGCTGGCGGCGGTCTTCGACGGCGGCACGTTGAGCTATGCCTTCGGCAACTGGGCGCCGCCGGTGGGCATCGAATACCGGGTGGACGCCGCCAATGCCTTCGTGGCGCTATTGATTACCGGCGTCGCGTCGGTGCTCCTGCCCTGGGGGCGGCTGATCGTGGATGCCGAGGTGCCGGAACGGCAGGGCAGTTTCTATGCCCTGCTGCTCATCGCCCTCGCCGGACTGCTGGGCATCACCCTGACCGGCGACGTATTCAACGTCTTCGTGTTCCTTGAGATCTCGTCGCTCGCCACCTACGGCCTGATCGCCCATGGCCGGGATCGGCGCGCACTGCTGGCCGCCTTCCGCTACCTGATCATGGGCACGGTGGGCGCCACCTTCCTGCTCATCGGCATCGCGTTCCTCTACATCCTGACCGGGACGCTGAACATGACCGATCTGGCCGAGCGGCTTCCGGCCACTGAGGCGTCGCGGGCAATGCAGGTTGCACTGGGCTTCATCGTCGTGGGCTTCGCCATCAAGCTCGCGCTGTTCCCGCTGCATCACTGGCTGCCGAATGCCTACACCTATGCCCCTTCGCTGATCAGCGCCCTGCTCGCCGCGACGGCAACCAAGGTGGCGCTGTACGTGATGCTGCGCTTCATCTACGACGTCTTCGAGCCGGGCTACAGCTTCACCGCGCTTCCGCTGAGCGCCGCCCTGATGGTCATGGCCCTGGGCGGGATGTTCGCCGGCTCATGGCTCGCGATCATGCAGACCAATCTCAAACGGATGCTGGCCTACTCGTCCGTGGCCCAGGTGGGCTACATGGTGCTGGGCGTCAGCCTCGTGACCCTGGCCGGTCTCACCGCCGCCTTCCTGCATCTGTTCAACCATGGCCTGATGAAAGCGGCACTGTTTGCCAGTGCCGGCCTCGTCGCCTGGCGCCTGGGCAGCGTCAGGCTCAAGGACATGCGCGGGATTGGACGCGAGATGCCCTGGACACTCACCGCCTTCGCCCTGGCTGGCGTCAGCCTGATCGGGATTCCGCCCACGGCCGGTTTCATCAGCAAGTGGTACCTCATCAGCGCCGCGATGGAGGCCGGTCAGATCTGGCTGGTGGTTCTCATCCTGATCACTTCACTCATGGCGCTGGTGTACATCGCGCGGGTGGTGGAAATCGCCTGGCTGCAGCCTCGTCCGGATGACGCGCCCGCTGTCGAGGAAGCGCACTGGACGCTGCTGGTGCCGGTCTGGCTTCTGGTGGCGGCCAACTTCTGGTTCGGCATTGACACGCAGCTGACCGTTGGTGGCGCGAGCATGGCGGCCGAGGCGTTGGCCGGGGGGAGGCTGCTGCCGTGACGCCTCTCGCCGCCGTCGCCATCCCGTTCATCGGGGCTGCGCTGATCGCACTGGCGTCGCGTCGCCCCGGTCTGCGTGATCTGATCTGCTTCGCACTGCCGGTGCCGCTTCTGCTGACGGTCATCGGCCTCGCGGTCAATCGCATCGCCGGTGGCGATGCCATGACGCAGCAGTTGATCGAACTCGTGCCAGGGCTGGAGATCACCCTGGCGGTCGAGCCGCTGGGACTCGTCTTTGCCCTGCTGGCCTCCACGCTCTATATCGTGGCCACACCGTACGCGATCGGTTACCTGAAGGCCGGCGGCTACAGCAATCTGGCCCGGTTCATGGCCTGCTACGCCATCGCCCTCGGCGCGGCCATGGGCATTGCCTTCGCCGAGAACCTGCTGACGCTCTATCTGTTCTATGAAATCCTCTCGGTGTCGACCTATCCACTGGTCGCCCATACGGGCACGGAAAAGGCCCGCGCCGGCGCCCGTACCTATCTGGCACTCCTGCTGGTGACCAGCGTCGGACTGATGCTGCCGTCAATCATCTGGATCTGGGATGCCACGGGAACACTCAGCTTCAGCAGCGGCGGCATCCTGGCCGGCGGCGTGCCGCCCGGGGCCGGTGCCCTGCTCCTGGTGGCCCTGCTCTTTGGTATCGGCAAGGCGGCCCTGATGCCATTCCACCGCTGGCTGCCCGCCGCCATGGTGGCGCCCACACCCGTCTCGGCGCTGCTCCATGCCGTGGCCGTGGTCAAGGCCGGCGTTTTCAGCGTGCTGACCGTGGCGCTGTATGTGTTCGGGCTGGATTACCTGCGCGGGCTCGTCACCCAGCCGTTCATGCTCTACGTCGCCGTATTCACGATGCTGGCGGCCTCACTGGTGGCGATGCACCAGGACAACCTCAAGGCGCGTCTTGCCTATTCCACCGTCAGCCAGCTCGCCTATATCGTCACCGGCGCGCTGCTCGCCACCGAGCTGGCGGCAATCGGTGGCGGGCTGCACATGCTCATGCATGGCTTCGGCAAGATCACCCTGTTCTTCTGTGCCGGTGCGATCTACGTGGCCAGCGGCATCAACACGGTCAGCGGCATGGACGGTCTGGCGCGACGCATGCCCCTGACCATGCTGGCCTTCTTCATCGGCGCGCTATGTGTCATCGGCCTGCCGCCCACCGGGGGGTTCTGGAGCAAGTGGTACCTGGTGAGCGGTGCCTGGAGCGCAGGGCAGTACGTCGTTGTAGGCGCATTCATGCTGAGCACCCTGCTCAATGTGGGCTATCTCATGCCGCCGGTCATGCGGGCCTTCCTGCGCCCCGTCCCCGGGGATGATCCGGCCCACCGGCGGCTGGCGGAAGCGCCGCCGATGTGTCTCATCCCACTGCTTGTGACGGCGGCCGGCACGCTGGTGCTGTTCATTCTCGCCGCGCCGGCCTATCAACTGCTCGCCATGGGCATTCCGGGACAGTGAGAGAGGAACACGCATGAAAGCCGTCAACGCCACCGCCCGCGTACTCGACGCCCTTGTCCAGCGTGCCCGGCTGCTGCGCTGGACCATGATCGGCCTGATGGTGCTCGTGGTGCTGATCGATATCCTGAAATCCTCCCATTACAGCCGTTTCCCGTGGGATGGCATCCCCGGCTTCACCGCGGTTTACGCCTTCCTCGGCGCGCTGGCACTGATCGGCCTCTATAAGGCGATCGGCTACGGTCTCGTCTATCGGGCACCGGATTACTACACAAAGCGGGCAGGGCGGAAGGCAGAGGCGCGGGACGAGGAGTCCGCCGATGGCTGAGTGGCTCCACCCGGCGCTGCTGCTGATACTCGGCGCGCTGCCACTGGGCGTCCTGCAGGGACGTTCACGACAGGTCTGGCAGCTGGCCCTGCCGTTACTGGTCCTGCTGCTGGTGGTCGCGCTCCCGGATGGCACCCGAGTTACCCTGGAGTTCGCCGGCGTCGAGCTCACACCGCTGCGAGCCGACGGCCTGAGCCTGATTTTCGCCTACATCTTCGCCCTCATCCTGTTCATCGGAAACATCTTCGCGCTGCAGGTCGACGACGGCGCGCAGCATGTCGCCGCCACGCTCTATGCGGCCTCCGGCCTGGGTGCCGTACTGGCAGGCGACCTGATCACGCTTTATGTGTTCTGGGAGATCATGATGATCTCCTCGGTCTGGCTGATCTGGCGGCGACGGCGCCAGGCCGCCTATGATGCGGGCTTCCGATATCTGATCATCCACGCCCTGGGCGGGATGCTCCTGCTCGCCGGTATCATCGCCTACTGGCTGCACACTGGCAGCCTTGCCTTTGAGCCGCTGGCGGGTGGCGGACCGGCCTTCTGGCTGATTCTGGTGGCCTTCCTGATCAACGCCGCTGCGCCGCCACTGCATGCCTGGCTGCCGGATGCCTATCCGGAGGCGACGGTCACCGGCACGGTATTCCTCAGCGCCTTCACCACCAAGACGGCGGTCTACGTGCTCGCCCGGGGCTTCCCGGACACCGAACTGCTGGTCTGGCTCGGCGTGCTGATGACCCTCTATGGCGTCACTTATGCCTTCCTGGTCAATGACATCCGCCGACTGCTCGCCTATCACATCGTCAGTCAGGTGGGCTATATGGTGGCGGGTGTCGGGCTGGGAAGCGCGCTGGCGATCAGTGGCACCGCCGCCCATGCCTTCACCCACATCCTCTACAAGGCACTGCTGCTGATGGGTGCCGGCGCCGTGCTGCAGATGACCGGCCGCAGCCGCCTGACCGAACTGGGCGGGCTGTACCGAAGCATGCCGATCACCTTCCTGCTCTATATGGTGGGTGGCCTGTCCATTTCGGCCTTCCCACTGTTCAGCGGTTTCGTGAGCAAGACCATGATCATCGAGGCGGCGGCGGTGGAGGGTCGGGCGGTGGTCTTCCTGCTCATGACCCTCGCCGGCGTCGGCACCTTCATGAGCACGACGCTGAAGCTGCCCTGGTATACCTTCATGGGTCGGGATGCCGGCCTTCGGCCGCCGGAGGCCCCGCTGAACATGCGGGTCGCCATGGGCATCGCCGCCCTGCTCTGCTTTGTGATCGGGATCCTGCCCGGATGGCTGTACGCCATCCTTCCCTACCCGGTGGACTACAACGCCTACACGGCCAGCCATCTGATCAAAGAGATGGAGCTGCTGCTCTTCACGGGCCTCGCCTTCTTCCTCCTGCTCGGCATGCTCGGCGGAAAGGACAAGCTCAGCCTCGATCTCGACTGGTTCTACCGGGTGCCGGGCAAGCAGGCGGTGCTCGCACTGCGCAACTGGATCGTGACCGCCGACGGCGCGGCGCGCGGAGCGTTCATGCGTGTCTTCCGCCAGGCAGAGGATGCCACCACGCATCTGCGTCTCAGCGGCTGGCCGCTGAAAAGCTGGCCCACGGGCTCAATGGCGCTATGGACGGCCATCGTACTGGCGATGCTGCTGGTGTTCGGCCTGGGGCGCTAGGCGGCGAGGAACTGGTGCCGGCGCACGGATTCGAACCGCGGACCTACGCATTACGAATGCGTTGCTCTACCAACTGAGCTACGCCGGCAACCAAGCGGCAATCTTAGACGAGCAGCCCCTTTCAGACAAGCGCGGACTAGCGCCAGCAGGCCCGAATCGACGCCGGGTCAGTCAGCACCGGGCCGCTGCTCAACATCATTACGCCGCGCTGGCCATTATCGCGATAGACGAGAGCCATGCATGTCGAGGCGGCGCTCACGGGCGGCGATGTGTCCGTCCTGCGCCGGGCACGTAGCTGCCAGGCAATCGGATCCGCGGTCATGGCGACCCAGTCGGCCTCGTCCGGCACCCCGGCCTCGAAGACATAGGCCTGCGACAGCGACTCGATGCAGCTTGCGCCGGATTCCATCGGCGCAAAGCCGGCATAAGTGCCCCGGTGCGCTCGATGCCGCTCGAGCCGGCCGGCGATCTCGAGCAGGCAGGCCCCGGCCTGCGTACTCCGGACCCGCTCGACGGGTTGCAGGTATCCCGGCACGGCCAGCGTGGCGAGGATCGCGATGATGGTCAGTACAACCAGCATTTCCAGCAGGGTGAATCCCATCCGTCTCCGCATGCCACCAGACTGCCGCGATCCGACTGGCGGGCAGCATCCGGGCCGACCATTGCGCTAGATTACTCGACCGTCGGTTGCCATGGAGGGCGCGATGAGAAGGCAAGAGGGGGTGAGCCTGCCGGGGCTCATGCTGACGCTGACACTGACGGCGATACTGACCACCCTCGCGGCCCCGGTCTTCTCGGGCATCGCGGCGGATGCACGTCTACAGAACGGGGCCGAACGGCTCTACACGGCCTTCTGGTACGCCCGGAGCGAGGCCATCATGCGCGGGCGCACCGTCGTGGTGGCCGCCCTCGACGGGGACTGGGAATCGGGCTGGCAGGTTTTCGTCGATACCAGCCGCGACGGCCGTCGCCAGCATGGCGAAGCCCTCCTGCGCCGGTCCGAAGGGCCGGACCAGCGGATTGCCGTGGAGGCCAACGCCGGCATCGGGAGCGCCGTCCACTACCAGCCCGATGGCCGGACGCGACGGCCGAGCGGCAGCCTGCAGATGGGGACGGTCGTCCTCTGTCACGGTGCTGCGGAAGACCCTGACCGGCGCGGACAGGGTGTCATCATCAATGCCGCGGGGCGCCCTCGGATCACGGGCGACCCGCAGCGCATGGATGACGGTCGATGCTGATCAGTCGACGACGGGCTTGATCTCGCCGCGCCTGGGGATGGCCCGCAACAGATCGCGGGGCATGGAGAACACGACATCCTCCGTATAGCTACCCCCGGTGTCCGGGCGCCGGGCGCCCCAAGCGACAAGCCCGTCGATCACCTCCTGGACCAGCGACTCGGGGGCTGACGCGCCGGCAGTGACACCGATGCATCCGGCATCGGAGACCCAGTCGCGCTGCAGTTCGGCGGCGCGGTCGATCTGGTGAGCCGGCACGTTCATGCGCTCGGCGAGCTCGGTGAGCCGCCGCGTGTTGGAGCTGTTCGCGGAGCCGACAACGATCATCACATCCACCTCGCCCGCCAGCTCGCGCACCGCATCCTGGCGGTTCTGGGTGGCATAGCAGATGTCATCCTTGCGCGGCCCCTGGATGGCCGGGAAACGCGCCTGAAGGGCCTCGATGACCGATGCGGTGTCATCCATGGACAACGTGGTCTGCGTCACGAAGGCGAGATCGTTCTCGTTGCGGACATTCAGGCTCTGGGCGTCCTCGGGCGTCTCGACGAGATAGATGCCGGCCTGCTCCGCCCCTTCGCCGACATACTGGCCGAGGGTGCCCTCCACTTCGGGATGCCCGTCATGACCGATCAGAATGACCTCACGCCCCTCGCGGGCGTGCTTGCGAACCTCCATATGCACCTTCGTGACCAGCGGGCAGGTGGCATCGAATACATGGAGTCCACGCTCCACTGCCTCGTCCCGGACCGACTGCGAGACGCCATGCGCCGAGAAGATCAGGGTCGATCCCGCCGGGACGCCGTCCAGCTCCTCGACAAAAATGGCGCCCTTGTCGCGCAGCTCATCAACCACCGTGCGGTTGTGGACCACCTCATGGCGCACATAGATCGGCCGGCCGAAGGCTTCCAGCGCCTGTTCGACAATGCTGATGGCCCGGTCCACGCCGGCACAGAATCCGCGGGGATTGGCGAGTCTGATTTCCTGCATGCTCATAGTCTCCCATGGAGCCGAAGGTCGGGCAAAGGCCCTCAGCGGCCGCGGCGCCAGTCCCGCCAGGCCGTGACGAGGACCGCGACAACGCCCAGCGTGATGGCGCTGTCCGCCACATTGAACGCCGGCCAGTGCCAGCCGCCGACGTGGACGTCGATGAAGTCGATCACTCCGCCAAGGCGCAGCCGGTCGACCAGATTACCCACCGCGCCGCCGAGTATCAGCCCCAGGCCGGCCACCTCCAGCCGTCTCCGGGCCTCAAGGCCACGCAGCCAGATGAGCAGATAGACGCCCACGGCAACCGCCACCGCACTCAGCAGCCAGCGCTGCCAGCCGCCGCCATCGGCGAGAAAACTGAAGGCGGCGCCGGTGTTGAAGGCCAGCGTCAGGTTCAGGACCGGCAGCAGCGGCTCGGGCTGATACGGTTGCAGGGCAGTCAGTGCCAACCACTTGGTGAGCTGGTCGATGACGAGCACCAGTCCAGCGACAGCGAGCCCCCATGGCAGCCCACTGCGGGCGGGGCGGTTTACTGGCATCGCGCCGGCTCAGGCAAAGCGCCGCTCTTCACCGGGACCCGAGACATTGCTGACGCAGCGGCCGCAGAGCTCGGGATGTTCGGCGTTGTCTCCTACATCCTCACGCCGGTGCCAGCAGCGCTCACACTTGTCGTGACGGCTGGGCCGAACGCTGAAGCGAAAGCGCGTGCCATCGGGCAGGTTGGCCGATTCGGCATGCTCATCGGCGGCCTCCAGCGGATGCACTCGTGCCGCCGAGGTAATGAGCAGGAAGCGGAGTTCATCCCCCAGCACGCCCCAGCGGGTCGCCAGCGGCTCGGGGCAGAAGAGGTCGACCTCTGCCTCGAGGGTGGCGCCCAGGACCTGGTCGTTGCGCAGCCGTTCGATGCGCTTGGCGATCACCTCACGGAGGGCCAGGACTTCCTCCCAGAAGCCGCGGTCCATCAGTTCATCGTCCAGCGCGAACAGCCCGTCATACCACTCCGTCTCCAGGGCTGTGCCACTTCGTTCCCCCGGCAGATGCTCCCAGATTTCATCGGCGGTGAAGGACAGCACCGGCATGAGCCAGCGCACCAGCGCCTCGGCGATATGCCACATGGCGGTCTGAGCGGAACGGCGGGCGACACTGTCGGCCTGGGTGGTGTACTGGCGATCCTTGATCACGTCCAGGTAGAAGCCGCCCATGTCGAGCACGCAGAAGTGATGCACCCGCTGCGAGAGCTGATGGAAGTCGAACCGGTGGGCGTCCTCGATGAGCTTTTCCTGCAGCAGCCGTGCGCGATCGACCGCCCAGCGGTCCAGCGCCAGCATGCGCTCCGGCGGCAGGGCATTCTCCGCCGGATCAAAGCCGGCCAGATTGGCAAGCAGGAAACGCGCGGTGTTGCGCAGCCGCCGGTAGGCATCCGCGGTGCGCTTGAGGATGTCGTCCGAGACGGCGATCTCACCGGTATAGTCCGAGGAAGCGACCCACAGGCGCAGGATGTCAGCCCCCAGGGCATTCATGACCTCCTGGGGCGCGATCACGTTACCCCGCGACTTGGACATCTTCCGTCCCTGCTCGTCGACGGTGAATCCGTGGGTGAGGACGCCGCGGTAGGGCGGCTCGCCGTTGATCATCATCGAGGTGAGCAGCGATGACTGGAACCAGCCCCGGTACTGGTCGCTGCCCTCGAGATAGAGATCCGCCGGCCACTGAAGGCCGTCACGGGCCCTCAGCACCGTGGCATGCGTGGTGCCGGAATCAAACCAGACATCCAGGATGTCCGTGACCTTCTGGTAGCGCTCGGCCTGGTCACCCAGCAGCTCCACGGGATCGAGCTCGAACCAGGCGTCAATGCCGTCCTGCTCCATACGCTCAGCCACGGCCTCGATCAGCCGATCGGTGTCGGGATGCGGTTCACCCGTCTCACGATCGATGAACAGGGCGATCGGCACCCCCCAGTTGCGCTGCCGGGAGATGCACCACTCCGGGCGGTTGCGCACCATCGCGGCCATGCGCTCCTCGCCCCAGTCCGGGAACCAGTCAACGTCGGACAGCGCCGCCAGGGTCTTCTCGCGGACATCCCCCGCTTCCAGGTTGAGGAACCACTGCGGCGTCGCACGGAAGAGGATCGGCGTCTTGTGCCGCCAGCAGTGGGGATAGCTGTGGCGGTACGGTTCATGATGAACCAGCGCCCGCGTAGCTTCCAGCCGTTCGACGATCCCCCGGTTGGCATCGAAAACGAACTGGCCGTGGAATTCCCCGTTGAGAAACCGCCCGTCATCACCGACGGGATTCTCCAGCGGCAGGTTGTAGCGCTGTCCCACCACAAAGTCGTCAGCACCATGCCCGGGGGCGGTATGCACCGCGCCGGTCCCGGCGTCGGTGGTTACATGCTCACCCAGAATGATGGGCACATGGCGGTCGAGGAACGGGTGCTGCAGGCTGAGCCCCTCGAGCTGACGCCCGGTGCAGCGTCCCACGATGCCATAGTGCTCAACGCCGTATCGGGTCAGCGCCGCCTCATGCAGCTCCTCAGCGAGCAGCACGAGCTCACGCCCGTGCTCGATCGAGATCAGCACGTAATCCAGTCCGGGATGGAGGGCGACGGCCTGATTGGCGGGCAGCGTCCAGGGTGTGGTGGTCCAGATGAGCACCGAAACCGGCTTATCCTCGGCGTCCACCGTGGCACCGCACAGCCGGGCCAGCGCCTCCCCATCCAGTGCCTGGAAGCGTACGTCGATCGCCGGCGAGGTATGGTCCTCGTACTCCACCTCCGCCTCGGCAAGCGCAGAGCCGCAGTCGGTGCACCAGTGAACCGGCTTGTAACCCCGCTTGAGATGACCCTTGCGCACGATGTCGCCGAGGGCACGCAGGATATTCGCTTCGGTCTCCGGGGCCATCGTCAGATAGGGATGGGCCCAGTCACCGAGCACGCCGAGGCGCTGAAAATCCTCGCTCTGGCCCGCCACCTGCTCGGCGGCGAACGACCGGCAGGCATCGCGGAAGGCCCGCGGCGAGACGGCCTCGCCAGCCTTGCCGATGGTCTGCTCGACCTTGTGCTCAATGGGCAGGCCATGACAGTCCCAACCCGGCACATAGACCGCGTCGAGCCCGTCCAGGCTGCGGCTCTTGACGATGATGTCCTTGAGGATCTTGTTGACGGCATGGCCGATATGAATGCTGCCGTTGGCGTAGGGCGGACCGTCATGGAGGATGTAGCGACGGCGCCCATGGCGCTCGGCGCGCAGGCGCTCATACACCCCCTCCTCGCGCCAGCGCGCCAGCCGCTTCGGCTCACTCCTGGCGAGGCCGGCGCGCATGGGGAATGCGGTTTTCGGGAGATTGAGGGTGTCCTTGTAATCGCTCACGGATTCATCCTACAGTGTTTGCCTTCAGATAGCCGTGGTCCTCAAACCACGTCCGGGCCGCGGTCACGTCCGCGGCGATCTGTTCTTTCAGGGCCTCGAGGCCGTCGAAACGCTCTTCGCCCCGCTGCCAGGCCAGGAACTCGACATCGATGGTGCGACCGTACAGATCGCCGGAGAAGTCCAGCAGATAGGTCTCGAGCAGCGTCTCGACACCATTGACCGTCGGCCGGGTTCCCAGGCTGGCCACGCCGGGACGGATCTCGCCGAGACCATGGACGGCGACGTTGAAGATCCCCCGCATCGGCGGTGGGTGCTGACCAAAGCGGATATTGGCCGTAGGCCAGCCCAACTGGCGGCCCAGCGCCTCGCCGCGGACCACCCGCCCGGAGATTCGCAGCCGGCGCCCGAGCAGTATTTCGGCGGTGGACAGGTCGCCCCGCGCCAGCGCCTCGCGGATGCGCGTACTGCTCACTCGGGCGTCGCCATAGCTCACCGTCGGCATCCGCTCGAGCTCGAAGCCCCGGTTCTCGGCGACGCGCTGGAGCATCGCGAAGTCACCCCGGCGCCGGTGTCCGAAGCGGAAGTCATCACCCACCATGAGGAAGCGCACGTCCAGCGCATCCACCAGCAGTCGCTGGATGAAATCCTCCGCGGGCTCGGCGGCCAGGCGGGCATCGAAGCGCAGGCAAAGCGTCCGCTCGACACCCAGCGAGCGCAGCACGCGCAGCTTGTCACGCAGCCGCATGATGCGCCCGGGAGCCCGGTCGGGCATGAAGAACTCCCGCGGCTGCGGCTCGAACAGGATCACCGTGGTGGGCAGCCCGAGCCGGCGCCCGGCCGCATGCAGCGATTCGATGACCGCCTGATGCCCCCGATGGATACCGTCGAAGTTGCCGATGGTGGCGACGCAGGGGCGGTGCCTTTCATGCAGATTGTGCGCGCCTCTGACGAGTTCCATGCCCTCTACCCGCGGAAATGCCGGCAAAACCCGCAGTATACGGCAGCAACCCGGGCTTGAGCCATGCTCACGCCCGGGGCTCGCGCAGCTGTGCCGGGCGCACCCCAAGCAACCAGAGGGTGACGAAATAGACCACCATGCCGATGGCAATCACACCCGCCAGTGCGGTGACCCGCGCGGCAACACCGGCGTCCAGCCAGAAAGCCTGCTGCCGCGCCGGCCACTGCAGCACCAGCCCCAGCACGAGCGCGCCGGCCAACACGCGGGTGCCCAGCCACCGCCAGCCGGCCAGCGGCCGATAGACACCGGCACGTCGCAGCCCGCGATACAGAAGGCCGGCATTGACCCAGGCGGCCAGCCCCGTGGCCAGGGCAAGGCCGGCATGAGCCACGCCCGTGTCGAACATCAACCACACCAGGGACACGCTCAGCACCATGTTCACCAGCATGGCGATGACCGCACAGCGCACCGGTCCGCGGGTGTCCTGACGGGAGAAATAGCCTGGCACCAGCACCTTGACCAGCACGAACCCGAATAACCCCAGGCCATAGGCCATCAGGCTCCAGCTCGCCGCGCGCACATCGCCGGCATTGAATGCGCCGTACCCGAACAGCGTGGCCAGCAGCGGTCCCGCGAGCACGACCAGTCCGACGGTGGCCGGCAGGATGATCACCAGCGCCAGGCGCAGCGCCCAGTCCAGCGTGGCATTGAAACCGCCCGGGCTCGCCGCCGCGTGCTCGGCCGAGAGGCGCGGCAGGATCACGGTCCCCAGCGCGATCCCGAAGACACCCAGGGGGAATTCCATGAGCCGGTCGGACCAGTAGAGCCAGCTGATGGAGCCCACCACCAGGAATGAGGCCAGAATCGTATCCAGCAGCAGATTGATCTGCTGGACCGAGGTGCTGAAGATCGTCGGCCCCATCAGCCGGAGAATGCGTCGCACGCCGGGATCGCGCCAGTCCGGCCGCGGCCAGCTCAGTGCACCGCGGCGCCAGACGAACGGCAGCTGTAAGAGCAACTGCAGTGCACCGGCCACGGGCACCGCCAGGGCCAGCGCCAGCACGCCGGTCTCCAGGCGCGGAGCCAGCCAGACGGCCGCGGCGATCAGGCAGAGGTTGAGAAGCACCGGGGCAAAGGCCGGCGGGCCGAACTCGCCATAGGTGTTGAGCACGGCGGCGGCCGCGGCCGTGAGGGCGATCAGGAGCAGATAAGGAAAGGTCAGGCGCAGCATCTCCGTCGCCAGCGCCAGCTGCTCGGGCTGATCGATGAATCCGGGGGCGAATGCGCGCACCAGTCCCGGTGATCCCAGTACCGCCAGCACCGTGATGGCCAGCAGCACCAGCCCCAGGCAACCGGTCACCCGGCCGAACAGGGCCCTCACCGCGGCGTCGCCTCCCGCATGACGGGCGTCGGCGAGCACCGGGACGAACGCCTGCTGGAATGCCCCTTCGGCAAACAGGCGGCGCAGGAAGTTGGGAATCTTGAAGGCGACAAAAAAGGCGTCCGTTGCCGCCGAGGGGCCGAATACGACGCCGAGCACGATATCCCGCACCAGCCCCATCACCCGCGACAGCATGGTCCAGCTGCCAAAGGTCATGACCGACTGCCAGAGCCCCTTTCGCAATGCTGCCCCTTTTCAGCCCGAGAACCAGCGCAAGGGCCGGTTGTGGTTGACATTCCCGCGGAAGATTCGCATATTACCGCTCTTTTCTTCGAGACAGACACTCAACAGGAGCAGCACGTTGGCCAACATCGCCTCCGCCAGGAAACGCGCCCGCCAGGCCGAGCATCGGCGCCGTCACAATCAGGCCCGCCGGTCGATGATGCGCACCAAGCTCAAGCAGGTGACGGCCGCGATCGAAAAGGGCGACAAGGCCGCTGCCGAGTCCGCCTACAACGAAGCCGTGCCGGTGCTGGACCGGATGGCGACCCGCGGCGTCATCCACAAGAACAAGGCCGCACGGCACAAGAGCCGTCTGGCCCGGCAGATCAAGGCCCTCGCCTGACCCATGCCGGTGCGCGCGCCGCAGCGGCGCGCGCATCACCCGCCCGCGACCACACCCGTCAGCACCATATTGTCCCGATGCACCAGTTCCGGTTCGGTGACATAACCCAGCAGCGACTCGATGCGATTGCTGCTCTGACCCGCGAGACGCCGCGCCGCGTCGGAGTCGTAGTTCACCAGCCCACGGGCCACTTCCGCGCCTGTCGGATCCAGGCAGGCGACCATTTCGCCGCGACGAAAATCTCCACCAACGCCAGTGACGCCCACGGGCAGCAGGCTTCGCCCCTGGCTTTGCAGTACATGCACCGCCCCCCAGTCCAGCCACAGCTGACCGCGGACCTGCAGCTGTCCGGCAATCCACTGCTTCCGCGCCGCCAGGCGCTCATTGGAGGGCAACAGTCGGGTACCCGGTGATTCGCCGGCGGCGATCCGCGTGAGCACATCCGGCTCCCGACCCGAGGCGATCAGCGTCAGTGCGCCGGCCCGGGCGGCACGCCGCGCCGCCATGACCTTGGCCCGCATTCCCCCGCTCCCCAGCACGCCGGGCGCGTCGGAGCAGAGCGCCTCCAGTGATTCATCCTCGGCGGCGGCCTGCTCGATCAGCCGCGCGTGCGGATTGGCACGCGGGTCGGCGTCATACAGTCCTCGCTGATCGGTGAGGATGACCAGCTGCTCGGCCTCGATGAGATTACTGACCAGAGCCGCCAGCGTATCGTTGTCACCAAACCGGATCCCCTCGGTGGCCACCGTGTCGTTCTCATTGACGACCGGCACCACATCGAGCTCAAGCAGGGCCCGGAGGGTCACACGCGCATTCAGGTAACGCTGGCGATCGGCCAGATCGTCATGGGTGAGGAGGATCTGGGCGGTCTTCAGCCCGAAGCGCTGGAATTGCGACTCATACGCCTCCACGACCCCCATCTGCCCCACCGCCGCAGCCGCCTGCAACTGATGCAGCGCCTTGGGCCGCTCCGGCCAGCCAAGCCGCTGGACGCCCTCGGCCACCGAGCCGGAGGAGACCATGACGATCTCGACCCCCTGTTCACGCGCCCGAACGATCTGTCCGACCCAGTCGGCGATACGCCCGTGATCCAGTCCACGACCATTGTCCGTCACCAGGGCGCTGCCGACCTTGACCACCCAGCGGCGGCCGCTGGACGGGGGACTAGCCGGCATCATCGTTGTCCTCGAGATGGGCCATGACGGCCTGGCAGAGCGCCTCCGTCCCCCAGCCGGTTTCCGCCGAAATCACGTAGAGCGGCCCCGTCCACTGCAGCGAGGCGCGGAGCGACTCGGCGACGGCGGCCCGCTCATCCTCGGGAAACAGATCGGCCTTGTTCAGCACCAGCCAGCGCTCGCGCCCGGCGAGGTCCCCACTGTGCGCCGCCAGCTCAGCCACCACGGTGCGGACCTCCACAGCCAGATCGCGGTCTTCATACAGTCCGGCGGCATCCACCAGGTGAAGAAGCAGCCGCGTCCGGGCGAGATGGCGCAGGAAGCGGGCCCCCAGACCCGCGCCCTCGGCGGCGCCCTCGATCAGTCCTGGGATATCCGCCACGGTAAAGCTGCTGCCCGGGCCGATGCGCACCACCCCAAGCCCCGGATGAAGCGTGGTGAAGGGATAATCGGCAACCCTCGGGCGTGCCGCCGACACGGTGCGGAGGAACGTGGATTTGCCGGCATTGGGTAGCCCAAGCAGGCCGACGTCAGCGAGCAGCTGCAGCTCGAGCGCGAGTTCCCTTCTCTCGCCGGGGCTGCCGGGGACCGATTGCCGCGGTGCGCGGTTCGTGGAGCTTTTGAAATGCACATTGCCAAGCCCGCCACGACCACCACGTGCGACGCAGAGCCGTTCGCCGTTGCGGGTGAGGTCGCCGATGACCTCACCGGTATCCCGGTCACGCACGAGGGTCCCGATGGGGACGGGAATCGTGACATCCACTCCGGAGCGCCCGGCCATCTGGCGGCCCTGGCCATCCTGCCCCCGTTCGGCGGCAAACCGCCGACTGTGCCGGAAGTCGGCGAGGGTGTTCAGACCATCGTCCGCCTGCAGCCAGACACTCCCGCCATGCCCGCCATCGCCACCGTCGGGGCCGCCGCGGGGGATGTACTTCTCGCGGCGGAAACTCACGCAGCCGTTACCGCCGTCACCAGCGGCGACCCGAATACTCGCCTCATCCACGAATTTCATTGGCTATCCGTCCGCCGCAATCAAAAAGCCCCGCTCTCGGCGGGGCTGGTTCAGGGCGCTGGGGGCCTGGCGTCAGCCCGCCGGCTGGACGCTGACCACGCGCCGCTTGTGCGGCCCCTTGCGGGCGAACACGACCTGACCGTCGACCTTGGCGAAGAGCGTGTGGTCGTTGCCGACCCCGACGTTCTCGCCAGCATGGAAGTGGGTCCCACGCTGCCGGACCAGAATGTTGCCGGCAATCACCGCCTGACCGCCAAAGCGCTTGACGCCAAGCCGCTTCGATTGCGAATCGCGACCGTTGCGTGTGCTGCCGCCTGCCTTCTTATGTGCCATGAGTACTGTCTCCGTTGTCGGGCTGCTGCGATCAGCCGGCCTGGATCCCGGTGATGCGGACCTCGGTGTACGGCTGACGGTGACCGTAGTGGCGCTGATAATCCTGGCGGCGCTTGAACTTGACCACCTCGATCTTGCGCTCACGGCCCTGCGAGACGACCTCGGCGGAGACCCGTCCGCCGTCGAGGCGGGGCGTTCCAACCTTGACGTCGTCGCCGTCGGCAACGAGCAGGACCTCGTCGAAATCCACGGTATCGCCGGCTTCGGCGTTCAGCTTTTCGACCCGCAGCACGTCACCCTCGGCGACCCGGTACTGTTTGCCACCCGACTTGATAACCGCGTACATCTGAAAGACTCCAGGGAGTTGATCCAAAGCCGCGAGATGATAGCCGCAATCCCGTTGCCGGTCAACGCGCAGCCGCGGCCGAGCTTGACACCCCCTACTCCCCTTCCTAGCATCGCGCACTCCTTCTTCTTTTCAGGGCCCAATCCGGATGGACATAGCCGCCATACGCGAGCGCATTGCGGGCGACATGACTGCCGTCGACCGCATCATCAAGGCGCGGCTGCAGTCCGACGTTGCCCTGATCAATCAGCTGGGTCACTACATCATCGGCGGTGGCGGCAAGCGCCTTCGGCCCATGGTGACCCTGCTGATGGCGCGTGCCGCCGGCCATGCGCCGGAAGACGAGCGGCATGCCCTGCTGGGCGCCACCGTGGAACTCATACACACCGCCACGCTGCTCCACGATGACGTGGTGGACGAATCCGCGGTCCGCCGGGGGCGGGATACCGCGAACCAGATCTGGGGCAATGAAGCCAGCGTACTGGTCGGCGATTTCCTCTACACCCGTGCCTTCGAGATGATGGTGGAACTCGACGACAACACCGTCATGGCGGTTTTCTCACGGACGACCAACCGAATCGCGGAAGGCGAGGTCATGCAGCTCATGCATGTGCATGATCCGGATGTGACCGAGCCCCGCTATCATGAAGTGATCTACCGCAAGACGGCGGTCCTGTTCGAAGCGGGCTGCCGGCTGGCGGCCGAACTGGCCCGGCCCGGGGACGAAACGGCGATCCGAGCCGCGGCGGACTACGGCCGGCACCTCGGCATCGCCTTCCAGCTGGCGGACGATGCCCTCGACTACGACGGCAGCGCCGAGACCATCGGCAAGAACATCGGCGACGATCTGGCCGAAGGCAAACCGACACTGCCGCTGATCCACTGCATGGCCAACACCGATGAGCCCGGGCGCGCCATGCTGCGATCGGCCATCGAGGACGGCGGCCGGGAGCGGATCGACGCGGTCGCTGACGCGATTGCGCGCACCGGGTCGATTGCCTATACTCGCGGCCTTGCCGAGCAGGAAGCCGAGCATGCCGAACACGCGCTCGAGGCATTTCCCGACAACGACTTCCGCACGGCACTGGGATCGCTGGCCCGGTTCGCGGTGGGCCGCAATCACTGAACAGCGTTCGGGGTGTAGCTCAGCTTGGTAGAGCACTGTCTTCGGGAGGCAGGAGTCGCTGGTTCGAATCCAGTCACCCCGACCAGATCCTCCCCCGCCGCCCGATCCGTAGACCCTGAGCATTCTGCGACGCCGATCACGGTCGGGTCGGACTGCCGCATTCCATACTGCGCATCCGCCAAGCGGAAACGGAGCGCAGAATGGATGCCATCGTGCGTCGACCCACACTGGCCCGCCGGCTTGTCAAGCAGGGTGTCCTGGGCGCCGCCCAGGCGGATCGCATCGTCGCCGAGGCGCGGCGCACCGGCCGTCCCCTGGTCCGCCAGATCCTCGACAGCGGCACGCTGACCCCCGCCACCATCGCTGACGCCGCGGCCGAGGCGTTCGGCATCGAGCGCATGAGTGGCGCGGAGCTGGAGCCGGATCCGGCACTGCTCGAGCGTATCGACCCCGAGATCATTCGCCGTCATCAGGCACTGCCGCTTGCGCGGCAGGATGGCGTACTGCGGGTGGCGGTGTCCGATCCGGCCAACGTCGCCGCGCTCAATGAGCTGCGCTTTCACACCGATCTGCCCGTCGAGCCGGTCCTCGCGGATGACGATACGCTCACGGCGCGAATCGCCACCCTCGGGGGCGGCGTTGAGGCACTGGGCCAGGAGCTGGCCTCGGCACCCCGGGCGGAGACCGAGGTGCGGGACGGCGCCGGCAGTCCGCCGGAGGATGACACGCCGGTCATCCGCTATATCAATGAGCTGCTGCGCCGCGCGATTCGCGAGCAGGCCTCGGACATCCACCTGGAGCCCTTCGAGGCCCATTGCCGGGTGCGCTTTCGCCGGGACGGCCTGCTCCAGGAGGTCGCCCACCCGCCCGTGGATATGGCCGACCGGCTGGTGGCACGGCTCAAGGTCATGGCCCGGATGGACATTGCCGAGCGTCGCCTGCCGCAGGATGGACGCCTGCGCATGGACACCGACGATGGCGAGGCCGTGGATTTCCGTGTCAGCACGGTGCCGACCTTATTCGGAGAGAAGCTCGTCCTGCGCCTGCTCGACTCCGCGACCACCGCTCTGGGGCTCGAGGCACTGGGCCTCGAGACCGACCAGCTCGCCGCCTACCGCGCCGCAATCGACCGGCCCCACGGCATGATCCTGGTGACCGGGCCGACGGGCTCGGGTAAGACCGTCACGCTCTACAGCGCCCTGCAACAGCTCAATCACAGCAGCCGCAACATCCTCACGGTGGAGGATCCGGTGGAAATCAAGCTCCCCGGCGTCAATCAGATCTCGGTGAACAGCCGGATCGGGCTGGATTTTCCCGAAACCCTGCGGGCCTTCCTGCGCCAGGACCCCGACATCATGATGGTCGGCGAAATCCGCGATCGTGAAACCGCGGAAATCGCCATCAAGGCGGCCCAGACCGGACATCTGGTCCTCTCCACCCTACATACCAACGACGCACCGGGCGCGATCACACGCCTCGTCAACATGGGCATCCCCCGCTGGAATATCGCCGCCTCGGTCATCCTGGTGAGCGCGCAACGGCTGGTTCGCCGCCTCTGCCCGCACTGCCGCCGGCCGGCGCGGATTCCGCCGGACGGACGCTTCTTCGAGGCGGCCGGCTGCCCCCGATGCCTGAACGGCTACCGGGGTCGGCTGGGGATTCACGAGGTCATGCCCATGACCGACGCCATCACCACCCGAATCCTTCAGAACGACCGGGACACGACCCTCGCCGACGACCTGCGCGCCACCGGTCTGCGGCGCCTGCGCGATGCCGGGCTGGCAAAGGCCGCCGAGGGCCTGACCAGCCTCGGCGAGATCGACCGGGTCACCAGGGGATGAGCGGAATGCCGACCTTTGGCTGGCAGGGCCGGGATCTGAACGGCGCACGGCGATGCGGCCTCATGCCCGCGGGCGACGCCGGACAGCTGCGTCGCCACCTGCGGAGCCGCGGCATCGTCGTCGAGCATGCCTTTGCCGTCCCGGCCTGGCTGGAGGGCGTGTTGACACCGGCCACGCCAGCGGTCCGCCCCCGCCAGACAACACCCTTGCTGCGTCAGCTCTCGACCATGGCCACGGCGGGCATTCCGCTGGTGGAAGCCCTGGAGATGATCGCACGCGAGGAAAAGCATGCCGGTCTGCGCCGGGTGATCGGCACAATCCGGCATCATGTGGCGGCGGGTATGCCGCTCTCCGCCGCGCTTGCCGAGCAACCGCGGCATTTCAGCCCCTTGCTATGTGGCCTGGTGCACGCCGGCGAGCAATCCGGCGAGCTCGAGACCCTGCTCGAGCGCATCGCCAGCGATTCCGAGCGCAGCGAGGCGATTCGGCGTCGTCTGCGCCGGGCGATGGTCTACCCGGCCCTCGTCCTGTGCATTGCACTCGTCGTAACCGTGGCGCTGTTGGTTTTCGTGGTACCCCGGTTCGAGAGCCTGTTCCAGGGCTTTGGCGCGCAACTGCCGCTGTTCACCCGACAGGTCATCGCCGCCTCGGAGTGGCTTCGCCAGGGTGGCTGGCTCGTCATGACCGCCCTCATCGCCTGCTTCGCCATAGTCGGTGCGGCGACGCCCCGACTCCCGCGGCTACGCCGCTGCCGCGACCGGCTGATCCTTCGCCTTCCGCTCGTCGGGACCCTTATCGAGGGCGGGATGATCGCGCGGTTCACCCGCACTCTGGCCGTGATGCTGCGTGCCGGGATACCGCTCGCCGAGGCCCTGCCGACCATCGCGCGCACCCTGGGCAATACGGTCTACCGCGACGCGGTACTGCAGATGGCCGATCACCTGCGGGATGGACGCTCGCTGGCCTTCGCCGTGGGCAGCGCCGGCCGCTTTCCGGCCAGCACTGGCCAGATGATCGCCACCGGCGAGGCCTCGGGGCGCGTCGAGACGATGCTCGAGCGGATCGCCGAGCGCCACGAGACACGGGTCATACAGGGTGTTGACGGGCTCGGCGCTGCGCTTGAGCCCATTATCATGAGCCTCCTCGGGCTGCTGGTGGGTGGTCTGGTCCTGGCCATGTATCTGCCGGTCTTTCAACTGGGGGCGGTGGTTTGAACCCGCCGGTACCCGTCAGCGAATACGCCGTCCTGATCGGCCTCGTCGGCCTGTGTGTGGGCAGCTTCATCAATGTCGTCATCCATCGCCTGCCGCTCACAATGGCCGACATGGATCCGTCCCCTGGCATGCATACGATCATTGCGGGGCGTTCGCGATGCCCGCATTGCCGGCAGGTCATCCGCTGGCGCGACAATATTCCGCTGATCGGCTGGCTACGGCGCCTCGGTCGATGCCGGGACTGTCAGGCGCCGATCAGCCTCCGATACCCAATCATCGAGGCATTGATGGGCATCGGCGGCCTGCTGGTCATCGCGCGTTTCGGCCTGACGCCAGCGGGCCTGTCGGCGTTCCTGCTGACGGCCTGGCTACTGGCCCTGGCGGGCATCGACCAGACCACCCGCCTGCTGCCCGACCGCCTCACGCTGAGTGGCCTCTGGCTGGGGCTGCTGGTCGCCGCGGGCGGCATCCACCTTGAGGCCCGTGAGGCCATTCTGGGCGTTGTGGCGGGGTACATTTCGCTCAGCGGTCTCAACGCCGGCTTCCGCCTGCTGCGCGGACAGGACGGCATGGGTGGTGGTGATTTCAAGCTGATGGCCATGCTGGGCGCCTGGCTCGGACCGGGCAGCCTGCCCCTGGTCATGCTGTTCGCCGCCGGCGGCGGCACCCTCTGGTCGCTGCTGGCCGGTCCGGGCCGCGGGCACCCCCTCCCGGAGCAGATCCCCTTCGGCCCCTGGCTCGCCCTGGCCGGCTGGATCACGCTAGTCTGGCCATATGACCGGGGAGTATTCTGAATCAGGCAATAGACCGGCCCTTGTGGTGGGGCTGACCGGTGGCATCGCCAGTGGCAAGACCGCCGTCAGCGATCGCTTTGCTGCACTCGGAGCCGCGGTGATCGACACCGACCAACTGGCCCGCGAGGTGGTGGCACCGGGCACCGAAGGACTGGCCGCGGTTCGTGAACGCTTCGGTGCGGCTGTCATCGACGCCCGGGGCGAACTGGACCGGCGTGCCCTGAGGGAGCGGATTTTCAGCGACCAGGCGGCCCGCCGAGACCTGGAGGCCATCACCCACCCGCGCATCCGCGCCCGGGTCACGCAACGCCTGGCGGAGGCGGAAGCCCCCTATGCCATCGTCGTGGTCCCCCTGCTGGTGGAGGCCGGCTGGGCGGAGTCGTACGACCGCATTCTGGTGGTGGATGCCGAGCCATCGAAGCAACGCGAGCGCCTCATGGCACGCGATCACGTGGACCGCGCGCAGGCCGACCGGGCGCTGGCCAGTCAGACCCAGCGCGAGCGCCGACTGGCACTGGCGGACGATGTCATCGTCAACGACGGCACACCGGATGAGCTCGACGCCCGCGTCCAGACCCTGCATCGGCAATATCTGGGTATGGCCGGCAGGGCCGGCTGATTTGGCGATTGCCCGGTGTCTGGGAGAGAATGATGCCATGCGCTGACAGAGGCGAGCGTGGAAGAAACCGGGACCGAGGCAGATCTGACCATCTATGAGTATCCGCTCAACGAGCGAATGCGCACGTTCCTGCGTCTGGAATTTCTCTTCGACCGCTTCCGCTTCGGCGCCGCCGGCGAGTCCGCCTGGCACACCCGAGCTGCCGTGGATGCCCTGCTCGACGTGATGGGGCTGCTCAATCGCAGCGATGTCCGCTCCGAACTACAGAAAGAGCTGGAGCGCATACTGAACAGTCTGGAGAAGCTCCAAGCCCGGCCGGAAGTGGATGACCGGCTGCTTGAGCCGGTCCTCGCCGAGTGCCGGGCCATCGCGCAGCGACTGCGCGAGGCGCCGACGGGCATGCCCGCGGTCGTGCGCAACAATGAATTCCTGACCGGTATCGAACAGCGAGCCGGCGTACTGGGCGGCACCTGCGCCTTCGACCTGCCCGGTTATCACCTGTGGCTGGAGGGTCCTGCGAACGAGCGGCAGGCACTGCTGGCCGAATGGCACGGCGGCTTCACGCTGATCGACGAGGGCACCGCCCTGGTGCTGCGGCTGCTGCGCGAGAGCGCCGATCCGGTCAGCGAGACGGCCAGTGGCGGGAGTTTCCAGGCGACCCTCGACCGGGCGACCCCCTATCAGATGCTGCGCGTTCTGCTGCCACGGGCCCGGCAGTGCTACCCGGAAATCAGCGGCAGCCGGCATTTCTGCAATATCCGTTTCATGGAACAGCCCGAGCAGGGCGAAAGACCCCAACAGGTCAGCGACAATGTCCCGTTCACCCTTGAGCGCTGTGTCATCTGACACAACACCCACCGTTGCCTGCCCCCAATGCGGTACGCCAGTCGCCTGGAGTGCGGAACGCTCTCCGCATCGGCCCTTCTGCTCGAAGCGCTGCCGGCTGATTGACCTCGGCGACTGGCTTGAGGAACGCCATCAGATTCCGGGAGAGCCCGGGCAGCCCGACATCGACAGCCTGCCCGAGGGACTTGAACCGGAAGGAGACGACCGGCTCTAGACCCAGAATCCTGAGATGCCGGCCACACCCTGACCACCCTCGCGGCGAGCCATGGCCTCGTCCGCGGACGTCATCCCGCCAAGTGCGTAGACCGGGAACGGGGCGTCCGTGGCCAGCTCGCGGAACGCCGCCCAGCCAATGGGACGTGCACCGGGATGGCTGGCCGTCTCCGCAACCGGGCTCAGGACCGCGAAGTCCACATCGAGCGCCGCGGCCCGTCGGAGCTCGGCGCTATCGTGACAGGATGCGGCGACCCACCGGCCGGGAGCCAGGGGGCGCTCCTGCAGCGCCGCGAGCCCCGCGGTGTTCAGGTGCACACCGTCGGCCTCGATCAACCGGGCCAACTCCACATCGCCGTTCACCAGCAGCCGCGCCCCCGCCGCCCGGCAGCGGATCAGCGCCTCATCGGCGAGAGCTCGCCGGGCTACGTCATTCTGGCGCACCCGGAACTGGATGAGCCGCTCACCGGCTGCCAGCACCCGGTCAAGCGTCGCCAGCCAGTCGGCCGGGTCGTCACAGTCGGCACTGATCACGTAATGCCCGGGCAGCCGAAGCGCGGTGATGATGCCTCGATTGGCGGCGGGGAAGTCGCCCGGCGCCAGTTCATCGGGCATCCGCCAGGCAAGCGGCTGACCCTCGAGGCCCGTCGGCTCCCCCGACCAGCGATCGACCGCCCGAACCTCGAGAACGACACGGCGGTCTCCGTAGTCGTGCGCGATCCGAATGAGCGGGCGGCACTCGCGTACGGTGATCCCCAACTCCTCGGCCAGCTCCCGCCGCAAGGCGGTGGTGACGGACTCCGCGGATTCCACCTTGCCGCCGGGAAATTCCCAGCGCCCGCCCTGATGGCGGTCGAGCGAACGCCTTGCCACCAGGACGCGGCCGAGATGATCGCGAACGACACCCACCGCCACGCGCAGCGGCGGCGCGTCAGCTGCGGTACTCGGCATTGATGCGGACGTAGTCGTAGGAGAAGTCGCACGTCCAGACCGTCACTGCCTGGCGACCACGATCCAGGTCGATACGGAAGGTGACCCGGTCAGCGGCCATCCGCTCAGCGGCGATCGACTCGCGGTAATCCGGGCTCACACCGCCGGCCTCGACGATGGGACAGCCGTTGATATGGATCCGCACCCGGTCGACTTCCAGGTCCTCGATCCCGGCCCGGCCCACCGCGGCCAGGATGCGCCCCCAATTGGGATCGCCGGCGAACAATGCGGTCTTGACCAGGGGCGACTCCGCCACGGTGAACGCGACCTGCTCGGCCTCGGCCACGCTGCGGGCACCGGTCACCTGAACGGCGAGTTCACGGGTTGCGCCCTCGCCATCGGCAACGATTTCGCGGGCGAGGTCGATGCAGAGCGCCTCCAGCGCATCGGCGAAGCAGCGGATATCCGCCTGCGCCGAGAGCTGTATGCCGCTTGCACCCGTCGCGATCAACGCGCAGGCGTCGTTGGTGGAGGTATCACCATCGACGCTGATGCGGTTGAAACTCACCGCCACAGCATCGCGCAACAGTCCTCTCAGCAGGGGCTGATCGATGTCGGCATCGGTGGCCACATAGGCCAGCATGGTGGCCATATCGGGCCGGATCATGCCGGAGCCCTTGGCGATCCCGGTGAGCGTCACCGGCCCCGCTTCCAACTCCAGTCGGCAGCTTCGTCCCTTGGCCCGCGTATCGGTGGTGCGGATGCCATCCGCCGCGGCGGCCCAGCCGTTTTCGGATAGTGCATCGACGACCGCCGGCAGCGCCGCATCGATCCGCTCGGCCGGCAGGGGCTCACCGATCACGCCCGTGGAATAGGGAATGACCTGGGTCGGCCGACAATCGAGGATCGAGGCGAGTTGCGCGCAGTTACGCTCAACGGCCCGGTCACCGTCGGGCCCCGTGCCGGCATTGGCGTTGCCCGTATTGATCATCAGGGCGCGGGGGGCATCATCGCGCAGATGAGCCTCCGCGAAGCGGACCGGTGCGGCCCGGAACTGATTGCGGGTGAACACCCCGGCCACGCGGCTGCCCTCGTCGAGGGCGATCACCACCAGATCGGGCTCTCCAGCCTTGCGGATACCGGCCGCCACGGTCCCCAGACGCAGCCCCGGCACCGGATGGAGGGTCGGCAACGGCGCGTTACCCACGGCCATGGACCGCCTCCTCGTCCGGCCGGCTAGAGCCGACCATGGCAGTGCTTGTACTTCTTGCCTGAACCGCAGGGACAGGGTTCGTTGCGACCGACCTTACGCTCGCCCCGCACGAACGGCTGGCGTTCGCCGCCATCGCCCGCCGCCTCAGCGCGCGCCCCATCTCCTCCATCATCGAGGGCGTTGGTCTCCGCGTGCTGGAACTGCATGGCCCGGGCGCGTTCCGCCTCGCGCTGCTCCTCGGCGGCGCGGGCATCTTCGGGGCTGCGGACATTGACATTGAATAGAATGCGAATGGTCTCGCGCTTGATGCCCTCCAGCAGCTCCTGGAACATCTGGAAGGCTTCCTTCTTGAACTCCTGCTTGGGATTGCGCTGCGCCATGCCACGCAGGCCGATGCCCTGGCGCATGAAATCCATGGCCGCGAGGTGCTCCTTCCACTGGTTGTCCAGCACCTGCAGAAGAAAGCTCTTCTCCACCTCGCGCATGTTCACGCCAATGCCGGCGACTTCCGCCTCCTTGGCCTCGTAATGCGCCGCGACCGCCTGTTCGAGGCGCTCGAGCACACCCTCACGATCAAGCTCATCATCCGCCTCAAGCCACTGCCGGACCGGCGCCTCAATGCCGAACTGGGCATGCAGCGCCTCCTCGAGTGCCGGGATATCCCACTGGTCATCAATCGTGCCCGGCGGCATATGCTCATCCACCAGCCATGCCAGCACATCGTTCTGCATATCGACGATGGTCCCGGAGATATCCTCCGACTCGAGCAGCTCGTTTCGCTGCGCATAGATCACCCGGCGCTGGTCATTGGCGACGTCGTCGAACTCGAGCAGGTGCTTGCGCATGTCGAAGTTGTGGGCCTCGACCTTGCGCTGGGCGTTCTCGATGACCCGCGAGACCATGCCGCTCTCGATGGCCTCGCCCTCCTGCATGCCCAGTCGCTGCATCATGCCGGAGACGCGATCGGAGGCGAAGATGCGCAGCAGGCTGTCGTCCAGGGAGAGGAAGAAACGCGTGGACCCCGGATCGCCCTGACGGCCGGAGCGCCCGCGCAGCTGGTTGTCGATACGCCGCGACTCGTGGCGCTCAGTGCCGATGACATGCAGGCCGCCGGCCTCGATCACCGCATCATGCCGCTGCTGCCAGTCCTCCCGCAGGCCGTCACGGCGGGATTCCGGGGCATCATCGCCGAGGTCTGCCAGCTCGACATCGAGATTGCCGCCGAGCACGATGTCGGTGCCACGGCCCGCCATATTGGTGGCGATGGTCACCGCCCCCGGTCGGCCGGCCTGCGCGATGATGCCGGCCTCGCGCTCGTGCTGCTTGGCGTTGAGCACCTCGTGATGGATACCGGCCTTGCGCAGGGCCGAGGAGATGCGCTCGGAGTGCTCGATGGACGTGGTGCCCACCAGCACGGGCTGGCCGCGGCCATTGCAGTCCTCGATATCCTCGATAATCGCGCGGTACTTGTCGTCCTGGTCAAGGAAGACCAGATCATGGTGATCGGCGCGGATCATGGGCCGATGAGTGGGAATGACCGCCACTTCCAGCCCATAGATGTGCTGGAATTCGTAGGCCTCGGTATCGGCGGTACCGGTCATGCCGGAGAGTTTGTCGTAGAGCCGGAAGAAATTCTGGAAGGTGATGGAGGCGAGGGTCTGGTTTTCGGCCTGGATCTCCACGCCCTCCTTGGCCTCAATGGCCTGATGCAGGCCCTCGGACCAGCGCCGCCCGGCCATCGCCCGGCCGGTGAACTCGTCCACGATGACGATCTGGCCATCCCGCACCAGATAGTGGACGTCGCGCTGGAACAGCGTGTGGGCGCGCAGCGCTGCGTTCAGGTGATGGACCATGGCGATGTTGCGGGCGTCATAGAGACTCTCCCCCTCGCCGAGCAGACCCGCCTCGCGAAGCAGCTCCTCGGCACGCTCCTGGCCGGACTCGGTGAGGAAAGCCTGACGTGCCTTCTCGTCGAGGTAGTAATCGCCGGGGCCATCCTCCTCTTCCTGCTGCTCCAGCGACGGAACGATCCGGTTCATGCTCTGGTACAGCTCGCTCGACTGCTCCGCCTTGCCGGAGATGATCAGCGGCGTGCGGGCCTCGTCGATGAGGATCGAGTCGACCTCGTCGACGATGGCGAAGTGGCGCCCGCGCTGCATCCGGTCCTCGGCGCGCAGCGCCATGTTGTCACGGAGGTAATCGAAGCCGAACTCATTGTTCGTGCCGTAGGTGATGTCGGCCTGGTAGGCGGCGCGCTTGGTTTCGCCATCCATACCCGGCACCACGACACCCACCTCGAGGCCGAGGAAGCGGTAGAGACGCCCCATCCACTCGGAATCGCGCCGGGCCAGGTAATCGTTGACGGTAACGATATGAACGCCCTCGCCGGTGAGCGCGTTCAGGTAGGCCGCGAGGGTGGCCACCAGCGTCTTGCCCTCGCCGGTCTTCATCTCGGCGATGCGCCCGTGGTGAAGGACCATTCCGCCGATCAGCTGGACGTCGAAATGGCGCAACCCCAGGGTGCGGGTGGCGGCCTCGCGCACCACCGCGAAGGCCTCGGGCAGCAGCGCGTCGAGGCTCTCGCCGCCGACGGCCCGCTCGCGCAGGGTCCGCGTCATGTCACGCAGCGACTCGTCGTCGAGCGCCTGCATCGTGGGTTCCAGCTCGTTTATACGACTGACCTGCCGGCGGAGGCGCTTGACCAGCCGGTCGTTGCGCGTGCCGAACACCTTTTTCGCGATTCCGCTGAGCATGCCGATCCAGTAGGCCTTTGAAATGACGCGTTACTATAGCGCATCAGTCGCCGGAAAATCAGGAGCGGACGATGAGCGAGCGCAAGGGTGGCGGTCCCGGCCGACTGCAGGGAATATTGCGGCGGTCCGCCGGCGATGTCGCCGCCATTCGCAGGCAGACTGCCTGGCTGGCGGATGCGACGCGCGAGCTTAACGCCGTCCTGCCGCCGCGCCTGCATGGCCACTGGCAGGTGGCGTCCCTGTCCCCGGCGGTTCTCGTGATCACGGCGGAGAGTCCGGCCTGGTCGACGCCGCTGCGTGCCCAGCAGGCGGCATTGCTTGATGCCGCGGCTGTCATCATCGGCGAACGGCCGGAGAAAATGACCATCCGACTGGCGGCCGCGCGGCGGTCCCCGCCCCGGAAGGCAGGCCGGACGCTCAGTGCGGACACCGCCGATCATCTCGAGTCGGCGGCGAAGGGGATGGACGACCCGCGCCTTGCGGAATCCCTGCGACGCCTCGCCTCGCGGCGCCGCGGCTGAATCAGGCGACCGGCAGCGGCTGGTCGTAGGCGATGGGCGCGATCTCGTCGGCCTCGAAGGTGACCTCCTCCCAGGCATCCTGCTCGAGCAGGAGCTTGCGAAGCAGCCGATTATTCATCTCGTGGCCGGACTTGTAGCCATGAAAGGCCCCGATCAGGCTGCGGTTCAGCTGATAGAGGTCGCCGATGGCATCAAGGATCTTGTGCTTGGCGAACTCGTCCTGGTACCGCAGCCCATCCTCGTTGAGGACCCGGTAGTCATCCACCACGATGGCATTGTCCAGACTACCGCCCAGTGCCAGGTTGTTCTGGCGCAGGTACTCGATGTCGCGCATGAAGCCGAAGGTGCGCGCGCGGCTGACTTCCTTGACGAACGAGGTGGACGAGAAATCGACTTCGGCCGTGCGCTCCCCGGCCTTGAATACCGGGTGATCGAATTCCAGGGTGTAGCTCACCTTGAAGCCCTCATAGGGCTCGAAGCTCACCCGCTTGCCATCCGGATCCTCGATGCTCAGGGGGCGCACGATCCGCACGAAGCGTTTCGGCGCCTCCTGCTCGAGCGTCCCCGCCGAGCGGATGAGAAAGACGAACGGTCCGGCGCTGCCATCCATGATGGGCACTTCCGGCGCCGAGAGATCGACATAGGCATTGTCGATACCCAGCCCCGCCATCGCCGAGAGCAGATGTTCCACGGTGGCGACCCGAACGCCATCGCGGCTCAGGCAGGTGGAGAGCACGGTGTCACCGACATACTCCGGGTGGGCGGCGATTTCAACCACTGGATCCAGGTCCACCCGGCAGAACCGGATCCCGGTGTTCGCGGGCGCGGGGCGGAGGGTCAGGTAGACCTTCTCGCCGGTATGAAGGCCTACACCCGTGGCCCGGATGCTGTTTTTCAGCGTACGTTGTCGAATCATGCTCGGCTGTCCCGCGGTCGCGCGCCCGAAAAATATCCGGGCAGTGTATCAGAAACGGCGGCAAGGCGACCCGGCGGCGGACTCAGTCCGCCTGCCGCCGCAGGAACGCTGGGATATCGAGGTATTCCATATCCGCTTCGGCGCGGGCACCGCCCCCGGCTGCAGCCCGCTTGCGCGTCACCGCCGGCCGCTCGAGCGCGTCATAGTCCACCTGGCCGGCGGCGCTGCCACTGACCAGCCGCGGCGCCGGCGCCGGCTCGGCCGTCTGCTGGGTCGCGGCCAGGCCCGTGGCCACCACAGTGACACGCAGCTCGCCCTCAAGTTCGGGATCGATGACGGTTCCCACCACCACCGTGGCGTCGTCCGAGGCAAACTCCTTGACCGCGTTGCCAACCTCGTCGAACTCGCCGATGGACAGGTCCAGGCCGGCGGTCACATTGACCAGGATACCGTGGGCACCGGCGATGTTGGCGTCCTCGAGCAGCGGGCAGGCAATGGCCCGTTCGGCCGCTTCCCGGGCGCGATCCTCACCGCTGGCCTCACCCGAGCCCATCACGGCCATGCCCATTTCCGACATCACGGTGCGCACGTCGGCGAAGTCGACGTTGATCAGGCCGGGACGGGTGATCAGCTCGGCAATGCCCTTGACCGCCCCGAGCAGCACATCATTCGCCGACTTGAAGGCGTTCAGCAGCGTCAGCTCCTTACCCAGCACCGAGAGCAGCTTTTCGTTGGGGATGGTGATCAGCGAGTCGACCTCGCGCTCCAGCTCGCGGATACCATCGTCGGCCACGGTCATGCGCTTGTTGCCCTCAAAGGGAAACGGCTTGGTGACCACCGCCACGGTCAGCACACCCAGCTCCCGGGCGATCTGGGCAACCACCGGGGCCGCGCCCGTGCCGGTGCCACCGCCCATGCCGGCGGTGATGAACACCATATCGGCGCCCTCCAGCACCTCGGCGATCCGCTCGCGGTCGTCCTCGGCGGCCTCGCGCCCGACCTGGGGGTTAGCGCCGGCACCCAGGCCCTTGGTTATGCCCTGGCCAAGCTGAAGCGTGGTCCGTGCCGAGCTGTTACGCAGTGCCTGCGCGTCGGTATTGGCACAGATGAAATCGACGCCATCGACGTCGGCCGAGACCATGTGCTGCACGGCGTTACCGCCACCACCGCCGACACCGATCACCTTGATCACCGCGTTCTGGTTGTAGGCATCCATTAGTTCAAACATCACGTCACCCTCCGTCAACGAATCAGAAATTTCCCTTGAACCAGTCTTTCATCCGGCCCCATACCGCCGAGAAGCCATTGCCTCCCGGGGGTGAGAGTTCCGGACGCGATTCACCGCGGTGCTGCCAGCCGCAATGCAGCAGCCCCACCCCGGTGGCATAAATCGGGTTGCGGACGACATCCGTCAGGCCGGTCATGTGCTGTGGCAGGCCGAGTCGCACCGGTGTGTGGAACACCTCCTCGGCGAGGTCCACGGCACCTTCCATCTTGGAACTGCCGCCGGTCAGGACGACCCCGGCGGCGATGAGGTCCTCGAAACCGCTGCGCCGCAGTTCGGCCTGCACCAGCGTCATCAACTCTTCGTAGCGCGGCTCGACCACCTCGGCGAGGGTCTGGCGCGAGAGTCGGCGCGGGGGACGATCACCCACCGACGGGACTTCGATGGTCTCGTCGCTGGTGGCCAGCTGGGACAGCGCGCAGGCATAGCGCATCTTGATGTCCTCGGCATGCTGCGTTGGCGTTCGCAGGGCCACGGCGATGTCATTGGTCACCTGATCACCGGCGATGGGAATCACCGCCGTGTGGCGGATGGCGCCATCGGTAAACACGGCCATATCGGTGGTGCCGCCCCCGATGTCGACCAGACAGACGCCCAGCTCCTTCTCGTCCTCGGTGAGTACCGCGTGGCTGGAGGCGAGCTGCTCGAGGATGATGTCGTCGACCTCGAGGCCGCAGCGGCGGATGCACTTGACGATGTTCTGCGCCGCGCTCACCGCGCCCGTGACCATATGCACCTTGGCCTCCAGGCGTACGCCGGACATGCCCACCGGTTCGCGCACACCCTCCTGGCTGTCGATGATGTACTCCTGGGGCAGCGTGTGGAGGATCTCCTGGTCGGCGGGGATCGCCACCGCGCGCGCCGCGTCGAGTACGCGGTCGACATCGCTGCGGGTCACCTCCTTGTCCTTGATGGCGACGATGCCGTGGGAGTTGAGCGAGCGCACATGACTGCCGGCGATGCCCACGTAGACCGAGTGGATCTGGCAGCCGGCCATGAGCTCCGCTTCCTCCACCGCGCGCTGGATGGACTGCACGGTGGACTCGATGTTCACCACCACGCCCTTCTTGAGGCCCCGGGAGGCGTGGGAGCCGATACCGATCACCTCGACATCACCGTCGGCCTGCATCTCGCCGACGATGGCGACCACCTTGGACGTGCCGATATCGAGACCGACGAGCAGATTGCGTTCCTGTTTACGTGTCATTAACTCAGTCCTCGTCCTGCCAGCGCAGGGCAAATCCATTGGGGTAGCGCAGATCCGCCAGCGCCAGGTGCCTGTCGGCCACACCGGGGATCCGCGGCCAGGCCGCCACCAGTCGGGCAAGCCGTGATTCCACCGACTCGCGGCCAAGCCGTATCTGTCCGCCGTCCGCCAGCGTCAGCGTCCAGGCCCGGCGCTCGTCCAGCGCCAGACCCGTTGGTTCCAGCGGCAGCGGCTCGAGCAGTGCACGGAGCTGCCGATAGCGCGCCAGCACCCGGGCGGCACTGCCCGGCGGGCCGGACAGTTCCGGCAGTGGCACATCCGGCAGCTGCCGTGGCCGGAACACCCCGGCCCGCCCGTTCATGAGTGCCACTCCGCCCCAGCGGGCCACGGGTTCCTGCTCGTCGACCGTAATGCGCAGGGCATCCGGCCACACCCGCCGCACGGTGGCCGTTGCCACCCAGGGCAGGGATTCCACCGCGGCCCGGACGGCCGAGACGTCCACGCCCAGCAGGCCGCCATCCAGGTGCCCCCGCAACACGCGCCGCAGATCCGCCTCGCGCACATGGGCCAGATCGCCGTCGAAGCCCACGCGCTCCAGCGGCAGCAGTCGCCATTCCGGGCCGCGCTCCAGCGCCAGAGAGCCACCGGCCATGACCGCCAGGGCCAGCCCCAGCAGCATCAGCACCCGTGTGCCTTGCCTGAATCCGGTACTCACCGCCTCTCACCATGCCTCCAGCTCGTCAGCAGAATGCGCCAGACCAGCTCCTCCATCTCGATCCCCCGCGCCCGTGCAGCGGCCGGGACCAGGGAGTGGTCGGTCATCCCCGGAATCGTGTTGACCTCGAGCAGCCAGAGCGCCCCCCCGGCGTCCGCCATCAGATCGACGCGGCCCCAGCCACTGGCGCCGATCGCGGCAAAGGCCCGCTGGACGAGATCTCCCATGGCTGCCTCGGCATCCGCCGGCAGGCCGCAGGGAATCAGCATGCGCGTGGCCTCCGACCGGTACTTGGCATTGAAGTCATAGAAGGCCTCGCCAGCCTCGATGCGGATAGCCGGCAGGATCTCCTCATCGAGCAGCGCCACCGTGTACTCGGGGCCCTCAATGCAGCGCTCCACCAGCACGGCGTCGCCGTAGGCCCGGGCCGCTTCCGTCGCGGCCGACAGGTCATCGGCCCGCTCGACCCGCGCGGTACCGACGCTCGAACCCTCGCCGAGCGGTTTGACGAAAAGCGGCAGGCCGAGATCCGCGATCACCACCGCGGGATCGTCGCCCGGCCGCAGGACGTGGAACGCCGGCGTCGGCAGGCCCATCGCCTGCCAGATCCATTTGCTGCGCCACTTGTCCATTCCCAGGGCCGAGCCGAGCACGCCGCTGCCGGTATAGGGCACGCCCATGGCCTCGAGCGCACCCTGGATCACACCGTCCTCACCCCCCGGGCCGTGCAGGGCGATGAAGGCGCGGTCGTAGTCCGCCAGCGCCGCCACCGGGCGCTCCGCCGGGTCGAATGCCTCCGCCGCCACGCCCCGGGCCCGCAGCGCGGCGAGACATTCCGTCCCGCTGGCGAGGGAGATCTCGCGTTCGGCGGAGTGTCCGCCCATGAGCACCGCCACCCGACCCAGATCGCGGGGGCCGGGATTACCTTCAGTGCGCATCGCCAGGCGCCTCCCCAACAACACGGACCTCGGGCTCGAGGACGACGCCGTGAAGCGCCTCGACCCGGGCCTGGACAAAATGAATGAGGGATTCGATATCCGCCGCGCTGGCTTCGCCGGCGTGGATGATGAAGTTGGCATGCTTCTCCGATACCCAGGCTCCGCCCGACCGACACCCCTTCAGACCGGAGGCCTCGATCAGGCGCGCGGCATGATCCCCCGGCGGATTGCGGAAAACCGATCCGCCGCTGGCCATACCCGTGGGCTGGGTGTCGGCACGCTCGCCCAGCAGCCCCCGCACCCGCGCCTTGAGGGCATCGGGATCGCCGCCCGGCTGGAACTGGAACGTCGCCGAGGTGAACCATTCGCTGGCCTGCCCGCGGACCTGTCGATAGCTCACCTCGAATTCAGCGGGCAGGCGCCGATGGGCCAGTCCCTGGCGATCAACCGTGGCCACGGATTCCACCCGGGTCCAGGTCTCACCGCCCCAGGCGCCGGCATTCATGGCCAGCGCGCCACCGACGGTACCGGGGATGCCGGCGAAGAATTCCGCCCCCGCATAGCCGCGCCGCCCGCACCAGCGGGCGAGTTTGGCGCAGGGCACACCGGCATCGGCATGAACACGGCCGTCCCCGAGGTCCTGTAGCGAGGCCAGCCCTCGATGCAGTCGGACAACCGATCCGCGCAGCCCGCCGTCACGGACCAGCAGGTTGCTGCCGAGGCCCAGCCAGAAAAGCGGCTCCGTCGCCTGGTCACTGGCCAGGAACGCGCCCAGGTCCGCGGTATCCGCCGGCTCGTAGAGTCGCTCCGCCGGACCACCGACCCGCCAGGTGGTGTAGCGTGCCATGGGCACCGATTCGCGAAGCTGGCCGCGCAGCGCCGTCATGACCCGCCCTCCCCCGTCAGCAGACTCGGCAGTACGCCACCGATGCTGCCTGCACCCAGGGTGATGACAACATCGTCCGGCCGGAGGATGCCGGGCAGGAGGTCGACCAGCTCGTCGAGGCCGGCGACGAATATCGGATCGGTCTGACCCCGCAGCCGGATGGCACGGCACAGACTGCGCGCATCGGCACCAGAGATCGGCGACTCACCGGCGCCGTAGACCTCCGTGACCACAAGGACATCCGGCTCGCCGAGCACCCGGGCGAAGTCCTCGAACAGGTCACGTGTCCGGCTGTAGCGGTGTGGCTGAAAAATCACCACCAGTCGACGGTCCGGCCAGTTGGCACGGAGCGCTTCGGTGACCGCCTCGATCTCCCGGGGATGATGCGCGTAGTCATCCATCAGCAGCGCCTCGCCCCCGCCCGCCAGGGCAAGACCGCCGAGCTGCTGAAAGCGGCGGCCGATCCCCGAGAATCCGCTCAAGGCATGGCGGATGGCCGCATCCGGCACCTCCAGGGCACGGGCCACGGCAATCGCCCCGAGGGCATTCAGCACGTTGTGTCGGCCCGGCAGGTTGAGCGTGACCGGCAGGGGCTCGCACCCGGCGGCGTGCACCACGAAGTGGCTGCGCCCGGCGTCGGCCCGGACATCGAGCGCCTGCAGATCGGCCGACACCGAGAAGCCATAGGTCCGTACCGGGCGTCCCAGCTCCGCGGCCAGGGCCCGGAGCTCCTGGTCCTCATCGCAGAGCACGGCGAGGCCGTAGAACGGCAGATGATGCAGGAACTCGACGAAGGTGGCGCGGAGCTGCGCGAAATCACCGCCGTAGGTGCCGAGATGATCGGCGTCGATGTTGGTGACCACTGCCAGCATCGGATTGAGATAGAGGAAAGAGGCATCGCTCTCGTCGGCCTCGGCCACCAGGTAGCGGCCAGTGCCCAGACGCGCATGGCTGGCGGCGCTGTTCAGGCGGCCGCCGATGACGAAGGTCGGATCGAGATCGGCCTCGGCAAGGATGCTGGCCACCAGGCTGGTGGTGGTGGTCTTGCCATGGGTGCCGGCCACGGCGATCCCGAAACGGAAACGCATGAGCTCGGCCAGCATCTCGGCACGGGGCACCACCGGCAGGCGCAGGTTCCTCGCGGCGATGACCTCCGGGTTGTCCTCGGTCACCGCGCTTGACGTGACCACGGCATCCACCCCGCTGACATGCGCGGCATCATGACCGACATGGACCGTCGCGCCCAGCTCGCGGAGATGGGCGACGACGGCGTTCTCGCGCAGGTCCGAGCCACTCACCCGATAGCCCAGATTGAGCAGCACCTCGGCGATCCCGCCCATGCCGGCACCGCCGATGCCCACGAAGTGCAGGCGCCGCACCTGGCCCATGGCGCCCGGCCCGCCGGCTGTGCTGCTGACGACGGGATTCATGCCGCCACCTCCATGCAGATATCCGCGACCCGCTCGGCGGCCGCCGGCCGACCGACGCGTCGCGCGGCATCGCCCATGGCGCGGAGCCGGTCGCGATCGCCGAGCAGCGCCGAGAGCAGACCCGTCAGTCTTTCCGGACCGAGCTCGTCGTCGGCGATCATGCAAGCTCCGCCGGCGTCGACGAGGAACCGTGCGTTGGCGGTCTGATGATCATCCACGGCATGCGGGAATGGCACCAGGATCGCCGGTACACCGGCCGCCGCCAGCTCCGAGACCGTCAGGGCACCGGCGCGGCAGACCACCAGGTCGCACCAGCGATAGGCCTCGGCCATATCGTCGATGAACGCATCCACCCGGGCGTTGACGCCGTTCCTGGCATAGGCGCCGCGCGCGATATCGAGCGTGCGACGACCCGCCTGGTGCCGGATGTCCGGACGGTCCGCTTCGGGCAGCGCAGCGATGGCCTCGGGTACCGCACGGTTGAGGCTGAGCGCTCCCAGGCTGCCGCCGACGACCAGCAGGCGGGGCCTGCCCGCATGCGTCGTGCCACCGGCGGTCTGGCGGCTGGCGATCCCGGCGCGAAGCGGGTTGCCGGTGAACTCCGTCTTCACCCCCCGCGGGAACGGTGCATCGAGTCCGGTGAGCACCCGGACCGCCAGGCGTGACAGGAGACGATTGGTGAAACCGGCGATGGCGTTCTGCTCGTGGATGACCAGCGGCAACCGCCGCAGGCGGGCCACCACGCCGCCTGGACCAGCCACATAGCCACCCATACCCAGGACCACCCGCGGTCGGTGACGGCGCACGACGCTCAGGGTCTGGACCGTTGCCCGCGCCACCATCCAGGGGGCCTTCAGCCAGCCCGCGAGCCCGTTACCCCGAAGTCCCCGGACGCTCACCGTCTCCAGCGTCAGACCGGCCTCGGGGACCACCCGGGCCTCAAGCCCGCTGGGCGTTCCCAGCCAGATCACCGGCACGGATCGACCGCTCAGAACCTGCGCCACGGCCAGTGCCGGGAACACATGGCCGCCGGTACCTCCGGCGATGATCAGCACGGGCCGCGCACTCATGACGGCCTCCTCTGCGGACGTGCGCTTGCCGAGCGTCCGGCCCGCCGGCATTCGAGATCGACGCGCATCAGAAGCCCGAGGGCCGCGGCACTCATCACCAGGCTGCTGCCGCCGTAGCTCATGAGCGGCAGAGTCAGCCCCTTGGTCGGCAGCAAGCCGAGGTTGACCCCCATATTGACGAAGGCCTGCAGGCCCAGGCCGATACCAATGCCGTAAGCCAGCAGACCACCGAAATGCCGGCCCGCCCGCAGACTGGTGGCGCCGATGCGGCAGGCGCGCCAGACGAGGAAGGCATAGAGCGCGATCACGACCATCATGCCCACCAGACCCAGTTCCTCGGCCAGCACGGCGAAGAGGAAATCGGTGTGCGCCTCCGGCAGGTAGAAGAGTTTCTGGACGCTGTTGCCCAGGCCCACGCCGAACCACTCACCCCGACCCACGGCGATCAGCGACTGGGTGAGCTGGAAGCCGGTGTCGAAGGGATCGGCCCAGGGATCACGGAAGGCGGTCAGGCGCTCGAGCCGATAAGGAGAGGAAAAGATCAGCAGCGCCCCCGCGATGCCGGCGACGGCGGCCAGACCGATGAACAGCAGCAGCGGCATGCCGGCAATGAAGAAAAGCCCACCGATGGTGGCCACCAGGACCGCCAGCGCACCGAAATCCGGCTGTGCGAGCAGGAGCACCGCGGCCACCCCCAGCACCAGCAGACCGGGGAGCAGCGGCCTCGCCGACCTGCGCAGCGTTGCCCCATGGCGCTGCAGAAAGGCCGCGAAATAAATCAGCAGGAACAGCCTCGCCACCTCAGAGGCCTGGACGTTGACCGGTCCGAGGGGAATCCAGCGCACCGCGCCGTTGGCCTCGCGCCCCACCCCCGGGATCAGGACGAGAACCAGCAGGAACAGTCCGAACATCAGGAGCGGGCCGGCCAGACTCTCGAGGATGTCCAGCGGCAGCCGCAGGCCAATGGCAAAGGCCGCCACGGCCGGGACGAGGAACAGAAGCTGCCGCTGCAGATAGTGCATTGATCCGCCGCCGGCCTGCTCGGCCACACCGACGGATGCGGACGCCATCATCACCAGCCCGAGCGCCACGATGGCGATGATCGTCGTCAGCAGCGGGCGATCAATATCCGCCGCTACCGCGTCGCGATAGCCGAGCAATGCCTCAAGGCGGGGGTGAAGCGTCACCTCACTCATCGGCCAACGCCTCCACCAGCGCGCGGAAGTGTTCACCGCGGGCACGGTAATCGGTGTACTGATCCAGGCTGGCACAGGCCGGCGAGAGCAGGACCGCGTCACCCGGCCGGGACAGCCGCCGCGCCGCCTCAACCGCTGTCTTGAGGTCGGCGACGCATTCCACGGGCGCCGATGATGCCAGCGCTCGGGCGAGCGCGTCGGCATCCCGACCGAACACCACGGCGGCCCGCCCCCGTTCGGCCAGTGCGGCGGCCAGCAACTCGAAAGACTGGCCCTTGGCATCGCCGCCGGCGATCAGCACCACCGGCTGCTCCATGCCGGCAACAGCAGCCGCGGCCGAGGCGGCATTGGTCGCCTTGGAGTCGTTGATCCAGCGCCGGTCACAGTGGATGCCCAGCTGCTCGCCCCGATGCGGCAGTGGCTGGAAAGCCTCGAGCGCCCGGCACATGGACGGCATCGGCCAGCTGGCCGCCTCTCCCATGGCCAGCGCCGCCAGCGCGTTGAGCGCATTGTGCCGGCCCATCGCCGGTAGCGCCCGCTGCTGCAGCAGCGGCTGGTCGTCATGCATCAGCCAGTCGACGCCATCGACATGACCGAGCCGCCAACGCGCGGCGCCGGACGCCTGCCCGGCGCTGAACCACGACACGGGTGCCGACCCGTCGTCCATGCCACGTACCCAGTCGTCATCGGCATTCAGCACCGCATGCCCGGCACCCTGGAGGATGCGCGCCTTGGCCGCAGCGTACTCCGCCATGCCGTCGTAGCGATCCAGGTGATCCGGGCTGAGATTGAGTACTGCGGCCACCTGCGGCTTCAGGGAGACGGTCGACTCGAGCTGGAAACTGGACAGTTCGAGAATGAACAGTTCCGCATCCGGTCGGCTCTCCAGCAGGGTCAGCGCCGGGGGCCCGAGATTACCGCCGGCCACCGCATCCACTCCGGCCGAGCCGGCCATCGCTGCCAGCATCCGGGTCACGGTGCTCTTGCCGTTGGAACCGGTGATCGCCATGACCGGTGCGTCGACCGAGCGGGCGAACAGTTCGACCTCACCGATGACGGACTGACCGCGGCGTCTTGCCTCGCGAATCGCGGGATGGCGCGGATCCAGCCCCGGACTGATCACGATCTCGGCGGCGCGGGCGATCAGCGCGCCGTCAAAGCCGCCGGTATGCACTGGAATCCCGGGGTATCGGTCCCGCAGCTCCGCCTCGCGCGGCGGTCGGTCGCGGCTGTCGATGATGGCGACGCGCTGCCCGGCCGCGGCCAGATGGCAGGCGCTGGCAAACCCCGACGCGCCCAGCCCAAGCACCACAGCGTCGAGTTCGGTTACGCGTTTCATGACCGGCTCACCCATCATCTGAGCTTCAGCGTCGCCAGGCCGACAAGGACCAGGACCACGGATATGATCCAGAAGCGCACGATGACGCGCGGTTCCGGCCAGCCCTTGAGCTCGAAATGATGATGCAGGGGCGCCATGCGGAAGATGCGCCGGCCGGTGCGCTTGTACCAGAGGACCTGGAGCATGACCGAGACTGTCTCGGCCACGAACACGCCGCCCATGATGAAAAGCACGATCTCCTGGCGGACCACCACCGCGACCATGCCCAGCGCGGCGCCCAGAGCGAGCGAACCGACATCGCCCATGAACACCTGAGCGGGATACGTGTTGAACCAGAGAAACGCCAGCCCGGCCCCGACCAGGGCCCCGGCAAAGACAACCAGTTCGCCGACACCGGCGACGTAGGGAATGCCGAGGTACTGAGCGAAATTGACGTTGCCGCTGGCGTAGGCGAAAACGCCCAGTGCGCCGGCAACAAGCACCGTTGGCATGATCGCGAGGCCATCCAGGCCATCGGTCAGGTTGACGGCGTTGGACGATCCCACCACCACCAGCCAGGTGAGGGGTACGATCAGCACACCCAGCGGGATGGCGACATCCTTGAGCAGTGGCACGATCAGTGCGGTCTGCACCGGGACCGTTGCGGTGGCGAAGACGATGGCCCCGGCCAACAGCGCCACGATACTCTGCAGAAGGAACTTCGTCCGGGCCCGCAGCCCCTCGCTGCTGCCGCGCGTCAGCTTGAGCCAGTCGTCGGTGCCGCCGATCAGCCCGAACATCAGGGTGGTCAACAGCACCAGCCAGACATGCCGGTTGGCCAGATCTCCCCAGAGCAGCGTGGCCACGGCGATGCCCACCAGCATCAGCGCGCCGCCCATGGTCGGAGTGCCCGCCTTGGAGTAGTGACTGACGGGGCCCTCGGCGCGGACCTGCTGGCCGACCTGATAGCGCTCGAGGCGACGGATCAGCCACGGGCCGACCAGCAGGCCGATCCCGAGGGCGGTGAGCGTTCCGAGGATGGCCCGGAAGGTCAGGTACTGGAATACGTTGAAGGCGCTGTCGATCTCCTGCAGCTGTTCGGCGAGCATCAACAGCATGTCGACGTCTCCCTGGCTGCCGCCTCACGCAGGGCGGCCACCACCCGATCCATGGCCGCCGAGCGGGAACCCTTGACCAGGACCCTGACGCCCGGCGTCAGGTCCGTGACCAGCGCTTCGATCAGCGCGGCCTGATCCTCAAACCACTCGCCACCGGCGCCGAAGGCTTCCACTGTATGGGCGCTGAGTTCACCAGTGGCGAACACCCGGCTGACGCCAAGCGCCCGGGCACGGTCACCAGCCTCGGCATGCAGCGGGCGGGCCTTGTCGCCGAGCTCCGCCATGTCGCCCAGCGCGAGCCAGACCGGCCCCGGTTCGGCGGTCAGGGTCTCCATGGCAGCCGCAAGGGAGGCCGGATTGGCGTTGTAGCTGTCGTCGATGATCCGGCTGCCATTCGGCCCCGCCAGGCCCTGCAACCGCCCGGTCACCGGCGCGACCTCGGCCAGTCCGGTGGCGATGGCCTCGAAATCCGCGCCGGCGGCACGCGCCGCGGTGGCTGCGGCCAGCGCGTTCAACCGGTTGTGTCGACCCGGCAGTGGCACCGAGACGACGAGCTCACCATCGGCAAAGCGAATCCTCAGACGGTCATCCGGAAGGATCTCGCCACTCACCTCGGCCGGGTTGCCGTCGAGACTGAAACGCTCGATATGACAGTGTGATGCCTTCTGCTCCCAGAGCGAGGCATGGGGATCATCGGCGTTGATGATGGCGTATCCACTGTCGGGCAGAGCCTGGAAGAGCTCCCCCTTGCACCGGGCCACGGCCTCGATGGTCCCGAAGCTGCCCAGATGCGCCGGACCGGCATTGGTGACCAGCCCCACTCCGGGACGCGCCCAGCTCGCGAGCAGACCGATGTCGCCGGGCTTGCCGCAGCCCATCTCAACCACGGCATAGCGATCCGCGGGTTCGATGCGGCACAGCGTGAGCGGGACACCGAGCTCATTGTTCAGGTTGCCCTCGGTGGCACGGGTCGCGCCCATTCGGGCGAGGATGGCGGTCAGCATTTCCTTGACCGTGGTCTTGCCGTTACTCCCGGTCACGCCCACCATGCGCGCGGTGCTCTCCGAGCGGGCCCGACAGGCCAGTTCGATCAGCACGCGGCGCGGATCAGCGACCCGCCACTGGGGCAGCGCGACATCGACAAACCGCGTCACCATGGCCGCCGTCGCACCGGCTGCGGCGGCCGCCTCGAGAAATTCATGTCCGTCCGCCTGGCTGCCGGGCAGGGCCACGAAAAGATCCCGTGGCTGCAGACGCCGCGAATCCAGGGCGACGCCCGTCACGGTGACATCAGAGCCGCGCACCGTGCCGCTGAATTCAACGGCGAGGGATTTCAGCCTCACCGCACGCATCAGGCCGCCCTCTGCCGCAGCAGCTCGCGGACCCGGTCGCGATCGCTGAAGGGGTGGGCGGTTGTACCGATGACCTGTTCGGTCTCATGACCCTTGCCGGCGACCAGAACGCCATCCTCCGGCGCCGCCTCGGCAATCGCCATGGCAATGGCGGCGGCGCGATCGATGACGGCCCGGCAGTCGGTCTGCCCTGCCATCCCGACGCGGATGGCGTCGATGATCGACTGGGGATCCTCGCTGCGCGGGTTGTCGCTGGTCAGGACGACCCGGTCGGCGAGGCGTGCCGCCACTTCGCCCATCAGCGGACGCTTGCCGGTGTCACGGTCGCCGCCACAGCCGAAGACGCACCAGAGATGGCCCGTCACGTGAGGCCGGAGGGCCTTGAGGGCCGCTTCCAGGGCGCCGGCAGTGTGCGCATAGTCGACCACGACGAGCGGAGCATTCGGTGCCATGAAGCGCTCCATGCGTCCCGGCACCGGCCGCAGGTGCGCCGCCGCCTCAAGGGCGGCCGGCGTCAGATCGGCATCAGTGATCGCGCCGAGCGCCGCCAGGGCATTGAGGGCATTGAAAACACCGAACAGGGGCAATGCCAGGGCGTGACGACGGCCCCGGTGAGAGACGGTCAATGCCAATCCGTCGGGGCGCGGCTCAATGTCCATGAGCGCCAGATCCGCCGGGTGATCAATGGCGTAGCTCAATATCTCGGCGTCACCCAGGGGTCGGGCGGCCAGATCACGACCCACGGCATCGTCCAGGTTCAGTACCTGGCGGCGCAGTCCGGGCCAGGCGAAAAGCCGGCGCTTGGCCGCGCGGTAAGACTCGACGCTGCCATGGTAATCAAGGTGGTCACGCCCGACATGGGTGAGGATGGCGATATCGAACGGCACTGCGTCCACCCGGTGCTCGACCAGCGCATGCGAGGAAACCTCCATCGCCACCGACCGTACGCCGGCGTCACGCAGCGCCGCGAGCCGGGCCTGGACAGTCACCGGATCGGATGTCGTATGACGGCTCGGGTGCAAGTCATCAAGTCGCCCCCAACCCAGCGTCCCCATCGCGGCGCTGTCGCCTTCGAGGGCCTGCAACAGCTGGGCGGTGTAATGCGCCACCGATGTCTTGCCATCCGTGCCCGTGACCGCGATCACACGCAGATCCCGGCCGGGATCGCCGTGGAAGCGCGCCGCCATGGCGCTGACAAGCGCGCGCAGACCGGCCCGCCGCAGATCGATGGCGCCGGACGCGGCACAACGCATGGCCACCGCCGTCGCATCCTGTCGGCCGTCCGGCTCCCAGAGCACGACGGCGGCACCGGCCGCGAGCGCCTGATCGAGGAAGTCCAGGCCATGATGACGGCTGCCGCGCACCGCCAGGAACACGAATCCCGGCTCGACTCCGCGTGAGTCCAGGGTCAGGCCAGACACCCGCAGGCCCGCGAGCCGGGGATCCACCAGCCACGGCGCCAGGAGCGGTTCCGCGTCCCAGGCGGCGTTCATGGCCGGCCCCCCTGGGCCACGGTGACCCCGGCATCCTCCACCGGTGCATCCGGTGTGATGTTGTACAGACGCAGCGCATCACCGACCACGGCACGGAACACCGGTCCGGCCACCGGCCCGGCGTAATAATCCTCGCCCCGCGGTTCATCAATGGTGATCACGGCCATGAACCGGGGGTCACTGGCCGGCGCCATACCGGCGAAGGTCGAGATGTAACGACTGTCGGCATAACCACCCGCGACCGCCTTGCGGCTGGTGCCGGTCTTGCCGGCCACCTGGTACCCGGGGATGGCTGCCTGCGTCGCCGTACCACCACTGCGGGTCACCTCCGTGAGCATCTCCCGCAGCTGCCGCGCATGCTCGGCCGTCATCACGCGCTCAGCGGGCTGTCGCTCCGCGTCGGCGAGCAGTCCGGGAGCCGGCAGCATGCCGTCGGCCGCGATGGCGGCATAGGCGCGGGCGAGCTGCAGGTTGGTCACCGAGAGTCCATAACCGAACGCGAGTGTCGCGCGCTCCACCGGTCGCTCCGAGGGCATCGCGGAGACAAAGCCGGCCGCCTCACCGGGGAACGCGACACCGGTTGGCCGGCCCAGTCCCATTTCATTGAACACCTGCCAGACCCGGCCGTCGTCCAGGTCCAGTGCGATCCGGGCCGCGCCCACATTGCTGGATTTGCGCAGCACGCCGGTCACCGTCAGCTCGCCGAAATTGCGGACATCGCGCACGGTGTGCGTGCCGACCCGCATCACGCCGGGTTCGGTCTCCACCGGCGTATCCGGCGTATACCGGCCACTGCGCAGCGCGGCCAGTACGGTGAACGGCTTCATCACCGACCCGGGCTCGTAGATGTCAGTCACGGCACGATTGCGGTAGCGCCCACCGGTAATGTCCTGCCGACGATTGGGATTGAATGAGGGCTGGTTGACCATGGCGAGGATATCGCCGGTCTTCACATCGAGCAGCACCAGCGATCCCCCCAGCGCATCATTGCGCTCCACCGCTGCCTTCAGCTCACGATAGGCGATGTACTGGAGACGCTTATCGATGGTCAGGTGCAGATCGCGGCCCGGCGCCGGCTCACGAAGGCGCTCGACATCCTCGATGTTGCGACCGAGCCGGTCGCGCAGGACGCGCTTGGCGCCGGGCTCACCCGAGAGCCAGTCCTCGTAGGCAAGCTCCAGCCCCTCCTGACCGCGATCATCGATATCGGTAAACCCCAGCACATGCCCCGTGACCTCACCGGCGGGGTAGAAGCGGCGGTACTCTCGCTGCAGCGCCACGCCGGGCACTTCCAGCGACATGACTTCATCGGCGAGGGCCGGATCGACATGGCGGCGAAGGTAGAAGAACTCACGGGACCGACGTGCCTCGAGGTCCGCACGCAGCGTGGCGGCATCCAGCCCGAGCTGGCCGGCCAGGGCCTGCAACTGCGCCGGGTCGGCCTCATCCAGGGTGACACCCGGATCCGCCCAGACGGAATCCACCGGAGCGCTGATCGCCAGCGGCTCCCCGTGGCGGTCGTGGATGGTGCCCCGGTGGGCGGGCAGCGACTCCACCCGCAGATGCCGCTGATCGCCCTGCCCCTGCAGGAAATCGCCCTCCAGGAGCTGCAGCGACACGGCGCGCGCCATCAGGACGAGCGGTAGCGCCAGCAGCAGGACCAGCACCACGCCACGACGCCAGGCCGGCGGCTTATGCACGGTCTCGGGTCGATGACTCATGGCCGCGCCTCCCCGACATCCAGCCGCAGCATGGTGGTGCGCTCCGGCGCGGGCTGACGCAGCCCGATGGAATCCCGTGCGATCCGCTCCACCCGCGAATGCATGGCGAGCGCCCCCTGCTCGAGGCGTAACCGGCTCCATGCCGTATTCAGCTCATCACGCGAATCGCGCAGGGACTCAAGGGTGAGAAACAGGCTGCGGCTCTGATGCTTGACCTCGACCACGGCGATCGCCGAGCCCATCACCGCCAGCGCGAGCAGCCCCGTCAGCAGCCCCTGGCGGCTCATGGCAGACGCTCCGCGACCCGCATCGTGGCACTCCGCGCGCGGGGATTGGCGCTGACCTCTTCGTCAGAGGCCCGGTAGGCCCGACCCACCCGGCGCAGCGTCGGGCGTTTCTCGGGGGGCACCGCACCGGCACCGGGCGGCAGGTCACCGACCTGGCTGCGGCGGTTGATGAAGCGCTTGACCCGGCGATCCTCAAGCGAGTGGAAGCTGATGACGACCAGCCGGCCATGGGGGCCAAGCAGGTCGCAGACGTCCTCGAGGAACCGTTCCAGTGACCCGAGCTCATCATTGAGATGAATACGGATCGCCTGAAAGCTCCGGGTCGCCGGATGACGACCGGGCTCGGAACGGGGCACGGCGTCGGCGATCAACTCGGCCAGTCCGGTGGTCGTCGCGGGCAGCTCGCCGGCATCTCGGGCCGAACAGATGGCCGCCACGATACGACGGGCGTAACGCTCTTCGCCGTATTCCTTCAGCACGCGGAGGAGCGTAGCGGGGTCCACCTGCTGCAGCCACGCCGCCGCGGTCTGGCCGGCCCGGTTATCCATGCGCATGTCGAGCGGCCCCTCCCGCAGGAAGCTGAAGCCGCGTTCGGCCTCATCCAGCTGCGGGGAGGAGACGCCCAGGTCGAGCAGGATCCCGGCGACCTGTCCCGCCAGCCCGGCCGCCCGGAGATGCTCGCCGAGCGAAGCGAAATTGGCCTGAAGAATATGGCAGCGCGGATCATCGCCATGGCGCTCGCGGGCGAGTGCGATGGCCGACGGATCGCGGTCGAGCAGCCAGATGCAGGCGCTGTCATCCAGCGCGGAGATGAGTGCCATGGCATGTCCGCCACGGCCATAGGTGCCATCCACGTAGACACCGCCCGCGCGCGGAACCAGCGCCGCGACGGCCTCGTCCCGCATCACTGCCTGATGTCCCGTGGAATCGCGCAAACCCTGCACTCCCTACAATGAGAGCGATTCGAGATCGCCCGGCAGATCCTCGGCCGCGGCCGCTTCTTCCAACCACTCGTCACGGCGGCGGGTCCAGATGTCCTCGTCCCAGAGTTCGAACTTGTTGCCCTGACCAATCAGAACGGTGCGCTTCTCCAGCGCGGCAAACTCACGCAGAGGGCCGGGAAGGAGGATGCGTCCATTGCCGTCCAGCTGGCATTCGGTGGCATGACCGATGAGCAGTCGCTGGAGACGGCGCGCCGTGGGGTTGAGGCTGGGCAGGCGGACGAGCTTCTGCTCGATGTGCTCCCACTCCGGCAGTGGGTAGACCAGCAGGCAGTGATCGCGGTCCACGGTCACCACGAGGTTCCCGTCGCAAAGCCCGGACAGCCGCTCTCTATAGCGGCTGGGGAAGGCTATCCGCCCTTTCGCGTCGAGATTGATATGGGTGACACCACGAAACACTGGATTCCCCCTGACTCACCCGTGGCAACCATTTTTCACCACTTTTCCCCACTTATGGCCACACTGTAGACAGCAGCACTCCGCCCGTCAACCCGGCGGAAGCGGAATTTTCCCCACCACGACAGGAACTTACAGAGCCCGACCCGGGATTCGAGAGACGCCGAAAAAGGCGCGATAAATCAGTTTTCAAAACATTGGGTTAGGGAGAAATGCGAGAATTCGCATCAAAAAGAAAGGGTGGAAGCCGGCCTGTAAGCCGGGTTCTGTCGGGGACAGCCATTCATCTGGGATGCACGTCGCCGTGCAACTCGAGCGACCTACCCGGAAGCTGACGCGGGCCGCGCCTTCGCTCCCCTATTCGGTCTTGCTCCGGGTGGGGTTTACCCTGCCGCGAGGTGTTGCCACCCGCGCGGTGCGCTCTTACCGCACCTTTTCACCCTTACCTGTGCCATCCGTGGACGGCCATCGGCGGTTCGTTTTCTGCGGCACTTTCCGTCGGCTCACGCCGCCCAGGGGTTACCTGGCACCCTGCCCTGTGGAGCCCGGACTTTCCTCCACGTCGAAGGACGCAGCGGCTGTCCGGCCGACTTCCGGGATGGATGATAACACTTTGTCCATGCGCTGACGCCTGGACTCAGCCTTCCTGCACTGCCCGGTCATAGAGGGCATTGGCGGACTCGCCGGTGATGCGTGCCGTGACCCGTGCGGCCGCCTTCGCCCCCAGCCCCTCCGCCCGCAGCATCTGCAGCAGCGTCGCCGTATCCAGGACGGTTGCGGCAGCCGGCGCCCGGTCTTCCACGCCCGGTCCCACCAGAATGACGAACTCACCCCGCATTCGGTCGGCATCCCCGCGGATCCATTCCGCCAGCTGCGCCAGCGAACCACTCCGGGTGGTCTCGAATCGCTTGGTGAGCTCACGGCAGACGGCGCTCTCCCGCCCCGCCCCGAGAATCTCGGCGAGGTCGTCGAGCGCCGCGGGAACCCGCCGACCGGCCTCGAGGAAGACCAGCGTGTGGGGTTGACCGGCAAGGCGCTCGAGGCGCCGGCGTCGGGCAGCGGTGCGGGCCGGGAGGAACCCCTCGAAGAAAAAGCGATCGGTTGGCAGACCGGCCACCGACAGCGCAGCAATGACACTGCTCGGCCCGGGCACGGCCAGCACCTCGAAGCCCGCCTCCCGGGTGGCACGCACCAGCCGATAACCCGGATCACTGATCAGGGGCGTCCCCGCGTCACTGACCAGGGCGATCGACTCGCCGGCCGCAAGGCAGGAGAGAATCCGCTCCACCCGTTCGGACTCGTTGTGCTGATGAAGGCTGATCATGCGGCCGCGGATGCCCAGACGACCGAGCAACTGACCGCTGCGGCGCGTATCCTCGGCGGCGATCCGATGAACGGTGGCGAGCACCTCCCGCGCGCGGTCGCTGAGATCTCCCAGATTGCCAATGGGCGTGGCGACCACGAAAAGCCGGCCGGACTCGTTTGACACGCTTTATCCCCGGAATCGATACTTCCAGCAAACCTGCCCGGCAGTTTAACCGGCCGTCCCGATCACCGCGAGGCTCGCCCTTGTTCAGTGTCCGCATTCCAATCGCCCTGCTGACGATCGCCCTGCTGGTCGCCGGCTGCGCCCCGATGGCGCCCCGGGATGCAGCCCAGCTCGCGGAGATCAGTTCGCCACAACTGGATGATGCCGAGGCCGCGTTGGCGCGCGGCAATACCAGCAGGGCCATCATGCTGCTGCGCTCGGCGGCGGCGCAGCTGCCGGACCCGGAAGCCACCGGCCTGCGACTGGAAGCCGCGACACTGGCGCTGGAACTGGATGACCCGGAACCTGCCGGCGAGTGGCTGGGCACACGCGAGGCCCGTGCAACACCCTCGAACACCGCTGTGGCGACTCTGCTGCGCACACGACTCGACCCGGATCTGCCACCGATGGAAGTCATTGACCGTCTGGGCACGCTGCCGGCCCCGTTGTCATCGCGCATGGAGCCGCTGCGCCTGCAGTCGCTGGCCCGCGCCGAGGCGGCCCGGGGCAACCTGGAGAGCGCCATCGCCCACCGGGTCTCGCTTGCCGATCGTGCGCTCTCCCGCGAGCGACGTCTGGCGAATGAATCGGCGCTATGGACGATGCTGATGGAAGCGCCCATGCCGGCGCTTCGCGAAACCCTCGCCGAGACGCCGGATCGGGCCGTGGCGGCCTGGCTGCAACTGGCGGTCGGCGTGCGCAACCGGGCCCTTCGACCGGCGGAGACGCAGGCCTTCATCGCCGACTGGCGGGACGAGCATGAGCGCATCGCGATCAGCGAATCGTTCGTCGATGGGTTGCTGTCCGCACAGCGTGCCGCGCTCTCCCCACCGCGGATCGTGGGCGTGCTACTGCCACTCAGCGGAGAACTGGCTGCGGCGGGCCGGGCCATCCAGGAGGGTATTCTCGCGGCCTACTATGCGGAGGCGGGCATGGCGGACCGGCCACGCCTGCTGTTCTTCGATGTCGGCGACGCCGGCCGCGATGTCGTCGCCGCCTATGATGCGGCGGTCGCCGCGGGCGCGGAGCGCATCATCGGCCCGCTGAGCAAATCAGGCGTGCGCGAACTCGTCTCCGCTGAATCCCTCCCGGTACCCGTGCTCGCGCTCAATCGCGTGCAGAGCACATCGGGCAATGAATCCGTGATGCAGTTCGGCCTGGCGCCGGAGAACGACGCCCGTGCCGTCGCGGCACTGGCGAGGGCCATGGGTTATGAACAGCTGCTGGTGATGGCGCGGGACGACGAATGGGGCAGCCGGGTCAGCGCGGCTTTCCGCGACGCATTCGAGGAGGCCGGCGGGCGTATCCTCGGGCAACGCCGCTATCCTCCGGAGCAGGACGATCTGACGGGCCCCATCCGGAGCCTGTTCCAGCTGGATCTGAGTGACGGGCGCTACCAACGGCTGCGATCCATCACCGGCGAGGGATTCGGCTTCGAGGCGCGTCGCCGTCAGGACACGGATGGCGTATTCATGGCCGCCTTCGGGCGTGACGCCCGGCTCATCGCGCCGCAGATCCGCTTCCATCGCGGCATCGACCTGCCGATCCTCGCCATCAGCGAGAGCTATCCGCAGCAGCATCAGGCCGGCGCCGATAACGATCTCAGCGGTGTCATCCTCACGCGTATGCCCTGGCTGCTTGACGGTGCACCGAATGATGCCGGCGCTGGCGCGAGGGAACAGCTCCGCGAAGCCGACCCGGAGGCCGACCCAGGTCAGCTGGTTGCGCTCGGGGTCGACAGCTATCGCCTGCAACGCGCCCTCGATGCCCTCGCGCGCAGCCCCGAGCTGCATTTCCCCGGGGTGACCGGCCGGCTGAGCCTGGATCGGGAGGGAGTCATCCGGCGGCAGCTGATGCCGGCACGGATCACCTCCGGCGGGCTGGAACCTCTGCAGCCCGCGCAGTCCGACATACCGGCCTATCTGCCATGAAGCCGCGCCCGCAGGAGACCGGACAGGCCGCCGAGGCACATGCCCTCGCCTATCTCGAGGGCCGTGGCCTTCGCCTGCGCGAACGCAACTTCCGGATCCGCCGGGGCGAGATCGACCTCATCATGCAGGATGGCCGGGAAGTGGTTTTCGTGGAGGTCAGGGCCCGTTCCGCCGGTCGATTCGGCGATGGAGTGGACAGCATCACCCGCGCCAAGCGGCGGCGTCTTCTGGCGGCTGCCAGTGCCTGGCTGCAGCGCCAGCGGGAAGAGCCGCCCGCCCGCTTCGACGTGATCGCCCTCCAGCCCGGTCACGACGCGGTCACCTGGCTCAAGGATGCCTTCGGGGCCGATGATTGACGAGACACGACAAGGACAAGGTAGATACATGAACGCCAGTGAGCGGATCGCACAGCATTTCCACGAGAGCATTCAGGCCAAGCAGGTCGCCCTGGACCAGCTTCGACCGTTCATCGAGCAGGCCGGCATGCTGATGACCGACTGCCTTCAGCGTGAGGGACGCATCCTGAGCTGCGGCAATGGCGGCTCGGCAGGCGATGCCCAGCATTTTTCCTCGGAGCTTCTCAACCGCTTCGAGATGGAGCGTCCGGGACTGCCGGCAGTCGCGCTGACCACGGACAGCTCGACGATTACCTCGATCGCCAACGACTATGACTTCCGCGAGGTGTTTGCCCGACAGATCCGCGCGCTCGCCCTCCCCGGCGACGTGGTGCTGGCGATCAGCACCAGTGGCGGGAGCGACAACGTGATCCGGGCCATCGAGGCGGCCCACGACCGTGGCGCGCATGTGGTCGCGCTCAGCGGCCGCGACGGCGGGCCCATGGCCCTGAAACTCGCGGGAGACGATGTCGAGATCCGGGTCCCCCACGAGGTGACGGCCCGGATCCAGGAGGTTCATCTACTGGTCATCCACTGCCTGTGCGATCTGATCGACCGACAGCTGTTCGGCGGCTGAATCCGGTGCGGGCTATTTGACGACGCGGAGTCCGGGACGGTTGCCGCCGGCGGACGGCCCGGGACCCGCGCCGTCATCCTGGCTGCCCTCGGGTGGCGGCTCGCCATCACCATCCTCCGGGGTGAAGAGCATGCCGCGGCCATTCTCGCGGGCGTAGATCGCCATCACCTCGGCAACAGGGACATTCACCTGGCGGGGCTGGCCACCGAAGCGCGCATTGAATGAGACCCACTCATTGCCCAGATCAAGCCCGCGTACGGCACTGGGCGAGACGTTCAGGACCAGGCGTCCGCCATCCGCGAATTCAAGCGGCGCCTCGACCCCCTCACCCTCGGCATTGACCAGCAGATGGGGCGTGAGGCCGTTATCGACGATCCATTCGTAGAGCCCGCGGATCAGGTAGGGTCGGCTCGGCGTCATCAGGCCGCGCGCATTGCCTGTTCGGTGCGGGTGAGGCTGGCCTGGAAGGGATCCCGGGCGAAAAGGCGCTCGGCGTAGGCTTCAATCGCAGCCGCCTCGGCTGGCAGCTCGACGCCGTAATAACCCAGTCGCCAGAGTAGCGGCGCCAGCACGCAATCCATCATGGTGATCTCGTCGCTCAGGAAATACGCCATGCCCGTGTCGAAAACGTCGGCGCTGGCGGCCAGGCTCTCGGCAAGCTGTCGTCTGACGGCGGGCTTACCGCGCCGTTCCACCTGCTCGAGCTGACCCAGCAGCTGATACCAGTCGCGGTCGATCCGCGAGACAACCAGCTTCGCCTTGGCCCGCGATACCGGATCGATGGGCATCAGAGGCGGATGCGGGAAACGCTCATCGAGGTACTCGCAGATGACCCGAGGGTCGTAGAGCGCGAGGTCCCGATCCACCAGCGTGGGGGTTTCCGCATAGGGATTGAGGTCGGCGAGATCCTCGGGCTGTGGACCCTCGGGAGCCACCTCGACCACCTCGACCCCGATCCCTTTTTCAGCCAGTACCAGCCGGACTCGATGACTCTCCACCGCAGACGGGTCGGTATAGAGACCAATCGATGTTCGCTGGCTGAGCGTCACCGACGATGCGCCCAGCTGTTCGGCCTGGCTACTCAGTGGATATCCCTCCAGTACTCACGCTTCATGAACCAGGCGAGCACCGTGAAGATGACCAGAAAGCCGATCACCCATACGCCCATTTCCTGGCGTTTGGCCCGCACCGGCTCCGCCATGAAGGCCATGAAATTGGTGATGTCACGGGTGGCCTGGTGGTACTCATCCTCGGTCATGATCCCCTGCTGACCCTCAGGCACGCGGATCCCAGCCACCTGCAGCTCACCGTGGCTTTCCTCGTAACGGGCCTCCGGCACGCCCTGCAGGCGCCAGAGCACATGCGGCATGGAGGAGTTGGCAAGCAGGGTGTTGTTCCAGCCGATGCTGGCGTCCGGATCCTGATAGAAGCTGTTCAGGTACGTATACACCCAGTCCGCACCGCGGGAGCGCGCCGTCAGCGACAGATCCGGCGGCGGCGCACCGAACCAGTCGGCGGCATCCTCCGGGCGCATGGCTGCATTGATGGTGTCCCCGGGGGTGTAGGAGCCGTAGACCAGCGACTCCTCGACCATGGTCATGGGGATACCGAGCGCCTCGGGCAGCGCGTTCCAGCGCACGTACTTGGCCGAGTGGCAGCCCATGCAGTTGTTGGCGAACAGGTTGGCGCCCCGCTGGAGCGAGGCCTCGTTGGACACGTCGACCTGGGCGTCCATCAGGTCCGCGCTGCCACCGGCACTCCACGCGCCACCGGAGAACAGACCGAGGAACAGGATCAATGCGAGCTTTCTCATCAGTCGGTCACCCTCTCCGGCACGGGCTTGGTGCGTTCGAATCCGAAGGCGGTGTAGGTGAACAGGAACGCGAAGAACCCGAAATAGACCACCGTCCAGATCTGGGCCCAGGTCGTCACGGTCAGGCCGAAGTACACCTCGGACGGGGCCCGGAGGCCAAGATAGCTCAGGCAGACGAACGCCACCGCGAAAAGCGCCAGATTGATCTTGTGCCCGAGCCCGCGGTAGCGGATCGAGCGCACCCGGCCACGGTCGATCCAGGGCAGCAGGAAGAGCAGGAATATCGCCAGCCCCATCGCCAGCACACCGCCGAACTTGTCCGGGATGGCCCGAAGGATCGAGTAAAACGCGGTGAAGTACCAGACCGGCGCGATATGCTCCGGCGTCTGCAGCGGGTTGGCCGGTTCGAAGTTCGGCGCCTCAAGGAACAGCCCGCCCATCTCGGGTGCGAAGAACACCACCGCCGAGAAGAAGATCAGGAAGACACCCAGCCCAAAGGTATCCTTCACCGTGTAGTAAGGATGGAACGGGATGCCGTCCTTCGGCTTGCCGCTCTGATCCTTGTTCTTCTTGATGTCGACGCCGTCCGGGTTGTTGGAGCCCACCTCGTGCAGCGCGAGGATGTGAAACACCACCAGGCCCACCAGCGCGAGCGGCAGCGCCACCACATGCAGCGCGAAGAACCGGTTCAGCGTGACACCGGAGATGTTGTAGTCGCCGCGGATCCAGAGCGCGAGCTCTTCACCGATGCCGGGTATCGCCCCGAACAGCGAAATGATGACCTGCGCCCCCCAGTAGGACATCTGGCCCCAGGGCAGCAGGTAGCCCATGAAGGCCTCCGCCATGAGCAGCAGGTAGATGATCATGCCGAACACCCAGATCAGCTCGCGCGGCTTCTGATAGGAGCCGTAGAGCAGGGCGCGGAACATATGCAGGTAAACCACCACGAAGAACGCCGATGCACCCGTCGAGTGCATGTAGCGGATCAGCCAGCCGTACTCCACGTCGCGCATGATGTATTCGATCGAGTCGAAAGCACCCGCCGCGGACGGGTTGTAGTTCATGGTCAGCCAGATGCCGGTGAGCAGCTGATTGACCAGCACGAACAGCGCCAGCGAGCCGAAGTAGTACCAGATGTTGAAATTCCTCGGCGCGTAGTACTCGCCGATGTGCTCGTTCCACATCTTCGTGAGCGGGAAACGGGCATCGATCCAGCCCAGCACTCCGCCCTGCGCCTTAGTGGTGGCATCACTCATCAGGCAGCCTCCTCATCTTCCCCGACCACGATCAGACCGTCATCGGCCACGCGGTACGGAGGCACTACAAGGTTGGTCGGCGCCGGAACGCCGGAGTAGACGCGGCCGGCCAGGTCAAAACGCGAACCATGGCAGGGGCAGAAGAGGCCGCCCGGCCAGTTGGTATCGAGGGAGCCGGGCTGCGGCATGAAGGACGGGATGCAGCCCAGATGGGTACAGATCGGCACGAGCACCAGGAACTCCGGGTCGACGGACCGGTAGATGTTCTGCGCGTAAGGCGGCTGCTGCGAGGCGACCGTGGAGTCCGGATCGCGCAGGCGATCATTGAGCTCGGGCAGTCTCTCGAGCGCCGCCTCGGAGCGGCGGATCACCCACACCGGTTGACCACGCCAGGTCAGGTTGATTTTCTGACCTGGCTGCATCGTGCTGGTATCGACTTCCACCGGTGCACCGGCTGCTCGGGTCCGAGCGCTCGGATTCCAGTAGGAGAGAAAGGGCACTGCCGTATAGGCAACGCCGACGCCGCCGACGACCGACACCGCGCCGGTGAGAAAGCGGCGTCGACTCTTGTTAGCGCCATCCTCGGACATCTGGATTCCCCTGCATGGGTAACGGATCATGGCGGCCGCGGCGGCTTTCTGAATCACCCGCTGACCACCCCTCACACCGCACATGAACGGTGTTCATAACGCGCGTAGAATCCAACATCCGGCTTCCGCAGTCAAGCGAGGAGCCCCGTCTGACGGGGTTTTCAACGACGCAAAACTTGCTTTCAATCAAGGGTTAAGCTCAAGCCGGATTGGCATCGTCGATGAACTGGTGGGTCAGACCGAAGTGCGCGGCGAGATGCTCCCCCAGCGCCTGGACACCACCACGCTCGGTGGCATGATGGCCGGCCGCGAAATAATGCACCCCGAGTTCGCGCGCCTCGTGGGCCGTGGGCTCGGATATCTCACCGCTGAAATAGGCATCCACGCGCAGCGCCGCGGCGGCGGCCATGAATTTCTGTCCGCCCCCGCTACACCAGGCCACCCGCTTCACGGGGTGAGGGCCGGCCACCACGGGCGTTACCCAGCGCCCCAGACGGGTGGCAAGGCGATCAGCGAAGGCATCCGCGTCGATCGGTTCGGCCAGCTGGCCGTGCCATAAGAGCCCCGGCACGCCCCCCGCCTCCGCGGCCCCCTCGACATGGATGCCCAGCCAGTCCGCCAGCACAGCGTTGTTGCCGAACACCGGGTGCACATCCAGTGGCAGGTGATAGGCGAAGAGGTTGATGTCGTTGCGCAGGAGAAGACGCAGTCGATGCGCCTTCATACCGGTGACCGGTGCCGGCTCGCCCTTCCAGAAATAGCCGTGATGGACCAGGACGGCATCGGCGTCCGCCTCGATGGCCTCGGCCAGGAAACGCGCCGACGCGGTCACGCCCGTGACCAGCCGCCGGATCTCCGCCCGACCCTCGACCTGCAGGCCATTGGGCGTGAAATCGCTGAGCCGTCCCGGGCACAGCAGTTCATCGAGGTAATCACTCAGTTGCCAACGGTGTACCATCGTATCCTCGTCTCTGCGATCCTCGACGAGTATAGAAGATGGCCCTGCAACGATTCACCCGATTCGTGATCAGCTACACCCTGGTAGGGATTGTTGTGGCCATCGCCGTGGTCTGGCTGGCGCCGGAGCTGCTCGAGCGTCAACGGCCGGTGGTGCGCGTGGATGAGTCGCCGCGCACGGAGCCCGACGCGCTGAGACCGCCGAACCAGCCCTTCACCTACGCGGACGCGGTCGAGGCCGCGGCACCGTCGGTGGTCAACATCTACACCGCGACACGGACGCCGGATCCGCGCAACGCGTTCCTCGAAGCCCCTGCACTGGATGATCTCTTCGGCGGTCTGGCGCCCACGGAACACCCGGATCTCGACACGTCGCTCGGATCCGGCGTGCTGATCAGCGACGCGGGGCATCTGCTCACCAACCACCACGTGATCCGCGGCGCCGCCCGGATCCAGGTGATGCTTGCCGATGGTCGCACCGCACCGGCAAGCCTCGTGGGGACCGATCCCGAATCCGACCTGGCGGTGTTGCAGGTCGAGGGCGACGATCTGCCTCACATCACCCTCGCCCACTCCGCCGGAAGCCGGGTGGGCGACGTGGTCTTCGCCATCGGCAACCCGTTCGGCGTTGGCCAGACAGTAACCCAGGGCATTGTCAGCGCCGTCGGCCGCAGCGAACTCGGGCTGACGACCTTCGAGAACTTCATTCAGACCGATGCCGCCATCAATCCGGGCAACTCCGGCGGGGCGCTGGTCAACGCCCGGGGCGAGGTGATCGGCATCAACACGGCCATCTTCAGTCAGTCCGGTGGTTCCATGGGGATCGGCTTCGCCATTCCCGCCGACCTGGCCCGGGCGGTTTTCACCGACATCATCGAAAACGGACGGGTCATCCGCGGCTGGATCGGTCTCCAGGTGATCCCGCAGCAGGACGCACCCGGTGTCCGGGTAGCGGGCATACTGCCCGGGGGGCCGGCCGACAACGCCGGGCTGAAGGCCGGTGACACCATACAGAGCGTAGACGGGCAGCCGATCCGGACGGTGCGGGATCTACTCAACCGGATCACCGAACGGCGACCGGAAACCCGGATCGTCCTGAGGGGCGCACGTGAGGGCGAGGCCCGTGACTGGCCGGTCCGTGTGGCCGAGCGCCCCACCGATCTCGGCGGAGACGCCCCGCAGCAGCCGCCGGCGCGCTAGCGACCTCCCTCGTCGGTACCGCTGAAGCGATACTCGGCCGAGCGGGCATGGGCGGTCAGTCCCTCGGCGCGGGCCAGACGCGAGGCCACCGGGCCCAGCACCCCCGCACTCTCCGGCGTGCAATACACCAGGCTGGTGGTCTTGCAGAAGTCGTAGACGCCCAGCGGCGAGGCGAACCGCGCAGTCCGCGAGGTGGGCAGCACGTGACTCGGCCCGGCGCAGTAATCGCCGAGCGCCTCCGGCGTATACCGCCCCAGGAAGATGGCACCAGCGTGATGGATGGCCGAGGCCAGGCGTTCCGGCTCGACCACGGACAACTCCAGATGCTCAGGGGCAATGGCATTGGCCACCTCGGCCGCCTCGGCCAGATCCCGCACGCAGATCAGCGCGCCGCGCCGCGCCAGTGATGCACGGATGATCTCGGAGCGTTCCATATCCGGCAGCAGGCGCTCCATCGCCGCCTGCACATCATCCAGATACCTTGCCTCGGGACAGACCAGCAGGGCGCGGGCGTCCTCGTCATGCTCGGCCTGGGAGAACAGATCCATGGCGATCCACTCCGGATCGGTCTGGCCATCGCAGATGATCAGGATCTCCGACGGGCCGGCCACCATATCGATCCCGACATGGCCGAAGACCCGGCGTTTGGCTTCGGCCACGTAGGCATTGCCGGGTCCAACGATCTTGTCGACCGCCGGCACGGTCTCGGTGCCGTAGGCAAGCGCGGCCACCGCCTGGGCGCCGCCCAGCAGGAACAGCCGATCGACACCGGCCACCGCCGCTGCGGCGAGCACCATGGGAGCAATCTCGCCGCCGGGGGCGGGCGCGACCATGACGATCTCGTCCACGCCGGCGACATGGGCCGGGATGGCATTCATCAGCACCGAGGATGGATAGGCGGCCTTGCCGCCGGGCACATAAATGCCCACGCGTTCCAGTGGCCGAACCTGCTGACCCAGGCGCGTGCCGTCCGCCTCGGTCTTCTCCCAGTCACTCTGGCGCTGGTGGAGGTGGTACTCGCGGATCCTCGCCGCTGCCGTCTCCAGGGCCTCGCGGTCGGCCGCTTCCAGCCCCTCAAGCGCGATCTGGCAACGCGACAGTTCCACCTCCAGCGCCGCCACCGACTCCACGGCGAGCCCATCCAGGGTCGCGCTGTAGTGCAGCAGCGCCGCGTCACCCTGCTCACGGACCGCGGTCAGGATGTCCGAGACCGCCGCTTCGACGCCATGGGTCGCACCGTCATGCCAGTCGGTGAGGGCCTCGAGCCGGTCACCGAAGTCGGGCTGCGTGGTACTGAGGCGTTCTATCTCCAACATGCCGCTCACCTGTCGTCGCGATGGCCCACCACCTCGGCGATGCGGCCGAGCAGGGGCTTGATTTCACGATGTCTGAGTTTCATTGATGCCTTGTTGACCACCAGTCGCGAGCTGATATCCGCGATCTGCTCCAGCGGCTCGAGGCCATTCGCGCGAAGGGTGTTGCCCGTATCCACCAGGTCGACGATGACATCGGCAAGCCCGACCAGCGGCGCCAGTTCCATGGAGCCGTAGAGCTTGATGAGGTCCACCTGCCGACCCTTGCCGGCGAAATGCCGCCGGGTGATGTTGACGAACTTGGTCGCCACCCGCAGCCGTCGCCCCTCCAGGCTGGCATCGGGATGCCCGGCGACCATGAGCCGGCAACGGGCGATGCCCAGATCGATGGGTTCATAAAGGCCATGCCCGCCCTGTTCCATCAATACGTCCTTGCCGGCCACGCCGACATCGGCCCCGCCGCCGGCGACGTATGTGGGCACATCAGTGGCCCGGACAATGATCAGGCGCACGGCGGGATCCGTGGTGGGCAGCACGAGGTTCCGGCTGCGCTCCGGATCCTCCAGCGGCTCGATACCGAGCGGGCTGAGGAGCGGCAGTGTCTGCTCGAGGATGCGCCCCTTGGACAGCGCGATGGTCAGCATCTCAGGCATGGCTTCGGACGATCTCCCCGGGCATGCGGCGGATGTCGGCACCGAGCTGGGCGAGCTTCTCCTCGATGCACTCGTAACCGCGGTCGATATGGTAGATGCGATCGACCAGCGTGTCGCCCTCACTGACCAGACCGGCAAGCACCAGGCTCGCGGAGGCGCGCAGATCGGTCGCCATCACCGGGGCACCGGTGAGCCGCTCAACGCCGTTGCTGATGGCGGTATGGCCCTCAAGGCGCACATCGGCGCCCATGCGCTGGATCTCGAGCACGTGCATGAAGCGATTCTCAAAGACCGTTTCCGTCACCATGCCCACGCCCTCGGCAACCGCATTGAGGGCGCAGATCTGCGCCTGCATGTCCGTGGGATAGGCGGGATACGGGGCCGTCCGCACATTGACGGCATGCGGTCGACGGCCGCCCATGTCCAGCGCGATCCAGTCCTCGCCCACCGTAATCTCTGCACCGCTCTCGCGCAGCTTGCCGATCACGGCATCCAGCAGGTAAGGCGCGGTGTTCTTGAGATGTACACGCCCGCCGGTCATGGCCGCCGCCACCAGGAAGGTGCCTGTCTCGATACGGTCGGGCAGGACCTCATACCGGGTGCCGGACAGGCGCTCGACACCCTCGATGGTGATGGTGTCCGTGCCCGCCCCGCTGACGCGTGCGCCCATGGCATTCAGACAGTTGGCCAGATCCACCACCTCCGGTTCGCGGGCGGCGTTCTCGATGATCGTCTGCCCCTCGGCCAGCACGGCCGCCATCATCAGGTTCTCGGTACCGGTGACGGTCACCAGGTCCATCACCAGACGCGTCCCCTTGAGGCGACGGCAGCGGGCCCGAATGTAGCCGTTGGCCACACTGATGTCCGCCCCCAGGGCGCGCAGCCCTTCGACATGCAGATTGACCGGTCTGGTGCCGATGGCACACCCCCCCGGCAGCGACACGTCCGCCTCGCCATGCCGGGCGAGCAGAGGCCCCAGCACCAGGATGGAGGCCCGCATTGTCTTCACCAGCTCGTAGGGCGCATGGCAATTGTCGATGCAGGTGGGGTCGATCTCCACACGCATGCGCTCGTCGACGGTCAGCCGCACGCCCATTCGACCCAGCAGTTCCATGGTGGTGGTGATGTCGTGAAGATCCGGGATGTTGCCGATCACCGAAGGCCCGTCGGCCAGGAGCGTCGCTGCCATGATGGGCAGGGCGGCATTCTTGGCACCGGATATGCGGATATCCCCTTCGAGGGACCGGCCCCCGCGGATCAGCAGTCGCTCCACCGGCTCAGTCCTGCTCGGCGGCGGCCTGCGCCGGTGTCAGCGTACGCATGGATATCGCATGCAGCACATCGCTGTCGATATGCGACTGCAGCAGGTCATAGACCAGACGGTGGCGGCGCAGCAACGGCAGGCCGTCAAAGTCCGGCGAGACGATACGCGCCTGGAAATGCCGGCCGTCACCGATCACTTCCACCTCGGCATCCCTGAGCCCGGCCTGCAGCAGGGCCCGAATGGCCTCTGGTTCCATCATTCCGCTGTCATCCCCGCGTCGTTGGTTTCCATCGTCAACAGTGTATCAACCCCGCTGATGCGGGCGAGGCGGACCAGCGCCGCCGGTGGCGACACGACCACCAGCGAGCCGCCCGCCTTTTCGAGCCGCTGCTGCCACTCCAGCAGCAGCGCGAGCCCTGCGCTGTCGATCGCCTCGACGTCAGAGAGATCCACGCGCAGCGGCTGATCGGCCATCGGCAGCGCCTCGAGCAGCGTCACCGCATCGGCGGCGCGCAGTGTACCCTCCAGCCGCAGCCCGGCGCGGGGCCCGCCGCTGATTCGCCCGCCGTTCACTCACTGCCCCCGCTGCCGTCGCCATCGTCACCGGACTGGTTATAGAGGAACTGACTGACGAGATCTTCCAGGACCAGTGCCGACTGAGTGAGCATGATCTCATCGCCATCCTCCAGCGCATCCGGCATACCACCCGGCTGCAGCGAGACATACTGCTCGCCCAGCAGCCCCGAGGTCCGGATGCTCGCCGCCGTATCGCTGGGCAGGTCGTCGTAGCGGGCGTCGATGGTCAGCTCCACGCGGGCCTCGAACCGCGCCGGGTCCAGGGTGATGCCGCTGACGCGGCCGATGGGAACACCGCCCATCCGCACCGGGGCGCGGTCGCGCAGGCCACCGACGTTCTGGAAGTAGGCCTCTACGGTATACCCGTCGGCGCGCTGAAAGGCCGTGATATTGCTGACCTGCATGGCCAGCACGAAGAGCGCCGCCAGACCGGCCGCCACGAAGGCGCCGACAACGATCTCCATACTCCGCGAATTCTCCACCTGGCGCACCTCCGTCAGTCGAACATCAGCGCCGTGAGCACGAAATCCAGCCCCAGCACCACCAGCGATGTCACCACAACCGTCCGCGTCGTCGCCCGGCTGACACCGGCGGATGTCGGCAGACAGTCATAGCCGTTGAAAACCGCGATCCAGCCGGCCACGAGACCGAACAGGACGCTTTTGATCAGACCGTTGAGCACATCATCCGTGAAACTGACCTGAGCCTGCATCTGCGACCAGAACGAGCCACCGTCAACTCCCAGCAGACTGGTGCCGACCACATAGGCCCCGCCGATACCCAGCAGAATGAAAATCATCGCCAGCAGCGGCAGCGATATCAGCGCCGCCACCAGGCGTGGCGCGATGATGCGGCGCTCCGGATCCACCGCCATCATTTCCATGCCGGCGAGCTGCTCGGTGGCCTTCATCAAGCCGATCTCCGCGGTCAGTGCGGATCCGGCCCGGCCGGCAAACAGCAGCGCCGTGACCACCGGCCCCAGCTCGCGGGTCAGCGACAGCGCCACCAGCACGCCGAGGGACTGTTCGGCACCGAAATCCACCAGCGTGTAGTAGCCCTGCAGCGCCAGCACCATCCCGACGAACAGGCCGGAGACGACGATGATGACCAGCGTCAGCACGCCCACCGAGTAGAGCTCCTGCACCAGCAGGTGGGGCCGGCGGACCAGCTCGCCCAGACCCCGGATCACTCTGAGGAGGAATAACGTGGCCCGTCCCAGCGTACCCAGACTGGCCAGCGTCGACGCCCCGATCCGCTGCAGCAGCCCGACCATCAGCGCGCCCGACGCAGATCGTCCGCCATGGTCTCGGCGGGATAGTGAAAGGGCACCGGCCCGTCCGGCAGGGCATGGAGGAACTGATGCACCCAGGGGCTGTCGCTGTCGCGCAGCCTCTCCGGCGTGCCGGATTCGATGACCTGGCCTTCGGAGATGACATAGGCCCGATCGGCGATGCTCAGGGTTTCATCCACATCGTGGGAAACCACCACGCTGGTCAGCCCCAGGGCGTCGTTGAGCTGGCGGATCACCTGCATGAGTGCACCCATGGAAATGGGATCCTGGCCGGCGAACGGCTCATCGTAGAGGATGATTTCGGGGTCGAGCGCCAGCGCCCGGGCCAGCGACACCCGCCGGGCCATGCCCCCGGAGAGTTCGGCGGGATAAAGATCGCGGGCACCCCGCAGTCCGACCGCCTCCAGCTTCATGAGCACGACCATGCGGATCAGCGACTCCGGCAACTCCGTATGCTCACGCAGCGGGAATGCCACGTTGTCATAGCAGGTGAGATCGGTGAACAGGGCACCGCTCTGGAACAGCACCCCCATCCGTCGCCGCAGCCGATACAGATCCCGCCGCGACAGCCCGCCGACCTCCTCACCGGCGACCATGACACTGCCGGCAGCCGCCCGCAGCTGACCGCCGATCAGGCGAAGCAGCGTCGTCTTTCCGGTACCACTGGGGCCCATGATGGCCACCACTTCGCCCCGGTTCACCGTCAGATTCACGCCGTCGAAGAGCGGTCGGCCGCCACGACTGAAGGACAGGTCGCGTATGTCAATCAGGGCCCGGGACTCGCCCGTGGACTGGGTTGCTGGCATGCGGATGGCTTCGCTGATGGATGGCCGATCAATCGCCGGCGAGTATCCGCCAAGGCATTCAGCCGGTCAAATACGGTATCGTGGCCTTTTTGCGCCGGGGCCCGATCCCACCCATGTCACTGCCGGTTCTGCTCATCATCCTCGCGGTCGGTTTTGCCGCGCTGGCCTGGAGTGCCGATTTCTTCGTCGAGGGCGCCTCGGCCCTCGCCCGCCACCTGGGCGTTTCCAGCCTGCTCATCGGTTTGACCGTGGTCGGTATCGGCACCTCTCTGCCGGAGATGCTCGTCTCGGCCATCGCCGCACTGGATGGCACGCCGGGCATGGCGCTGGGCAACGCCCTCGGCTCGAACGTGGCCAATGTCGGACTGATCCTCGGCACCACAGCGCTGGTCACTCCGCTGGCCATGCACTCGGGCATCCTCCGCCGGGAGTTCCCGCTGCTCATGGTCGTGGTTGCCTTCACCGCCATACTGCTTGCCGACGCCGCCCTGTCGCGTCTCGACGGCGTCCTGCTGCTCGGCGGACTGGTCGCGGTGTTGGCATGGATGGCCCGCCAGGCGCGTCGGCCCGCTGGCGAGAGCGATGTCATGGCCCGCGAAATCGCGGCGGCCCTGCCGGAGGACATGCCGGTGGGCCGGGCGATGCTGCGGGTTGCCCTGGGGCTGATCGTCCTGCTGGTCAGCTCGCGCATCCTGGTCTGGGCGGCGGTGGCACTCGCCAGCCAGCTCGGCGTGAGTGACCTGGTGATCGGCCTGACCATCGTCGCGGTCGGCACCAGCCTGCCCGAACTGGCCGCGGGCATCGCCAGCGTCCGCCGCGGCGAGGATGAACTGGCCGTGGGCAATATCGTCGGATCCAACATCTTCAACCTTCTCGCCGTACTCGGAATCGCCGGCGTCATCGCGCCGTTCGCCGTGAACGGCGTGAGTCTGGCCCGCGACTACGGCATCATGACACTGTTCATGCTGGCCATCGCGGTCATTGGCTTTTTCGTCGGGAAGAGCGGCCGCCTCGGCCGGCTGGAAGGCGGCATCCTGCTCAGCGGGTTCATTGCCTATCAGGTGATGCTGTTCGTGATGCAGGGCTGAAAGCGGAGCACACATGGTTGCGGATAAAGACTTCTGTCGGCTGGGCCGGGCGGTGCTCGACACCGAAGCCGCCGCCGTCACCGCGCTGGCGCAGCGCATCGGCGAGCCGTTCGCCCGTGCCTGCCGGCTTCTGCTCGATGGCCGCGGCCATGTCGTTGTGGTGGGCATGGGCAAATCCGGGCATATCGCAGGCAAGCTGGCCGCCACGCTGGCCAGTACCGGCACGCCGGCGTTCTTCGTCCACCCGGGGGAGGCAAGCCATGGCGATCTCGGCATGATCGCCGGGGGCGATATCGTGATCGCGCTGTCCAACTCCGGCGAGACGGACGAAATCAACCGCCTGCTGCCGGCCATCAAGCGTCGACGGCTGCCGCTCATCGCCATCACCGGCAATGCGGAATCAACCCTCGGCCAGGCCGCCGATGTCCACCTCGATGCCAGCGTGGACGCCGAGGCCTGCCCGCTGGGGCTGGCGCCCACCGCCAGCACCACCGCCGCACTCGCCATGGGCGATGCGCTGGCCATCGCCCTGCTGGATGCCCGTGGCTTTACCGCCGAGGATTTCGCCCATTCACATCCGGGCGGTCGGCTCGGCCGGCGGCTGCTCTTGCGCATTGAGGACCTGATGCACACCGGAGAGGCCATTCCCCGGGTCGGGCCGGAGACCCCGATGGCCGCAGCCCTGCTGGAGATGACGCACAAGGGCCTGGGGATGACCGCCATCACCAGCGATGATGACCGCGTCATCGGCATTTTCACCGACGGCGATCTGCGCCGGGCGCTGGACGAGGGGGTGGATGTGCACAGGACGCCGATACGCGATGTGATGACCGCCGCGCCGCGCACCGTGGAGAGCGATCGGCTGGCCGCCGAGGCACTGGCGCTCATGGAGCGACACAGTATCAACGCGCTGCTGGTCACCGGCCCGGATGACCGCCTGGCCGGTGCGCTCAACATGCACGATCTCCTGCGCGCCGGGGTGGTCTGAGTGCGCCGGATCGTCATCTCGATTGCAGCAATCGGAATCGCTTACCTGCTGGTCTGGCAACTGTTCATTCAACAGGACGAGGTGGGCTCGCCAGACAAAACAGCAGGACCAGCACTCACAGCCTATGCTCGAGCGATCGAGATTACCGCAACAGATATCGACGGCCGCGTCGCATGGCAGATCCGCTCACCGGCAGCCCGATTTTACGATAACGAAGATTTCTGGCAGCTGGATGCGCCAGAGTGGCATGTAACGACCGAGACTGGTCCTCCATGGCTTGGGGAGGCTGTCCGTGGACGAAGCTGGGCAGACGAAACACGCGCCCGACTCACCGGGGACGTAGTCATGAGGCGCCTCGGCCCCGACGGAGAAACCCGTCTTGAAACCCAGCGGCTGGATCTACAGATTCCGGAGCGATATGCGGAAACAGATCAGGCCGTTACGCTTGTCGGCCCTGGCTACCGCGTGGAAGGTATCGGAGCACGCGCCTGGCTGGACGAAGAGCGTATCCAACTGCTTGAAAACACAAGAGGACGATACGATGCGGCTTCGAAATAAGCTTCTTTGTCACGTCGCATGGATCTCCATCACCGCCGTCCTGGCGGTCACTCATGCTCAGACGCCGGGTTCACCCGATCGTGGACCGGTGGAGCTGGAAGCTGACAGTGCCGAAGTCGATGATGCGTCGGGCAGGAGCGTCTACAAGGGTGATGTTGTCTTGACACGCGGCTCGCTGCGGATCACCGGTGATGTGATGCGCGCTTTTGTCGACGCCCACCGTCAGTTGCAGAGGGTAGTCGTCGAGGGCGTTCCCGCCACCTACCGAGAGACGCTGCCGGATGCGTCATCCCGACATGCTGAAGCCCCACGCATGGAATATTTCACCAGCGGACCGGAACGGCTGATCCTGCTCGAGGGTGCACGACTCTGGCAGGGCGACAACACCGTCACCGGGGAGACCATCACACACTATCCGGCCGAGGACAGAACCGTCGCTGAAGGCGCCGGAGGCGGAGACGGGCGGGTCAACGTCCGCGTGCTGCCGGCACCGGAAGGGGATCAATGAGCGGCAGCGAACTCCGTGCCAGTGGCCTCGGCAAGGCCTACCGCGGCCGTCGGGTCGTGGACGATGTCTCCATCGCGCTGCAGAGCGGCGAGATCGTCGGACTGCTGGGGCCCAACGGGGCCGGCAAGACCACCAGCTTCTACATGATCGTCGGCCTGATCCGGGCGGACAGCGGTCAGATCCAGCTGGATGGCACCGACATCACGTCGCTTCCCATGCATGCCCGGGCACGCCTGGGGATCGGCTATCTCCCCCAGGAGGCTTCGGTCTTCAGGCGCCTGTCGGTCATCGACAACCTGCTCGCCGTGCTCGAGACCCGTCGCGAGCTGACCCGGATCGAACGCGAGGGTCAGGCAAGCGCGCTCATGGAAGAGTTCAACATCGCCCATCTGCGGGATCAGACCGGCGCCAGCCTCTCCGGTGGCGAGCGGCGCCGTGTGGAGATCGCCCGGGCCCTCGCCGCCAACCCGCGCTTCATCCTGCTGGACGAGCCGTTTGCCGGTGTCGATCCGATCTCCGTGGGGGACATCAAATCCATCGTGCGGCATCTCTCCGGGCGCGGCATCGGTGTCCTGATCACCGACCATAACGTCCGTGAGACCCTCGCTCTCGTAGACCGGGCCAGCATTCTCAGCGCGGGCCGCGTCATCGCGGAGGGCGATGCCACGGCCGTGCTCGAAAACCGCGAGGTGCGTGCGGTCTATCTGGGCGAAGACTTCCACCTGTAGTACTGGCGAGGGATCCATTGGCGGCGTTACTCTGGAAGACCAATAAAGGGCACAGGTGACGATGAAGCAATCCCTGGAACTCCGGGTCAGCCAGCAGCTGACCATGACGCCGCAACTCCAGCAGGCCATCCGCCTCCTGCAGCTGCCGGCGGCCGAACTCAATCTGGAGATCCGCGAGGCGCTCGAATCCAACGTCATGCTCGAGGCCGAGGAGGAAGCCGAGTCCGCCTTCCCTAACGATGAAACGGCCGCGGTGGATCCGCCGGCCATTGATCCGTCGGAGACCACGCTGGGGTCGAACGCGGCCGACGCCTCCCGGCTCGGCGAGGATATGCCAATCGATGAGCGCTGGGAGGACCCGGCCGCGGGTGCCACCAGCTTCAGCGCACCGGATCCGGCGCGTCGCGACAGCCTGCTGGACAATCAGGCGGGCCCGGAGGCCTCGCTGCGGGATCACCTCCACTGGCAGGTGGAGATGTCAAGCCTGAGCGACCGCGATCGACAGATTGCCGAGGCGGTCATCGACGCCCTCGACGACCAGGGCCACCTGACGGAGTCATCCGAGGAGCTGCGTGAGGCGCTGGCCGATGACGAAGAAGTCGAACTGGATGACATCCAGGCCGTCATCGCCGTCATCCAGCATATGGATCCGGTGGGCGTCGCCGCCCGCGACGCCCGGGAAGCGCTGCGCATACAGCTCGATGCCCTGCCCGGGGACACGCCTTGCCGGGACGTAGCCCGTCTGGCCATTGCCGAGGATCTCAGCCTGCTCGGCCCGGGGCAGCACGCCACGCTGCGTCGCCGACTGGGTATCGATGAAACGGTGCTGGCCGGCGTCCTGTCGCTCATCCAGCAACTCGACCCCCACCCGGGCTCAGGCTTTGGCGAAACCCGAACGGAATACGTCATCCCCGACTGCCTCGTCCACCGCATCAACGGCCGCTGGGAGGTGGAGGTCAACCCCGATGCCTCCCCCCGGATCCGCGTCAACGACTACTACGCCAGCCTGGTGCGACGGGGTGACACGAGCGCCGACAACAGCCTCCTGCGTCAGCATCTGCAAGAGGCGCGCTGGCTGATCAAGAGCCTGCAGTCCCGCAGCGACACGCTGCAGAAGGTGGCCGAGTGCATCGTCGAGCGTCAGCAGGGCTTTCTGGAACATGGCGAGGAGGCCATGCAGCCCCTGGTGCTGCGTGACGTGGCGACGGCCATCGACATGCACGAGTCGACGGTCTCGCGCATCACCTCGCGCAAGTACATGCGCACACCGCAGGGGACACTGGAGTTCAAGCACTTCTTCTCCAGCCATGTCCCCACCGCCGATGGCGGCGAGTGCTCGGCCACCGCCATCCGGGCGCGAATCCGGCGGCTCGTGGCCGCCGAGGATCCGGCGCGCCCGCTGAGCGACTCGCGGCTTACCGAAATCCTCCGGGAGGAGGGCATCAACGTTGCCCGGCGCACCGTGGCCAAGTACCGCGAGGTCATGGGCATCGCCTCGTCAACGGATCGCAAACGCCTGGTCTGATTCGACAATAAAGGAGAGACCATGAAAATCGATGTCACCGGCCATCATGTCGACGTTACCGATGCACTCCGCGGCTATGTCGACGAGAAGTTCCAGCGGCTCGAGCGTCACTTCGATAACGTGGTGGATGTACACGTCATCCTGACCGTGGAGAAGAACACCAGGAAGGCGGAGGCCACGCTCGCCGTCAGCGGGGCACGGCTTTTCGCCGAGGCGACGTCGGAGGAAATGTACGCCGCCATTGATGCCCTGATCGACAAACTCGACCGCCAGGTGGTCAAGCACAAGGAGAAGCGCACCGATCATCACCGCGAGGAAGGCCGGGTCGGACCAACACTGGAACCCTGATCACCATGGATCTTTCCACACTGCTCACGGCGGCCCGGACACGCTGCGGCGTCACGGTCACCAGCAAGAAGCGCGCGCTGGAATGCCTCAGCGAACAGCTGATGGCCGACACCGATGCCGATCCGGATACCACCCGGAGCATCTTCGAGGGTCTGATCGTCCGCGAGCGGCTCGGCAGCACGGGGCTCGGGCGTGGTGTCGCGCTGCCGCATACCCGCAGCCCTGATATCGAGCAGCCGCGGGCGGCGCTTCTCCGGCTCGCCGAGCCCATCGACTTCGACGCGGCCGACCGTCGCCCGGTGGACCTGCTGTTCGCGCTGCTGGTGCCCGAGCACAGCAACGACGAGCACCTGCGCATCCTCTCGCGACTGGCGGAGATGTTCCGCGACGAGGCGCTGTGCGCAGGACTGCGCGCCTGCCAGAGCGACCAGGACCTCTATGACAGCGTCTGCGGCTGGCGCAGCGGGGCGCCCGACGGATGAGCCTGATCCCCGGCACGCTGGTCCTGGTGAATGGGATGGGCATCCTCCTGCGCGGCCCGGCCGGGAGCGGCAAGAGCGACACCGCACTGGCGCTGATCCATGCCGGGCATCGCCTGGTCGCTGACGACGCCGTGGACATCCAGCGACTGGACGACACGCTGGTGGGGAGCGCGCCGGCGGCCGGCGCGGGGCTGCTCTGCCTGCGTGGCCCGGGCCTGATCGATGTCGCGGCGTGTTTCGGTGACGGGGCGCTCGCCCGATCCGCAACCGTCGATCGGGTGGTCGACCTCGTCGACGAACCGCTCCCGGCAAGTACCGAGGCCGACTGGCGGTCAATCCGCATCCACGGAGTGCCCTGCCCCCGCATGGCGGTCGTACCCGAGCGGCCGCTGTCCGCCCTGCTGGAAGTGATCGCCACGGGCGGCCGGACGACGCAGCCGCGCCCGGAGGCGCCGGCATGCGGCTGATCATCGTCAGCGGTCTGTCCGGATCGGGCAAGAGCGTGGCACTGGCCACGCTGGAGGATTCGGGGTTCTACTGCATCGACAATCTCCCAGTGGACCTGCTGGATGCCTTCGGCCGTCATATCGCCGATACCGGCGGCGAGGAGAGCTATGCCGTCGGCATTGATGCCCGTAACCGTCCAGTCTCACTGACACGATTCCCGAGCATTCTCGACGGTCTGCGGGAACGGGGCCTGAACGCCGAGATCGTTTTCCTCGACGCCGATGACGCCACCCTGCTCAAGCGCTTCTCGGAGACCCGCCGACGCCATCCGCTGAGTGGTCCCGACCTGCCCCTGGCCGAGGCCATCCAGGGCGAGCGCGAGCGGCTCATGCCGCTGCATGAGCGGGCCGATCTCACCGTGGACACGACCCGAACGACACTACACGAGCTGCGCGACCTCATTTGCGCACGGCTCACCGAATCCCGGACCCATCTATCCGTGCAGCTGGAGTCATTCGGCTACAAGCACGGCACCCCCACGGACGCCGATTTCGTCTTCGACAGCCGCTGTCTGCCCAACCCGCACTGGCAGCCTGCGCTGCGGCCGTTGACCGGACGCGACCAGCCGGTCATCGATTTCCTCGATGCCACGCCACTGGTGGCCCGCTATCGGCGCCAGGTCAGCGACTTCATGGAAGACTGGCTGCCGGTCTTTGAAGCGGAAAACCGCAGCTACCTGACCGTCGCCATCGGCTGCACCGGCGGACAGCACCGCTCGGTGTATCTGGTCGAGGCGCTGGCAGCGCACCTGCGCCGACAGGACATCGCGGTCACCGTCCGGCATCGGGAGCTGCCGTGAGCGCCGGGCTGCTTCTCATCACCCACCCCGGCGTCGGCATCGCATTACAGGAGACCGCCGAGGCCATCCTCGGCCGGCTACCCCTTGAGATGGCGGCGCTCAGTCCACAGGACGCGGAATCTCCGGAGGCGGCTCACGGGCGTGCGGATGCCCTGGCCGACCAGCTCGACCAAGGCGATGGCGTGGTCATTCTGACCGACGCCTACGGGGCGACACCCGGCAATCTGGCCGTCGCCCTTGGCCGTGCCCGTGGCTACCCCGTCATCACCGGCCTCAACCTGCCGATGCTCCTGCGGACCCTCAACTACCCCTGGCTGCCCATGGACGCGCTGGCCGAGACCGCCCTCGCTGCGGCACGCAGTGGTATCCTTCAGGCAACGCCGCCGGCGGCGGATACCGACGGGGAAGGCCATGGCAGCGGATAGCCCGATTCAGGAGGCCGAGTTCGAGATCATCAACCGCCTGGGCCTCCATGCGCGGGCCGCGGCACGATTCGTGGCGGTCGCCAGCGACTACGAAGCCGCCATCGAGGTCCGGCACGACGGCAACGAGGCCAACGGCAAGAGCATCATGGGCCTGATGATGCTGGCCGCCGGCCAGGGCAGCCGCCTGACGGTCACGGCCCGGGGCGATGATGGCCCGCGGGCACTGGAGGCGCTGGGCGCCCTGCTCGCCGACCGCTTCGGCGAGGCCGACTGACACCGGCGGAAAGGACGATGGCAGAAGAACGCGAAAACAAGCAGGGGCGCGTCGCCGAGACCGTCACCGATCTGCTTGAGGGCGGTACGGTGCCGGAGGCACGCCGCATGCTCAACGCGCTGCATCCCGCCGAAATCGCCAACCTGCTCGAATCATTCCCTGCCCCGGAGCGCAAGCTGCTCTGGGAGCTGGTGGACGAGCAGAACGGCGGTGATGTCCTCCTGCAGGTCAACGATGAGGTACGCAGCGGCCTGATCCGGGAGATGGATGAGCGGGAGGTACTGGCGGCCACCTCCGGCATGGACATGGACGATCTCGCCGACTTCATGCAGGACCTGCCCAAGACCCTGACCGGCGAGATCCTGCGTTCTCTCGACAACCAGAACCGCCAGCGTCTCGAGGCCGTGCTCGCCTACCCGGAGGACAGCGCCGGCGGGCTGATGAACACCGACACGGTCACCGTCCGGCCGGATGTGAGCCTGGACGTGGTCCTGCGCTACCTGCGCATGCGCGGTGAGATGCCCGAGCTCACCGACCACCTGTTCGTGGTCAGCCGCTTCGACCATTTCCTCGGCGTCCTGCGCGTCAGCGATCTGCTGACCCGCGATCCTGCCGGCCGCGTCGAGGACGTACTGGACACCGAGGCGATTGCGATCCCCGCGGAGACCTCCGATCGCGAGGTCGCCAAGATGTTCGAGGACCGCGACCTGATCTCGGCGCCGGTGCTCGACGCCCGTGGCCGGCTCATCGGCCGGATCACCATCGACGATGTGGTCGACGTGATCCGTGAGGAGGCGGAGCGCTCCATCCTCAGCATGGCCGGCCTGGGCGAGGAAGAGGACCTGTTCGCGCCCATCTGGTCCAGCACGCGGCGCCGGGCGGTGTGGCTGGGCCTGAACCTGCTCACCGCGCTGCTCGCCGCCTATGTGATCGGGCTTTTCGAGGCCACCATCCAGCAGGTCGTCGCTCTGGCGGTGCTCATGCCGGTCGTGGCCAGCATGGGCGGTATCGCCGGCACCCAGACCCTGGCGCTGGTCATCCGGGCGCTGGCACTGGGGCAGATCGCCTCACGCAACACGCGGGCGCTGCTCTACAAGGAACTTGGCATTGGTGTGCTCAATGGCCTGCTCTGGGCCGGGATCCTGGCCGGCATCGCGATTCTCTGGTTCGGCCGACCGGCGCTGGGCGCGATCATCGCCGCCGCCATGACCATCAACCTGATCGTCGCGGCGCTCTCCGGGGTCGGCGTCCCCCTCATTCTCAAGCGGTTCGGGGTCGATCCGGCGCTTGCCGGCGGTGTCGTCCTCACCACGGTGACCGATGTCATCGGATTCATGTCGTTTCTGGGGCTTGCCACCTTTTTCCTGCTCTAGGCATTCATCCACCCTTTCTCCTTTTCCGCGACATTATCCCCTCCAAACGAAGGGGTCCGAATGACCTATTCCTTTGGACAGACTGTTATTTCCGAAAAGAATGGGAAATGATTGCTAAGGAAAACTTATTAATGGCACTCAATCCAAAGCGCGTAGAACCCCGCCAGAGTACGATTCTATGATTCGTCCCATCAGCCCATCCATTCCACATCGAGGTAAACCATGGAAAGGAATGCCCAAAAAACGCCATTTCAGAAAGCCAGACCGGATGGTCACCATTCGGCCCGCTTCGACTTATCAACGGAGCCGTCCACCCCCCTGCCAACCGCCATGCTGCTTTGCGATTCAACGATTCAGAACCGTCTGATGGGCAAGTACCTGGCTGACTATGGCATCTGCCGCACCTTCCTGGCCTCCCCTTCGCAGCTGAATGCACTCATGCAGTGCGAGCGCCCGGCCCTGATCCTGCTCGATATCCGCAGCAGCGACCGCGCCGTGGCCGACCTGCTGGGCGATGGCGCCACAAGGGCCGATTCGCGCAAGCCGACGGTACCGATGATCCTGCTGAATGTGCCGTCGAATGCCGATCTCAAGAATTTCATGTGTCATCGCGATATCGTCGCCGCCTTCCATGACAACGAATCCGTGGATCAGCTCCTGGCCAAGATCCGCAGCGTCGTCCAGCCGGAGGCGAGCCGCGCACGGGCCGGCGTCGCCACCCACCTGGAGACACTGACCCGCAAGGAGATGGCCGTGCTGCGTGCCCTCGCCCTCGGCCTCAGCAATGACCATATTGCCGATCAGCTCTCCGTGAGTCCGCATACCGTCAAGACACACCTCTACAACGCCTACCGAAAGATCGGCTGCACCAACCGCGTCGCCGCCGCCATGTGGGCGCAGAGGGCGCTACCGCTCGTTGATAGCCGATGACCCGGCACCGGCATCATCGCGGATGGGCCGGTATCGCGCTGATCATCCTCGGCCTCGCCGGCATGCATGTGGTGGCCGAGGAGCAGGCGAACGGCGCCATCGAGGATGATCGTCCGCTGGAAGCGCCGCCGCTACCCGGGGACACACTGGAGAACGACGGACTGGACAACATGGTCCTGCAGCGCACGGTCACTGCGCTGGGCGACCGGTTCAGTGACGCGTTCGCCAGCCACTGGCGGAGCCAGCCCATCGTGGCGGATGGCGTGATCACCATCGAAGAGCGGCCCTGGATGAGCGAGGGCACCGAGGTGATCGTGCGCTTCCAACGCCAGGCGATCTACCGGGTACGCGTCTGGCCCCGCAATCCCTCGCCCGAGGAGACCGCCGAACAGGCGGTGGCGGAGGTCAGCCGCATTATCGATGACTATCAGACAAGGCTTCGCAACCAGACCGGCGAATGACACGCAAGGAGCGACACCATGCACGGAAGAATGCCCATCGTCTGCCTGCTCGGCATTGGCCTCGCCGCCACGGCCCAGGCCGATCTGACCTATCAGCCGATCCAGTCGGGAGACCCCGGCATGCTCAGCCAGCGCTTCCAGCGGGCGACCACCCAGGACACCAGCCGGGCGCCGCTGCAGGCAGCGCGACGGCCGGCGCGCACCTCCATCGAACGCTTTCAGGAAGACCTCCAGGAAGCGCTGCTGCGGGATGTCTCGCGGGCGACCACCAGCAACATCGGCCTGCTCGATGACGAGGGCCAGCTGATCCCGTTCGACGGCACCCGCCTTTTCAGCATCGGCGACTTCGAGCTGCGTTTCACCGAGACCGAAGGGGAGCTGTCGATCTTCGCCCGGGACGAGGGAAGCAGTGAATTCACCGAAATCAACATCAACAACCAGCTATGATCGTCAAACGCAGCCTGATTCTCTCCCTGGGTTTCGTCATCGTGGGCTGCACGACCCTCGATGGCGACCGCCCCCCCGACTGGGCCACGATGGATCGGCCCGATCTGGCGTCGGCCTCGACCACCTATGGCGACCTGCTTGAACTGCCGGAACCGGCCGGGGTCATCCCGGCGGCGGTCTACGGCTTCCGCGACCTGACCGGGCAGTACCGCGAGTCACCCAACAGCAACCTGTCCACCGCGGTCACCCAGGGCGGCGGGAGCCTGCTCACCGAGGCCCTGTTACGCTCGGGCTGGTTCCGCCCGCTGGAGCGGGAGGGCCTGCAGGATCTGCTCACCGAGCGGCGCGTCGCCCGTCAACTCAATACCAGCGTGGCCACCCTGCAGGATGCCCGAGTGCTGTTCGAGGGTGGCATCACCGGCTACGACCGCAACACCACCACCGGCGGTTTCGGGGCCCGTTACTTTGGCCTCGGCGCCAGCGAGGCCTATGTCATCGATCAGGTGACGGTCAGCCTGCGCGCGGTCAATGTCAGCAATGGCGAGGTCCTGGCCGCCGTCACCACGACCAAGACCATCTACTCCTATCAACTCGAGGGCGGGCTTTTCCGTTTCGTACGCAATCAGCGATTGCTGGAGGTCGAGGCCGGCTATACCTATAACGAGCCGCGCTACCTGGCGACGCATGACGCGATCAATGCCGCATTGATCCACCTGATCGTCCGCGGACTTTCCGAGGATCACTGGCGACTCGCCAATGCCGAGGACTGGAATTCGCCGGTCATCCAGACCTACAACGAGGCGTTTCTCGAGCACCAGGAAACGGCCCGTCAGGGATCCCCGCAGAGTTCCTGATTCCCGAGGCATCATTTACGTCGCATTCCGTATTCCGACCACCCTCCCCTGAACCTACTCTGGAACTGCCCCAACGGGTTCTCCGGCAAACGGAATTGCCGGAGACCTCCGGGGCATCTGGTAATGACATTTCGCAAACCGGAATACAGGAGATCACCATGATCAGGAAGCCCAAAACGGTTTCTGCCCTCTCGCTGGTGCTCATGCTCGGCATGACGATGGGCACTGCCCTGGCGCAGGATGACCATGACCACGGCGGTGGTCACGGTGGTGGCGGTGGCCACGGCGGTGGCGGCGGCTTTGGCGCCAACATGGCCACCATCGACCAGGACGGCGTCGACCATGACGCGAGCATCGAGCAGGATGGCCGGGAGCTGGATGCAACCATCTTCCAGCGCGGTTATCAGCAGGAAGCCTCCATCGAGCAGGAGGGCCGCGGTAACGAGACCACGATCAACCAGACCGGCGGCGGCTGGAACGAGGCCATGATCGACCGGCGTGGCCGCGATGGCATGGTGGAGATCAACCAGGACGGCTGGTCGAACACCTCGGATGTCACCCAGCGCGGCCGCAATGGCAGCATCACCATCACCCAGGAGGACTGGGGCAACTATGCTGATGTGGATCAGCGTGGCCGGATGAATGAGCTCACGCTGGAGCAGTCCGGTTGGGGCGGCAACCGCGCCGAACTGCGTCAGCGCGGCCGGGAAAACGACCTGATGGTGGCTCAGGATGACGCCTACATGAGTGTCGCCAACGTCGACCAGCAGGGCCGAGGCAACATGACCGATGTTCTGCAGAGCGGCTCATACCATTATGCCGAAGTGACCCAGCGGGATCGCGGCAACATGGCTCAGGTGACCCAGGACGGGGTGGGTCACACCGCCTCGATCAATCAGTCGGCCCGCTGAGGGGCTGAGCATTGGATGACCCGCCACCCGGTGGCGGGTCCCTCCTACCGCGGAGTCAGCCCCATGCCCCAGAGTCACTCAATCCTCGCCCCGCTCGCCCTCGGCCTGATCACCCTGGTGGGCATCCAGCCCGGCATGGCGGATGCCGACAACGATCCGCCCATCCGCGCCTGGGTGGAATTCGACGAACACGGACAGACCGTCACGATCAGCGCACACGCCGTCGCACCACGGCCGATGACCGCCCGGTATGCCCTGGTGATTGAGTCGGTGAGCGATGCCGGGACCACACGCAGCCGCGACAGCAGTCGGGCGCAGATCGATTCCAGTCCGACGACGCTCGCCCGGATCAGTCTCTCGACAACGGATCCACGCCGCATCGATGTAAGCCTCGATGTGGAACCCGATGGCGCCGCCCCCCTTCAGGTGCGCGAAACCTATCCCATGAGCGGTGCCTGGGTGATGACCCACTAGGCCGGCCCAACCGCCCAAACCGACAGGAGATCACGGTATGAAAAGCCTTTCCCGACTGGCGTACAGCACACTCCTCGCCGCGCTGCTGGGCGCCGGGCCCTGGACGTTCACCTCCGCCTCCCCCCTCAACGATCTGGCGGCGCCGGAACTGACACCGACCGCACACAACGGCAGCGGCAACCGGGCCGGCATCGATCAGCAGGGCCTGTGGCACGAGGCCGCCATCAACCAGCAGGGCGATGCCAATCACGCCGGCATCCTGCAGCGCGGCTGGGGTCATGAAGCGCTGATTGATCAACAGGGCAGTGGCAACGATGCCCGCATCATGCAGTTCGGCTGGGTTCCGCAGGCAGCTGCCATCCAGCAGGTCGGCGATATCAATAACGCGCGGGTGGAGCAGCAGCCGGGGACACGGACAGGGGTGGCCGTCCGTCAGCACGGTGATGGACTGAATGTCGAGGTCACGGTCGGTCGCTAGAGGAATCAGTCGGTCACACCTTGTTCATCGGGCGTGACCGCATCCTTTCTTTCATCCCGCCTCAGAAATGCCAGCGCAGGGATGCGCTGACCGCCATGAAGTCGTAGTCCGGCTCGCTCAGATAGCTCACCGCATCCACGGCCACCGAGAAATCCTCGGCGAAGCGGAACTGGCTGCCCGCCCCGAAACTCACCCCCGAATCCGAGGGGGCTTCGTCGGTGCCGGCGATGGTGAATGGCCGCAGCACCATACGCACCGATGAAAAACCCGCGAGGGCATAGACGTCGAAGGTCTCGTTCAGCGGCCGGTTGAGCCGCAGCAGGACACTGTCCACCGAATCCAGCTCCACGGTCCGGTCATTACCCGAATCATCCTCGCCCATCCAGCCGAAGTGCGCCTCGACACCCAGGTAATCGTTGAACATGACGCCGCCAACGAGCCGGCCGCCGATGGCGTCGACATCCTCGCCGGAGCCCTCGTAGGACCAGGGCATGACCCCCGCCCCCAGGTAGGCTTCCTTGACGATATTCGCCTCGGCGGCGCTGGTGCCGGCCATGGCCATCGTTCCCGCCAGCAGAAGTGCCGGCATGGTTGCACGAGTTTTCATGCAGTCTTCCCTCCACGCTTGTGATGACGCAGAGTCAGACCGGGGAGAGACCCTCAAGTGCCTGTTTGGACGGCAGTTTCAGACGTAGTAACCGGACCGGTCAGGGACCCGTACCAGACAGCGGAAAAGGAAAGTATGGTGGCTACGGGTGGATTCGAACCACCGACCCCATCATTATGAGTGATGTGCTCTAACCAGCTGAGCTACGTAGCCATTCAGGCGAGGACAGGAAGTATCCAGAGCCGCGGCAGCGCTGTCAAATCCCGCGTTCAGACATTGAAGCGGAAGTGGCAGACATCACCCTCGCGCATGACGTAGTCCTTGCCCTCGAGACGCATCAGCCCCTGCTCCTTGGCGGCCTGTTCGCTGCCCGCGCGGACGTAATCCTCGAAGCCGATGACCTCGGCCCGGATGAAGCCGCGCTCGAAATCGGTATGGATGCGGCCGGCCGCCTGGGGTGCTGTGGCGCCGCAGCGCACGGTCCAGGCCCGGACCTCTTTCGGCCCGGCGGTGAAAAACGTCAGCAGATCCAGCAGGGCATAGCCGGTGCGGATAAGGCGGTTCAGACCGGGCTCGTTGAGCTCATAGGCAGCCAGCAGCTCGCCCTGTTCATCGGAGTCGAGCTGGGCGAGCTCGGCCTCGATGGCGGCACAGAGCGGCACCACCAGCGCGCCCTCGCGCTCCGCCAGGCCCTCGACGGCCGCCAGCTGGGCATTCTCGGTCAGGCCTTCCTCGTTGACATTGGCGACATAGAGCACGGGCTTGGCCGTCAGCAGGTGCAGCTCCCGCAGGACCGCCTCCCCGGTGTCGTCCAGCGTCTGCGCCCTGACCGGCGTGCCCTCGTCCAGCGCTGCCGCCATGGCCTTGAGTGCGTCGCGGGTGGCGATGGCCGCCTTGTCCGCCGACTTGGCCCGCCGCGCGTAGCGATCCAGCGCCTTCTCGACCGTGTCCATGTCGGCGAGGAGCAGCTCCGTGTTGATCGTCTCGATATCCTCGATCGGATCCACCCGTCCCTCGACATGGTGCACATCCTGGCTCTCGAAACAGCGCACCACATGGGCGATGGCATCGGTCTCGCGGATGTTGGCGAGGAACTGGTTCCCCAGCCCCTCGCCGCGTGACGCCCCCGCCACCAGACCGGCGATGTCGACGAACTCCATCGTCGTCGGGATGACGCTCTCGGGCCTGGCCAGTTCGGCCAGCCGATCGAGCCGCCGGTCCGGTACCGGCACGATGCCCACATTGGGGTCGATGGTGCAGAACGGATAGTTCTCCGCCGGAATCTCGTTCTGTGTCAGGGCGTTGAAGAGCGTCGACTTACCCACGTTGGGGAGCCCGACGATACCGCATTTGAATCCCATGGACTGTGTCCTCAGTCTCTCGTGTGCAACTGTTGCTGGGCCCGGTCCCAATCGCCGGCGGCGAGCAGAGGCATCACATCCAGGGCTGCGGCAACCGCGGCGTCTATGTCGGCCCGCTCACCCCGGCCCGGCGCATGAAGGACGTAGGGAATCACCCGGTCGCTGCTGCCCGGATGGCCGACACCCAGCCGCAGGCGGGCGAATGCCCGGGTGCCGAGGGCAGCCACGATATCCCGCAGTCCGTTATGCCCTCCGTGTCCGCCCCCCTGCTTGAGGCGGACGACACCCGGCGGGAGATCGATCTCATCATGCACCACCAGGATCGCCTCCGGAGGAATGCGGTGGAAATTCGCCAGCGCGGCGACGGCACGACCGCTGTGGTTCATGTAGGTGGTGGGACAGAGCAGATGCACGTCGGCCTCCCCTTCCCGCCAGCGGCCCGCCACCCCCTGGAACTTGCGCTCCATGCGCAACGCGACGCCAGCCCGGTCGGCCAGGGCCTCAACAAACCAGAACCCGGCGTTATGCCGGGTTCCCGTATACTTCGGCCCCGGATTGCCGAGGCCGACGACCAGCCTGATCGCCGCCGTGGTCATGTCCGCATGGACACCGCGCCGGGATCAGCCCTGCTCTTCCGACTCGCCGGAGGCTTCTCCGCCACCGGCCTCGCCGCCCTCTTCGGCGCCTTCTTCGGACTCCTCGACGGCCTTGCGCGGGGCGTGGATGCTCACCAGCACCGGATCATGGTCAGTTTCCGGATCCAGCCCCGGGAAAACCACGCCCTCGGGCGCCATGATCTCGGAGAGGTGCAGCGAGCTGCCCACCTCGAGTTCGGCGATGTCCACGTCGATGGCGGCTGGCAGATCATCGGGCAGGCACTCGACCTCGACCTCGATGGCATCGTGGTGGACCACGCCACCGCCCTGTTTCACGCCCACGGCATCCTCCTGGTTGAGGAAGTGGATGGGCACATGCTGGCGCATCTTCTCGCCGGCCTTGATGCGCAGCAGGTCGAGATGAGAGACCAGTGGCTTGAAGGGATGCCGCTGCAGGTCCTTGAGAATGGCCTTTTCGGTCCGTTTGCCCTTCACCTTGACGTCGAGGATCTGAGAGAAGAAGGCCTCCTCCCGCATCAGGCGCAGGATCTGCTCCTCGTCAAAGGTCAGCGCGACCGGCTTCTTACCGGCGCCATAGAGGATGCCCGGGATCCGCTTCGCACGACGCAGGCGGCGGCTCGCACCCTTGCCCTGGTCATCGCGAACGGTAGCATCCAGTTTCAGTTCAACGCTCATTACGGTCTGTCTCCATGATGGCCCCCGCGACCAGGGGCGTTACGGCAGTCAGTCGACGAACAGTTCGCTGACCGACTCGTCGTTGTTCACCCGCCGCATCGTCTCGGCGAGCATTTCCGCCAGCGAAAGCTGGCGAATCCTTACGCTGGCACGGGCCGGCGCCGACAGCGGGATACTGTCGGTGACCACCAGTTCGTCCAGGTGACTGTTCTCGATACGCTCGATGGCCGGACCCGACAGCACCGGATGGGTGATGTAGGCCACGACCTTGCCGGCGCCGCGCTCCTTGAGCGCCGTGGCGGCCTGGCAGAGCGTCCCGGCGGTGTCGATGATGTCGTCGACGATGATGCAGGTCTTGTCCTCTACATCACCGATTATGTTCATCACCTCGAGCTCGTTGGCCCGGGGCCGGCGCTTGTCGATGATGGCCAGGTCGGCATTGTCAAGCCGCCGCGCCACCGCCCGGGCCCGCAGCACGCCGCCCACATCCGGCGAGACCACGATCTTGTCCGGATGCGTCTGGCGCCAGATATCGCCCAGCAGAACCGGCGAGGCATAGACATTGTCCACCGGAATGTTGAAAAAGCCCTGGATCTGGTCGGCATGCAGATCCACCGTGATCACCCGGTTGATGCCGGCGGTGGTGATCATATCCGCCGCCAGCTTGGCCGTGATCGGCACCCGCTGCGAGCGCTGCCGGCGATCCTGCCGCGCATAGCCATAATAAGGGATCACCGCGGTGATGCGCGCGGCCGAGGATCGGCGCAGGGCATCGGCGATGACCAGCAGTTCCATGAGATTGTCGTTGGTGGGCTGGCAGGTCGGCTGGATGATGAACACGTCATGCCCGCGGACATGCTCGTTGATCTCCACCTGCACTTCGCCGTCGCTGAAACTGGTGACCAGCGCGTCACCGAGGCGGATCTTGAGGTGGGCGGCCACGGATCGGGCCAGTGCGGGATTGGCGTTCCCCGAGAACACCATCATGCTTCCGTTTTCCATGGCGGCGGCACCCTGCGGTGGCTGTCGGAAATTGGCTGGGGCGGCAGGATTCGAACCTGCGAATCCGGGGATCAAAACCCCGTGCCTTACCGCTTGGCTACGCCCCAGTCGTTCGTGCCCTCTCGGCGTCGAGGCGGTCGAGCAGAGGTGAGCGATTCATTGCCCGGGTCACCCAGGCGCTCCAACGGTCGCGGACCCCCGCTGCGGCGTGCTCGGCGGATGCCCTGTGCTGGAACGTGGCGAACAGGCACCCCCCCGTGCCCGTCAGGCGGGATGGACCGAATGCCGCCAGGGCATCCAGTGCTTCCCCCACTGCCGGATGAATCCGGCGCACCACCGGTTCGCAGTCATTTCTCGCCGCCCCGGTTTCGAAGCCGCGTATTGTTATACGCTCTCCATGGCGTGTCAATTTGGTGTCAGTGAACACCGACCGCGTATCCACAGAGACCCCGGGATCGATGATGACCATCCAGGGGCAATCGACCGAGAGCGGTGAAAGCCGCTCGCCGACCCCCTCCGCCCAGCAGGCCAACCCCCGCACGAAGACTGGCACGTCGGCACCGAGGCCGAGGCCGATCTGCTCGAGTTCGGCGGTGGATAGACCACAGCCCCAGAGCTCATTGAGGGCCACCAGCGTGGTGGCCGCGTCTGACGAGCCGCCGCCGAGCCCACCCCCTGCGGGAATGCGCTTGTCCAGTTGAATCCGGACACCCGGCCCGCTGCCGGTCTGATGTCTGAGAACCGTCGCGGCGCGGACCGCCAGGTCGGACTCGGGCGGCAGACCCGGCAGCCCACCCTCACGCCGTATGGTGCCGTCCGGCGTCATCGCGAAGACCAGTCCGTCCACCGGCTCGACGAACTGAAAGAGCGTCTGGAGCTCGTGATAGCCATCGGCGCGCCGACCGGTGATGTGCAGGAAGCGATTGATCTTGGCCGGCGCCGGCCAGTCACGGGAGACTGGACCCATCAGCGCAGCCGCCACTCGCCGATCACCAGTCTGATGGCCATGTCCCGATGGTTCACGCCGATCCGGCCGGGCAGTCGATGCGCATCAAGCGTGCGGTAACCATCGAATGTCACTTCCCAGCCGTCCTGTTGCAACTGCCGGGGCCTGCCGCGCTCATCCAGCGTGACCTGGCCGTCCAGCCATGGCACAGGGCTCGCCGTGACCCAGTGGCGCAGGAATCCCACCGGCAGGTCATAGCCGGTGATTGCCCGGACCAGCTCCCGGGCACTGCCGGCCTCATAACGTTCCCCATCGGCGGTGGTCAGCCGCACACTCGCCTCGTCGCCCACGATGCGCAGGCTACCGGCACCGAGGACCCCGCGGAGGTCGATCCGGTAAGTCGTCGCATCCTCCACCCAAGACACCGAGGCGGTCGCCCCCTCATCGGCGAGCCGCAGCGACGTGCGCCCGCTGAACGCCCACGCATCCGGCGCAGGCGGCGCATCCCAGTCGCCGACCGCCACGGTGCGGCCGGCCTCCGGCGGTTGTGGCGCGCGCACGGCACACCCCGCCAGCAGCACCGTGAGAAGGGCGGCCACCAGTCCCCGGCGCCATTCGACCGGCCCGATCATGGATCAAGACGCTCCCGGGTCTCCCGAAGGACGGGGTGATCGGCATCGGCCGCGGCGGCCTGCGACCAGACATCGCGGGCCGCTTCGCGGCGGCCCAGCACCCAGAGCACTTCCCCGAGGTGGGCGGCGATCTCGGCATCGCCGTCGGTCAGCTTATGAGCACGCCGCAGATAACCGAGGGCACGTGCCGGATCGCCCTGCCGATAGGCGGCCCAGCCCATGCTGTCGATGATGGCGGGGTCATCCGGTTCGATGGCATAGGCCCGCTCGATCAACGCCGCTCCCTCGGCAATGCGGTCGGTCTGATCCACCAGGGTATAGCCCAGTGCGTTGAGCGCACGGGCATCGTCGGGATCGTCCCGCAGAATCCGCCGCAGGTCGGCCTCGCCCCCCTCGATATCGCCGTCCATGATCCGGGTCATGGCCCGCCCGTAGCGCAGCTCCGTGTTCGCCGGGTAGTCCCGCAGGCCGCGGTTGAAGACCGCCAGACTCTCCCCGAGTCGGTCGGCACGACGCAGCAGCCCGCCCTCCAGCAGCAGGCTCCGGGCACGGAAGCCGGGGTTCGCGCGGCGCAGGCGTCGCAGGGCCTCCAGCGCCAGCGCGTCGTCGCCGGCCTGCATGGCGAGCAGAGCGGCCGTACTGAGCAGCTGCGGATGCGTGGCACCGGCGGTCACGAGGTCGCGATACTGCACCAGCGCCTCACCGTCCCGGCCGAGATCCAGCAGGGTTCGTGCATAGTCGCGCCGCAGGGCATGATTGCCAGCCGAGTCCTCCAGCAGATCTTCGAAGATGGCGACGGCGGCGTCCGGACGACCGAGGGCCAGCAGCGCGTCGGCGCGCAGGAGCCGTGCGCTCACCCAGCCGGGCCGCTCCGCCAGCGCGTCATCCACCGCCCCGAGCGCAATGGCCGGCTCACCCCTTGTCAGAGCAAGCCGGGCCAACGCGAGCTTTGCCGCCTCCGACCGCGGTGCGGCGCGGGCGATGGCCTGCATGACCTTGATGACGTCAGGCGGCAGCGCGCCATCCAGCAGCAATCCGCCTAATCTGGCAATCGCCGGGTCACGGTCCGGGCCGGGTGGGGGCAGACTGTCCAGCAGGGTCTGCATGGCTGCATCCATCTGTCCGGCGCGCAGCTGCATCACGCCGAGCAGCTGCTTCGCCTCAACGCTCCCCGGGGCCAGTTCCACCCAACGCTGCGCCAGCCGGATCGCCTGATCGGGCTGATCGGCGCGCAGTGCGATCTGCACGGCGCGGGCCATCACCTCGGGATCACGAATCCGATCGGCCGCCTCGGCATACAGCGCACTGGCACGCTCGAAACGCCCCCGCACGGCGGCCAGCTCGGCTGCCATGATCCGGTGCATGGGCGATTCGACTTCCCCGGCGACGGGATCGGCGGACACGGCCAATCGGGTGTCGGCACGCTCCGCCACAGGAACGTCGTCACCGGCCATGGGCACACAGGCCGCCAGCAGCCCTGCCATCAGCAATGGCCAGATCCGCGCGCCGGGGCATCGGACCGCGGTCGGCCGCTGCGGCTTGCTGTTAGCGAACCTGATCATCAAGGCCTTACTATACTTGTGTTGCAGCGGTGCTGCCCTACAATCTGCCACTTTCCACTCAATCGGATCCCGATGCCTGTCGTCAGCCTGGGCCTCAATCACAAGTCAGCGCCGCTTGCCGTGCGGGAGCAGGTGGTGTTTCCGGCCGATCGGCTGGACGCCGCCCTGACTGCCCTTGCGGACAGACCGGGCGTGCGGGAGGCCGCCGTGCTGTCCACCTGCAACCGCACGGAAATCTACGCGGTACTGGCGCTCGAGGCGACGCCGGCAATTCTCCAGCGATGGCTGGAGAGCGAGCACGGGCTGCCCCATGATGGTCTCAGCGATTATCTGTACACCCTCGAGGGCCGCGACGCCATCATCCATCTGTTGCGGGTTGCCGCCGGCCTCGATTCGCTGGTGCTCGGCGAGCCGCAGATATTGGGGCAGGCCAAGCTCGCCTATCACTCGGCGTCCCGGGCCGGGCTCCTCGGCCAGATCCTCGACCGGCTCTTCCAGCATGCCTTCTCGGTGGCCAAGCGCGTACGGACCGAGACGGACATCGGTGCCCACCCGGTCTCCGTGGCGTTCGTCGCGGTCACCCTCGCCCGTCAGATCTTCGGGGATCTGGGCGAGCGCCACGCGCTGCTGATCGGTGCCGGCGAAATGATCGAACTCACCGCGAGACACTTCCGGGAACAGGGCATGGGCGGCCTGATGGTGGCCAATCGCAGCCGCGACCGGGCTGAAATGGTGGCGGCGCTCTGCAGTGGCCGGGCCATCGGCCTGGATGAACTGGAAGGCAACCTGCCGGACGCGGACATCGTGATCTCCTGTACGGCGAGCACCGAACCCATCCTGCGCCGCGATGCGGTACGCAGAAGCCTCAAGGCACGTCGCCACCGCCCGGTCTTCATGGCCGATCTGGCCGTTCCCCGCGACATCGAACCCCGCGTCGAGGATCTGGACGACATCTATCTGTACACTGTCGATGACCTGCGCGATGTGATCGACCGCAACCGGCAATCGCGGGCGGCGGCCGCCGATGAGGCCGAGCGTCTGGTGGCCGGGCAGGCCGACCGGTTCATGGACTGGGTGCGGACGCTGGATGCGGTCAGCGCCATCCGCCGTTATCGCCAGCACGGCGAGCGTCAGCGCGACTACGCACTGGACCAGGCACGCCGACAACTCAACGCCGGGCAGCCGCCGGAGCAGGTGCTCGAGGCCCTCGCCCACCGACTGACCCGCAAGCTGTTGCATCTGCCCACGCTGGGGCTGCGCGAGGCAGCCCGCAGCGGCGATCCGGAGACCATCCGGGAGAGCCATCGCCTGCTGGGCCTCGACGACCGCAGAGACGACGAGAACGAATGAATGACAACCTGCGCCGCAAACTCCACAATCTGGTGGAGCGGCACGAGGAAATCGAACAGCTGCTCGCCGATCCCGACGTCATTGGTGATTCGGCCACGTTCACCCGCCTGTCCCGCGAGTATGCCAGGCTGGAGCCGGTGGCCCGCACCCTGGGTGAATTCGAGGCCGCCGAGGCGGACCTGACCACCGCCGAGGAAATGGCGGCCGAGGGCGATGCCGACATGCGGGCGCTCGCCGAGGATGAGGCCGCTGATGCGCGGGAGCGTCTCGTGCATCTCGAGCAGGCGCTCAAGGTCCTGATGATCCCCGAGGATCCCCACGATGCGCGCAACACCTTCCTGGAGATCCGGGCGGGCACCGGCGGTGATGAGGCAGCGCTGTTCGCCGGCGATCTACTGCGCATGTACCTGCGCTACGCCGAACAGCAGGGCTGGCGCACGGAAATCCTGAGCGAGAGCCACGGCGAACAGGGCGGTTACCGGGAGGTGGTGGCACGGGTTGACGGCCAGGGGGTGTACTCGCGGCTCAAGTTCGAGTCCGGCGCCCATCGTGTGCAGCGCGTCCCGGCGACCGAGTCCCAGGGCCGCATCCACACGTCCGCCTGCACCGTCGCGGTCCTGCCCGAGGCCGAGGCCCTGGATGAGATTGACGTCAACCCGTCGGACCTTCGCATCGATACCTTCCGGGCCTCCGGTGCCGGCGGACAGCATGTCAACAAGACCGATTCGGCCGTGCGTGTCACGCACCTGCCCACCGGAGTGGTCGTCGAGTGCCAGGAGGAGCGCTCGCAGCATAAGAATCGCGCCAAGGCGCTGTCACTGCTGCAGGCCCGGCTCATGGACCAGCAGCGTGACGCCGCCGTGGCGGAACGCACGGAAACCCGCCGCCTGCTGGTCGGCAGTGGCGATCGCTCGGAGCGCATCCGGACCTACAACTTTCCGCAGGGCCGGGTCACCGATCATCGGATCAATCTGACGCTCTACAAGCTCGAGGATGTACTGATGGGCAATCTGGACGTGGTGATTGAGCCGCTGATCAGCGAGTACCAGGCGGATCAGCTGGCCGCGCTGGCGGCCGAAGGCTAGGCGAGGCGCGGGAGCGGCATCATGCCGCCCCGCTGGCAGAGCTTCCCGGGTCAGGCGACCCGCTGTTTCTCGCGGATTTCCTCAAGCGTCTTGCAGTCCACGCAAAGCGTGGCCGTGGGCCGGGCCTCGAGCCGTCGCAGCCCGATTTCCACACCGCACTGGTCGCAGAAACCGTAATCATCCTTGCGGATGCGCTCCATGGTCTGGTCAATCTTGCGGATCAGCTTGCGCTCCCGGTCCCGGGTGCGGAGTTCCAGGGCGAACTCCTCCTCCTGAGTGGCGCGGTCGGCCGGATCCGCATAATGATTCGCGTCATCACGCATGTGGCTGACCGTGCGCTCCACCTCTTCCTGCAGCTGCCGTTTCCATGCCTCGAGGATGGCCTGAAAATGCGCCAGTTGAGCCTCGTTCATGTACTCTTCGCCCTCTGCGGGCTGGTAGGGGTCGATCCCCCGAACGGGCAGTGAAGCCTTGTCGGTCATAGTGCACCTCCGTTAGGTCGAGGGCTGATTCAACCCTTCGCCGTCGCAACGGTCAAGCCCCAATTTCTTCCCTGCCCTCAACCGGTCCGCGCGAGCAGCGGCTGGGACAGTCTGCCAGCGGCATCCCGGAGCACACGCTCGGTGGTTTCCCAGTCGATGCAGCCATCGGTGATGGACACGCCATAATCCAGAGCGGCCGGATCGTCCCCGAGTTTCTGGTTGCCCCAACCGATATTACTCTCGATCATCACCGAGACAATCGAGCGGTTGCCCTCAATGATCTGGTTGACCAGGTTCTCCATGACCAGCGGCTGCAGGCCGGGATCCTTGCTGGAATTGGCATGGCTGCAGTCCACCATCAGCCGGGCCGACAGGCCGGCATCGGCCAGGGCCTTCTCGCAGAGGGCGATGCTCACCGAATCGTAATTGGGCTGATCCCCACCACGGAGCACCACATGTCCATAGCGGTTGCCGGCGGTCCGGATGATCGCCGAGCGCCCGTCCTGCTGGGTGATGCCCAGAAAACTATGGGGACTCGACGCCGAGCGCATCGCATTGATCGCCACATCCAGGCTGCCGTCGGTGCCATTCTTGAAACCCACGGCAGTGGACAGGCCGCTGGCCATCTCGCGATGGGTCTGCGACTCGGTGGTCCGCGCACCAATCGCCGTCCAGCTGATCAGGTCGCCGAGGTACTGCGGCGTGATCGGATCGAGCGCCTCCGTCCCGGCGGGCAGACCCAGCTCGGCGAGATAGAGCAGCAGATCGCGGGCCCGACCGAGCCCTTCCTCGATGTCGAAGCTGTCATCCATGTAGGGGTCGTTGATCAGTCCCTTCCAGCCCACCGTGGTCCGGGGCTTCTCGAAGTACACGCGCATGACGATGAACAGCGAGTCCTGCAGTTCGTCATGCAGGGCCTTCAGGCGCCGCGCGTAGTCCTTGGCCGCCTCCACATCGTGGATGGAGCAGGGTCCCACCACGACCAGCAGGCGGTGATCCTGACCGTCGAGGATGGCCTCCACGGCTTTCCGGCCGGCCTCCACCGTCTCGCGACCGCGCTCGGAGAGCGGCTGCCTTGTCTTGATCTCCATCGGCGTGGGCAGGGGCTCCTGGGCAAGGACGTTCAGATTGTCGATGGGCGCTTCACTCATGGCGTTTTCCAAAACCGGAGTTCAATTGGCAGATCGTCCGTTTATGGTAGCCCGGGCGGGCGAATTTCTCCACGCCAGGGACTGCCGATCCGGCAGTCTGATATCCTACGTATCAACCCCAATCAGCCGAGTCGCCATGGCCATTGACCGTAAACTGCTGGACGTCCTCTGCTGCCCGGTGACCAAGCAGCCGGTCCGGACACTCGCCCGTGCGGAGCTGAAATCGCTCAATGAGCGCATCGCCGAGGGCGCGGTGCACTATCAGGACGAGACGCCGGTGGATACGCCCCTCGACGAGGGACTGATCACCGCCAACGAAGAACGCGTCTACCGCGTCGACGACGGCATCCCGGTCATGCTCGAGGAACGGGCCATCAACCTGCGGGCCGCCGGCCTGAAGTGATGAAACCCGCCACGCTGGCCGAGGCCCGGCGCTGGGGGATCGATCAGCTTGCCGCCACGAGCCCCAGCGCGGCGATCGACACCGACTGCCTGCTCGCCGCCGCCACCGACCTCGATCCGGTGCAGCTGCGTGCCTGGCCCGAGACCCCGCTCGACGCCGCCGCCTGGCAGCGTTTCCGGCGCAGTATGGCGCGTCGCCGGGCCGGCGAGCCGGTGGCCTATCTGCTGGGTCGCCGGGCGTTCATGGACTTCGAGCTGACGATCACGCCGGCGGTTCTCATCCCCCGGCCCGAAACCGAGCACCTGGTGGAGGCGGCCCTCGAGCAGCCCACCGACCGGGTACTGGAACTGGGCACCGGCAGTGGCTGTATCGCCATCGCCCTCGCCCGCGCCTGGCCGGATACCCGGATCGACGCCGTCGACCGATCGCGCGGGGCGCTCGCCGTGGCCCGCGGTAACGCCGACGCCCTGGGCATCACATCGATCCGCTTCCTGGCGGGCGACTGGTACGGCCCGGTGACGACGGACCGCTACGGGCTGATCGTCTCCAACCCACCCTACATCGCCGACCACGAACCGGAGCCGGACCGCGACGACGCACGCTTCGAGCCGCGCGGCGCCCTTCGGGCGGGCGCGGACGGCCTGGAGGCGCTCGATACCATCATCGCCGCGGCGCCGCGCCACCTCCGCCCCGGCGGCAGGATCTGGCTCGAGCATGGCCACCGCCAGGCTCCCGCGATCCGGGACCGGCTGGCGGCGCAGGGGTTCAGCGGCATCGAGAGCCGTTTCGACCTGGCCGGCCATGAGCGCGTGACCGGCGGCGTTCTGGAGCACCCGGCATGAACGACGATCAGCTCATCCGCTACAGCCGGCAGATCATGGTGCCGGGACTGGACCTGGCCGGGCAGGAACAGCTGCTGGCCAGCCGCGCCCTGGTCGTCGGTCTCGGCGGACTGGGCTCACCGGTGGCGCTCTACCTCGCCGCCGCCGGCCTGGGGCACCTGGTCCTGGCCGACTTCGACCGCGTTGAGCTGACCAACCTGCAACGCCAGATCATCCACGGCACCGACGATCTGGGCCACCTGAAGACCGATTCCGCCCGCGACCGGATCGCCGCGCTCAACCCGGAGGTGACCGTTGACACGCTGGCGGAGCGGCTGACCACCGACCATCTCGTCACAGTCGTGCAGGCCGTGGATATCGTCATCGACGGATCGGACAACTTCGCCACCCGCTTCGCCGTCAATGCCGCCTGCGTGGCCGCCGGTCGGCCGCTGGTGTCCGGGGCGGTGATCGGCATGGACGGCCAGGTGGCGGTCTTCCGGCCTGACCAGGGAGGCCCCTGCTATCGCTGCGTCTATGCCGACATCGGCGAGGAGGCACAGAGCTGCAGCGAGACCGGCGTACTGGGCCCGCTCACCGGTGTCATCGGCAGCCTGCAGGCCGTGGAAGCGGTGAAAGTCGTGACCGGGCTAGGCGAATCCCTGGCCGGTCGGCTGCTGGTCGTGGATGCCCTGACCCAGCAGTGGCGGCGACTCAGCCTGCGTCGCGATCCGCAGTGTCCCGTCTGTGGTGTGCCCGCCGGTCAGTGAGACTCGCCACTGTCCGGTGACCGGACGGCGGGATCGGTGAAAAGCGCCTCGATATCCACGGCATCGAAGCGATAGGGCTCGTTGCAGAAATCGCAGTGGACCTCAACCTGGCCCTGCTCCTCCAGAATCTCGCGCATCTCCTGCTCGCCCAGCCCCTGCAGCATGGCCGCCACCCGTTCCCGCGAGCACCGGCAGCGGAAGCGAAACGGCATCGGGTCGAACAGACGGATGTCCTCCTCGTGGAACAGACGCCGGATCACCTCGCCCGGCGCCAGTTCGCGGAGCTCATGGCCGGTGATGGTGGCGGCGAGCTGCTCGGCCCGCGACCAGGCGTCGGCGTCGCCACCGGCCACCTCACTGGCCGGCAGACGCTGGATCAGCATGCCGGCGGCGTGATCCTCCCGGGCGGAAAGCCAGACCCGGGTCAGCAGCTGTTCGGATTCACGGAAGTAGTGCTCCAGCGCGGCCGACAGGCTGCCACCGGCCAGGTCCACCACGCCTTGATAGCGCTCACCACCGGACTCCGGCTCAATGGTGATGGCCAGCGTCCCATCGCTGGCCTGGGCATCCAGCGGGGCATCATCGGGCACCGGCTGCCGGGCATGGGCCATGGCCCGCAACGAGCCGTCGCTGGCCGCCTGTACCAGCAGCAGGGTCAATGGACCCCGGGCCTGGAGCTGGAGGGTCAGGGCACAGGGGTACTTGAGCGTGGCGGCAAGCAGCGCCACCGCGGCCAGTCCCTCGCCGATCAGGCGCACCACCGCCGGCTCATGGTCGGTACGCCGGACGATCTCGGCGAAGGCATCATCCAGCTGCACCACCTCGCCACGGACATCGGCATGCTCGAACAGAAAGCGGTGAAGCCGGTCGCTCATGCCCGATTCACCCATCCAGCCGCTGTCTGAGGATCTCGTTGACCTGCTGCGGGTTGGCCTTGCCACCGGATGCCTTCATCACCTGGCCGACGAAAAAGCCCATCAGCTTGGTCTTGCCGGCCCGATACTGTTCAAGCTGCTGCGGATTGGCGGCAATGGCCTCGTCCACCATGGCCTCGATGGCGGCGCTGTCCGTGACCTGCTCAAGGCCACGGTCAGCGATCACGGCATCGGCATCGCCCTCGCCCTGCCACATGGCCTCGAAGACCTCCTTGGCGATCTTGCCGGAGATGGTTTCGTCGACGATGCGGCGCAGCAGCCCCGCCAGCGACTCGGCATCCACGGGGCTGTCAATGATGTCGAGCCCGGCCTTGTTGAGCGCGCCGGAGAACTCGCCCATCACCCAGTTGGCCGCCAGCTTGGCATCGCCGCAGCCGGAGGCCACCGCCTCGAAGTAATCCGCCAGTTCTCGCGAACTTGTCAGCACACCGGCGTCGTAATCGGGCAGGCCATAGTTACTGGCGAAGCGCGCCCGCTTGGCATCGGGCAGCTCCGGCAGTTCGGCGCGCACCTCGTCGATGAACGCCGGCGTGATCTCCAGCGGCAGCAGGTCCGGATCAGGGAAATAGCGGTAGTCGTGGGCCTCTTCCTTACCCCGCATGGATCGCGTCTCGCCACGGTCGGGGTCGAACAGCCGGGTCTCCTGCACGACCGTGCCGCCGTCCTCGATGAGCTCGATCTGACGCTCGATCTCGAAATTGATCGCCCGTTCGACGAAGCGGAAGGAATTGAGGTTCTTGAGCTCGGCCCGGGTACCGAACTCGAGCTGCCCCACCGGCCGCACCGAGACGTTGGCGTCGCAGCGGAAGCTGCCCTCCTGCATGTTGCCATCACAGATGCCCAGATAGCGCACCAGCGAGTGCATCTTCTTCATGTAGGCCACCGCCTCCTTCGCCGAGCGCAGCTCGGGCTCGGAGACGATCTCCAGCAGCGGGGTGCCGGCGCGGTTGAGATCAATGCCACTCATGCCGGCAAAGCCCTCATGCAGGCTCTTGCCGGCATCCTCCTCGAGATGCGCCCGTGTCACGCCGATACGCTTGCGGCTGCCATCCTCGAGCTCGATGTCCAGATGCCCGGTACCCACCACCGGAATCTCGTACTGAGAGATCTGGTAGCCCTTGGGCAGGTCCGGGTAGAAGTAATTCTTGCGGGCGAATACCGAGCGACCCGCCACTTCGGCGTCCAGCGCCAGGCCCAGACGCACGGCGAAGCGCACCGCCCGCTCGTTGAGTACCGGCAGCATGCCGGGCATGCCGAGATCGATGGCGCACGCCTGCGTGTTGGCCTCCGCTCCATAGGCGGTGGAGGCCCCGGAGAAGATCTTGGTGCGCGTGGCCAGCTGCGCATGCAGCTCCAGGCCGATGACTGCTTCCCATTGCATGATCCGCTATCCCTCCAGCGACGGCCGCCGCGTGTGCCAGTCGGTAAGCTGCTGGTAGCCGTGGGCGGCGCCGAGCAGGCGCGCCTCGTCGAAATGATTGCCGATGAGCTGAAGCCCCACCGGCCGCCCGCCACCAAAGCCGGCGGGGACGGACAGCGCCGGCAGCCCGGCCAGGTTGACGGCGATGGTGAAGATATCCGAGAGATACATCTGGACCGGGTCATCCGACTTGGCGCCCAGTGCGAAGGCCGTGGACGGCGCCGTGGGGCCGGCGATGACATCCACCTCATCAAACGCCCGGGCGAAATCGTCGCGGATCATCCGCCGGACCTGCTGTGCCTTGAGATAATAGGCGTCGTAGTAACCGGCCGACAGCGCATAGGTGCCCACCATGATCCGGCGCTTGACCTCTTCACCGAAACCCTCCCCGCGGCTGCGCTTGTAGAGGTCCTCAAGGTCGGCCGGGTCGTCACAGCGATGGCCGTAGCGCACCCCGTCGAAGCGCGACAGGTTGGACGAGGCCTCCGCCGGGGCGATCACATAGTAGACGGGAACCGCCAGGCTGGTGTTGGGCAGGGAGATCCCGCGGATCTCCGCGCCTGCTTCGCGCAGGGCGTCCACCGCGGCCTCGACGGCCCGGGTCACCTCGCTGTCAACGCCATCCGCCTCGAAATACTCCCGGGGCAGGCCAACCCGCAGCCCCCGCAGACCGCCATCGCCGAGCGCCGCGCGATAATCCGGCACCGGCCGATCCACACAGGTCGAATCCCGGCGATCGAACCCGGCCATCGCCTGCAGCAGGATCGCCAGATCCTCCGCGGTGGTCGCCATCGGCCCGGCCTGATCGAGACTGGAGGCGAAGGCGATCATCCCGTAGCGGGACACCCGTCCGTAGGTGGGCTTGAGGCCGCTGATCCCAGTGAGCGCGGCGGGCTGACGGATGGAGCCACCGGTGTCGGTACCGGTCGCTCCGGGCACCAGACGCGCGGCGACCGCCGCCGCCGAGCCCCCCGATGAGCCGCCGGGCACGGTGCCGATGTCCCATGGATTGCGCGCGGCCCCGTACCAGCTCGTTTCATTGGACGAGCCCATGGCGAACTCATCCATATTGGTCTTGCCCACGCTGACCGCGCCGGCGGCCCGCAGCTGGCTCACCACGAAGGCGTCATAGGGGGGCACGAACCGGTCCAGCATGCGGCTGGCGCAGCTCGTCCGGACGCCCTCGGTGCAGAAGATGTCCTTGTGGGCGATGGGCACGCCGGTCAGGGGGCCCGCCTCGCCGCGGGCGCGGGCGGCATCCGCCGCCTCAGCCTCGGCCATTGCGGTCTCGGGCGTCAGCGTGATGAAGGCGTTGAGTTCGGTGGCCTGCTCGATGGCCTTGAGCGTCGAGCGGGTGAGCTCGACGCTGGAACACTCGCCGCGCTCGAGCGCCGCGCCGAGTTCGGCAATGGTCCGGTCATGCATGGTCGGTCGAATCCTGAGCCGTGGCCCTGTCGGGCGGGATTACTCGATGACGCGCGGGACGAGGTAATGACCGTCCTCGGTCAGCGGCGCGATGGCCTGGAAGCGCTCACGCTGGTCTTCTTCACTGACCTCGTCGGGACGCAGCCGCTGGGTCATCTCCAGCGGATGGGCAAGCGGCTCCACCCCGCTCGTGTCGACAGCGCCGAGCCGCTCGACGAAGGCGAGGATCTCGGACAGGTTCTGCGCGTGGGCCTGGCTGTCTTCGGCATTGACGGCCAGCCGGGCCAGATGCGCGATCTGCGCCACTTCATCGGCGTCGATGGGCATGCGGGATCACCTCGGGAATCAAGCATCAAGCGGCTTAAGCTACCACACCGACCTGCTTGCCCAAACCCCCGGCGGTTGATAGATTAGCGAATCTTTCCCACTCGTCTGGATTTCTTCATGTTCAAGGGCATACGGGGCATTTTCTCCAACGATCTTTCGATCGATCTCGGCACCGCCAATACGCTGATCTACTCCCGCGGGCAGTCCATCCTGCTCGATGAGCCGTCCGTGGTGGCGATCCGGCAGGACCGCGATGGAGGCCCCAAGACCATCGCCGCCGTCGGGCGCGAGGCCAAGCTCATGCTCGGCCGGACCCCCGGCACCATCAAGGCGATCCGGCCACTGAAGGACGGCGTCATCGCCGACTTCACCGTCACCGAGAAGATGCTCCAGTACTTCATCAAGAAGGTGCATGAGGCGCGCTTCTTCCGGCCCAGCCCGCGCGTCCTTGTCTGCGTGCCCTGCGGCTCCACCCAGGTTGAGCGTCGCGCCATCCGCGAATCGGCGGCCGGCGCCGGCGCCCGCGAGGTGTATCTGATTGAGGAGCCGATGGCCGCCGCCATCGGCGCCAACATGCCGGTCGGCGAGGCCCGCGGCTCCATGGTCCTCGACATCGGCGGCGGGACCTCCGAAGTGGCGGTCCTGTCGCTGAACGGCATCGTCTACTCGGCCTCGGTGCGGATCGGTGGCGATCGGTTCGACGAGGCGATCGTCAACTATGTGCGCCGCAACTACGGCATCCTCATCGGCGAGGCCACCGCCGAGCGCATCAAGCACGAAATCGGCCAGGCCTTTCCCGGCAACGAGGTCCGCGAGCTCGAGATCAAGGGTCGCAATCTCGCCCAGGGCATCCCGCGCAGTTTCACGCTCAACAGCAATGAAATGCTCGAGGCCCTGCAGGAGCCGCTCTCCGGCATCGTCGGCGCGGTCAAGACGGCCCTGGAGCAGACCCCTCCCGAGCTGGGCGCCGACGTCGCCGAACGCGGCATCGTGCTCACCGGCGGGGGCGCCCTGCTACGCAACATCGATCGACTGCTGATGGAGGAGACCGGCCTGCCGGTGGTCATCGCCGAGGATCCGCTGACCTCGGTGGCGCGGGGCGGTGGTCGGGCCCTGGAGCTGATGGACGAGAAGGGCGCTGACCTGTTCACCAGCGAGTAGACCCGTCGGGTCCGGCCAAAGGCACTGGCGCTTGAGGGCTCGACGGGGCGCCCGCTAGGCTTTTGGCATTACGCGATTCGCCGGAGGACGCCAGGCCATCAAACCGCTATTCACACAGGCTCCATCGACCACAGCACGGTTCGTGCTGCTGGCCCTGCTGTCGGTCGCGCTTCTCGCCATCGATCATCACCAGGGGCTGCTGGAGCCGGCGCGGCAGACCCTCTCCGCCGCGGTCCATCCGGTACGCCTGATCGCCGGACTGCCCGATCAGCTGGCCACCCTCACCGATCAGTCGCTGACCAGCCGCCGCGAGCTGATCAGCGAGAACCAGCGCCTGCGCGATCGCCAGCGCATCTACGAGGCCCGTCTCCAGCGCCTCGATGCACTGGAGGTGGAAAACATCCGCCTGCGCAGCCTCCTGGATTCCTCCTATGAGCTGGAGCGGCCGGTCCTGATCGCCGAGCTGGTCGCCGTGGACCTCGACCCGTTCAGCCACCTGATCCAGATCGACAAGGGCCTCCGTGACGGTATTCACGTCGGTCAGCCGGTGATCGATTCGGATGGCGTGATCGGTCAGGTCGAGCGCGTCTCACCGCTCACCGCCACCGTCCGACTCATCAGCGATCCGAGTCATGGCATTCCGGTGCAGGTCAATCGCAACGGCCTGCGCAGCGTCGCCTTCGGCACCGGCCGGATCAATACGCTGACCATCGGCAGCCTGCCCAACAACGCGAACATCCGCGCGGGCGATCTGCTCGTCACGTCGGGGCTGGGCGGGCGTTTCCCTGCCGGCTACCCGGTGGGAGAGGTCCGCAGCGTCACCACCAACCCCGGTCGCGAATTCTCGCGAGTGGAGGTGGAACCGCTCGGCGCGCTGGGCCGCGTCCAGGAGGTGCTGCTCATCGAGCGCGGCGACGCCGCGGCCGCCATGGCGGTGACCGGGGAGTCGGGCCCGGAGACGGACGATGAATGATGCGCGGCCTCATGGGCGCTGGCTGATCGCGCTCACCATCCTGCTGGCCCTGGTGCTCACCGTCCTGCCGCTGCCATCGGTCCTCGAACCCTGGCGGCCGGAGTGGGCCATGCTGGTCATCATCTACTGGAGTCTCGCGCTGCCCGTCCGGGTGGGGGTGGGCGTCGCCTGGCTGGTGGGTCTGCTGCAGGACGTCCTGCAGGCAACACCGCTGGGCTCGCATGCCCTCGCCTTTGCCCTGGCCGCCTATCTGACCATCCAGCTCTATCAGCGCATCCGCAACTTCCCGGTCTGGCAGCAGGCCCTCACCGTGCTGCTGCTGCTCCTGCTGGTCCGTGGTTCACTGTTCCTGACCCGGGGTCTGATGAACGCGCCGGCGCTCGACTGGCAGTTCTGGCTGCCGGTACTGACCAGCACGCTGATCTGGCCGCCGATGTTCCTGCTGCTGCGCTTCCTGCGCCGCGCCTACCGGGTCAACTGAGATGGGTCTCGACCTGCTGCGTGACAAGACCGGCGAACGCCGCGTGGTGCGCGGCAGGCTGCTGGTGGCAGGCGTGATCGCGACGGTGCTGTTCGGATTGCTGGCAGGCCGCATCGCCTACCTGCAGATCGCCCAGTATGACCACTTCGCGGCCCAGTCCCAGGACAATCGGGTCCGCCTCGCGCCGGTGACGCCGACCCGGGGGCTCATCCTCGACCGGGACGGGCGCATACTCGCCGAAAACCGTCCGGCATTCCGGCTCACGGTCATCCCCGAGCAGGTCACCGACATGGATGCCCTCCTCGAGGAGCTGGGCGGCCTGATCGACCTGAGCCCCGAGGACATCAACGCCTTTGAGGAGACCCGACGACGGGCCCGAGGCTTCCAGGAAATCCCGCTCAAACTCCAGCTGACCGATGCCGATGTGGCCCGGCTTGCGGTCAACCGCCATCGCTTCCCCGGCGTCGAGGTGCGCCCGCATCTCACGCGTCACTACCCGTATGGGGAGATCGGCTCCCATGCCGTCGGCTATGTCGGCCGGATCAGCGAATCGGAACTGCGCGATCGTGACCGGCGCCACTACCGCGGCACCAGCATGATCGGCAAGACCGGCGTGGAACGCGCCTACGAGGATCGGCTGCGTGGGGAAATGGGCCTCGAGCGTATCGAGACCAATGCCCTCGGGCGGCCACTTTCGATCATCGATCGCGAGCCACCGGTGCCGGGCGATGACATCCGGCTGACCCTGGACATCGCGCTCCAGCGGGTGGCGGAGGAGGCGCTCGGCGATCACCGCGGCGCCATCGTCGCGATGGATCCACGCACCGGCGGCATCCTGGCCCTGGCGAGCAAGCCCGGCTTCGATCCCAACGCCATCTCGCGCGGGCTCGATCGCGAGGCGTTCCGGTCACTGCGCGGTCATCCCGACCAGCCGCTGTTCAACCGGGCGCTGCGTGGGCGTTATCCGCCGGGTTCCGTGGTCAAGCCCTTCCTGGGGCTGGCGGGTGTCGCTTCGGGGCATATGGATCCCGACGAAACCGTTTTCTGCAACGGCCGCTACCATCTGCCCAACGTCTCCCGCACCTGGCGGGACTGGAAGCCGGAGGGTCATGGCCATGTGGACCTCATTCAGTCGGTGGCCCAGTCCTGCGACATCTACTACTACGACCTGGCCTACCAGATGGGCATTGACGCCGTGCATGACTGGATGACCCGCTTTGGATTCGGTCTCGAGACGGGCATCGACCTGCCCGGCGAGCGGAAGGGCGTCATGCCCTCCCGCGAGTGGAAGCGCGACAACCTCGGCGAGCCCTGGTACCAGGGCGAGACCGTGAACACCGGCATCGGCCAGGGGTTCACCCTCGCCACGCCGATCCAGCTGGCTGCCTCCACCGCCATGTTCGCCAACCGCGGTGCGCCGGTCAGGCCGCACCTGCTGGAGACCGATGAGGGCGGCGGCGTCGCACCCCCGCTCGTGGCACCGCTCACCCTCGACGACGAGGCACTCTGGCAGACCGCCATCGACGCCATGGTCGAGGTGGTGCACGGCCCGCGCGGCACCGCCCGCGCCATCGGCGAGGACCTGGACTACCGGATCGCCGGGAAAACCGGCACGGCGCAGGTCATCGGCATCGCCCAGGACGAGGAGTACGAGGAGGACGCCATTGATGAGCGCTTCCACGACCACGCGCTGTTCACCGCCTTCGCGCCGGCCACCTCGCCGCGCATCGCGGTGGCCGTGGTGGTGGAGAACGGCGGCAGTGGCAGCGCCACGGCCGCCCCCATGGCGCGCCGCGTGATCGACGCGTGGATGGAGCGACTGGAGGCACAGGGTGAACTGGCCCGCGGGTGGCGTTAACGAGGCGGCACGGCGGGCCACTGGTGGTCTGCTGCAGCGCGCCCTGCACCTGGACGGGGTGCTGCTCGCGCTGCTGGCGCTGCTGGCCGGCATCGGCGTCGTAGTGCTCTACAGCGCCTTCGGCGGGCGCATCGAGCCCGTTCATGATCATCTCATCCGCCTCGGCATCGGCCTGGGCGTGCTGGTGGTGGCGGCCCAGATCCCGCCCTGGCGCCTGGCGCGACTGGCGCCGTGGGTTTTCGGCGCTGTCCTGCTCTTGCTGGTCGCCGTGCCGGTGGCCGGCCAGATCGGCGGCGGCGCCCGGCGCTGGCTCGATCTGGGTGTGATCGGGTTCCAGCCCTCCGAGCTCATGAAACTGGCGCTGCCGATGATGGTGGCCTGGCTCATGGCCCGAGGCCCCCTGCCGGTGAGCCTGGGCCGCGCCGCCATCACCGTGCTGGTGATCGCCGTGCCGGTGGGCCTGATCGGCGCCCAGCCCGATCTGGGCACCGCCGTCCTCGTGGCCGCCGCCGGGGCCAGTGTGCTCTTCCTCGGCGGCATCGGCTGGCGGCTCATGGGGCTGATGGCGGTGCTGGTCTCGGCGGCGGCGCCGCTGCTGTGGTTTTTCGGCATGCAGGACTACCAGCGCCAGCGCGTGCTGACCTTCCTCGACCCCGAGCGCGACCCGCTCGGCGCCGGCTACAACATCATCCAGTCACAGATCGCCATCGGCTCCGGCGGTGTCAGCGGCAAGGGCTGGCTGAACGGGACCCAGGCCCATCTGGAGTTCATTCCCGAGCGCCATACCGACTTCGTTTTCGCGGTGATGGCCGAAGAGTTCGGCCTGTTCGGCGTGATCATGATCCTCGCCGTCTACCTCGCCATCATCGCCCGTGGGCTGTGGATCGCCCACGAAGCCCAGGATAATTTCTCGCGCCTGCTCGCCGGCGGACTGACCCTGACCTTCTTCGTCTACTGCTTCGTGAACATCGGCATGGTCTCGGGGCTCCTGCCCGTGGTGGGCCTGCCCCTGCCCCTGGTGAGCTATGGTGGATCATCCATGGTGACGCTTCTCGCGGGGTTCGGTATTCTCATGGCTATCCACACCCACCGCCGCATGTGGTCATCGTGAACACCGCTCGTCCTTTCCTGTCGTTGCTGATTGTCTGCCTGGGGTTCATCACCCTGTCGGCCTGCAGTGTCACCGCCCACGGTGAAGACCCCGCCGATCCGCAGGCGCTGCGGGACTTCTCCGAGACAATGGCCAGCCGCCACGGCATGGACGCGGACATGGTGGAGCGCCTGATCCGCGACGAGGCCCGGCACCAGCCCGAAATCATCGAGGCGATCAGCAATCCCGCCGAGGCGCTGCCCTGGTACCGGTACCGCAGGATCTTCCTCACCGAGGAGCGCATCGCCGCCGGGGTCGACTACTGGGACACCCATGCCGAGTGGCTGGAGGCCGCGCAGGCCCGCTACGGCGTGCCGCCGGCGGTGATGGTGGCGATCATCGGCGTGGAGACGCTCTATGGCCGCTACCGCGGCCGCCATCGGGTGATCGACTCACTGCGCACGCTGGGTTTCGCGTATCCCCCCCGGGCGGACTTCTTCCGCTCCGAACTCGAGGAATTCCTGGTGCTCGCCGACGAGGAGGGCATGGACCCGACCGCGCCGCTGGGCTCCTACGCCGGTGCCATGGGCGTGCCGCAGTTCATCAGCAGCAGCTACCGCGCCTACGCGGTGGACTTCAACGGGAATGGCCGGCGGGATCTGTTCTCCGAGACCGCCGACGCCATCGGCAGTGTCGGCTACTACCTGGCCATTCACGGCTGGCAGGGCGATGCCCCGGTCGCCGTCCCCGCCCAGGTCCGTGGCAAGGCCTGGCGGGCCTTCCTGAGAACGCCCCTGGAACCGGTGGACACCGTGGCCGAGCTGGCGCAGGCCGGCGTCCGGCCGGAGCAGCCGCTGGATGGCGAAGCGCGCGCGCGGTTGCTGGCCCTGGAGCTGGAGGATGGCACCGAATACTGGGTGACGCTGCAGAATTTCTACGCCATCACGCGCTACAACCACAGCGCGCTCTACGCGATGGCGGTCCACCAGCTTGCCGACGCCATTCGGGAGGCGCGCCCATGAAGGCGCTGGCTGTACTGCTCGTGACACTGGTGCTGGTCGGGTGCAGCAGCATGGTGCCGGAGCCCGGCGATGGCCCGGGCCGCGTCATCGACGACCCCATGGCGATCCCCGATGCCGTGCCGCAGGATGCCCCGCGCAGCCGATACGGCAACCCGGAGAGCTACGAGGTGTTCGGCAAGCGCTACCGGGTCATGGACACCGCGGCCGGTCATCGCGAACGCGGCATTGCCTCCTGGTACGGCAGCAAGTTCCATGGCCGGCGCACCTCCAGCGGCGAGCCCTACGACATGTACGCCATGACGGCAGCCCACAAGCACCTTCCCCTGCCCACCTGGGTGGAGGTACGGCATCTGGGCAACGGTCGCCGCATCGTGGTCAAGGTCAACGACCGCGGCCCCTTCGCCGACAAGCGCATCATTGACCTCTCTTACGCCGCGGCGGCCAAGCTGGGCATGCTCGGCACCGGCACCGCGCCGGTGGAGATCCGCACCGTAACACCGGACGAGCCGGCCCCCGCCCGGGCACGCACGGTCGCCGCCCGGACTGACGATGACGGCGCGGCAGGCGACCAGCCGGCGTACTGGATCCAGCTCGCGGCCTTCAGCCAGGCGGCCAACGCCCGGCAGCTGGCCGCGGAGCTGAACGGCGCCGGACTCTCCGCCGCGCCCCGCATCCACCGCGGCAATGACGGCCTGCATCGCGTGCGCGTCGGGCCGCTGCCCGATGTGGCCGCGGTCGATCGCATCAGCGCCGAACTACAGCGTGCCCGTTTTTCGCCCGGGCATGTCATTATTCCCGACGACACCGCCACTGCTGACTGAGACCATCGCCCATGACGCTGCTTCGCTTGACCGTCCTGTTGCTCACCCTGCTCCTCGGCACCCAGGCCGCGGCGCAGTCCCAGCCGATGCCCATCCCCGCCCCGCCGGTGCTGGGCGCGGAGAGCTATGTCCTCATGGACTTCCACAGCGGTGAGATCCTCGCCGAGAAGAATATCGATCTGCAGCGCGACCCGGCCAGCCTGACCAAGGTCATGACCGCGTTTGTCGTTTTCAGCGAATTGAAGTCGGGCAACCTGAGCCTCGACGAAGAGGTTCTGGTCAGCGAGAAGGCCTGGCGCGCCCCCGGATCGCGCATGTTCATCGAGGTCGGGGACCGCATCAGCGTCGAGAACCTGCTGCGCGGGATGATCATCCAGTCCGGCAACGACGCCAGTGTCGCCCTCGCCGAGCATGTGGCGGGCAGTGAGGAAACCTTCGCCGCGCTGATGAACCAGTACGCCGCCGAACTCGGCATGGACAATACCCACTACACCAACGCCGCCGGCCTGCCCGACCCCGATCATTACGCCTCCGTCGAGGACACCGCCCGTCTGGTCCGCGCCCTGATCGCCCGCTTCCCCGAGTACTACAGCTTCTACTCGGAGCGCGCCTTCACCTGGAATGACATCGAGCAGTTCAACCGCAACCGCATGCTCTGGCAGGACGACTCCGTGGACGGCGTCAAGACCGGCTACACCCAGGCCGCCGGCTATTGCCTGGCCACCTCCGCCAGCCGCGACGGCATGCGGCTGATCTCGGTGGTCATGGGCGCCGGCACCCCGGAGGCCCGCGTCCAGCAGTCCAAGGCGCTGCTCAACTATGGCTATCGTTTCTTCGAGACCCACCGCCTGTACGCGGCCGACGAGGCCATCGACACGCCGCGCATCTGGAAGGGCAACGTCGATAACCTGCCAGTCGGAGTGACCGAGGATGTCTACGTCACCGTCCCGATCCGCTCCTACGAGCGTCTGGATGCGCAGATGACCCTCGCCGACCGACTCGAGGCGCCCGTCGAGTTCGGTCAGGCACTGGGTGAGCTGCAGGTCTCTCTGGATGGCGAGCCGGTGACCCGGCGCGATATCGTCGCCCTGGAATCGGTTCCGGAGGGCGGATTGATCTCACGCACCGTTGACAGCCTGTTGCTATGGATGAACTGAATGAACGGCCGGAAGGCCTGACTTTCCCCTGCGAGTTTCCCGTCAAGGCGATGGGGCCCGTGGATAGTGGCCTGCCCGAGGCCGTCCGGCACATCGTCGCGCAGCACGCACCGGACGTCTCCGAGGAGAGCCTCTACACCGCCCACAGCAGCGGTGGGCGGTTCATGTCGGTCACGGTGACCATCACCGCGCGAAGCCGGGCCCAGCTCGATGCCATCTATGCCGATCTCCAGGCCCATGACGGTGTGCTCGCCACGCTCTGATGGCGGGTGAGATCCTGATCCGCGACTGGGGACGCTGCGACTACGACACCGTCTGGCGCGCGATGCGCCGGCTGACCGACGAACGTGACGCCGGGACGGCGGATGAAATCTGGCGGGTCGAGCATCCGCCGGTGTTCACCCTCGGACAGGCCGGTCGTGCCGAACACGTCCTGGATGCCGGCGATATACCCCTGGTGCAGACCGACCGCGGAGGGCAGGTGACCTACCACGGCCCCGGTCAGGCGATCCTCTATCCGCTGCTCGACCTGCGCCGTCACGGCCTCGGCGCCCGCCGCCTCGTCAGCCTGCTGGAGGGGGCCGTGGTGGACTGGCTCGCCGGCCAGGGCATTGAGTCGGCGCCGCGGGCGGATGCCCCCGGCGTCTACGTGGGCAAGGCCAAGATCGCTGCCCTGGGCCTGCGGATCCGCCGCGGCTGCAGCTACCACGGCCTGGCGGTCAACATCGCCATGGACCTCGCGCCGTTCCAGCGCATCAATCCCTGCGGCTACGCCGGCATGCCGGTGACCGATCTGTCTTCACTGGGCGTTGACTGTCCGCTGACCGAGGCCTTTGACGGCCTCACGGCGCATCTGCTGAAGGGTCTCGACCGGCTCTGAGACGGGCATCCAGGGCCGCCAGCCGCGCCGGTGTGCCAATGTCATGCCACTCGCCGCCATGATATTGGCCCGTCAGCTGTCGGCGCTCGCCGGCACGGCGCAGCAGCGGCGCCAGGGGGGCGATCTCCCGGCCCACCCCGGCGAAGAGCTCCGGGCGATAACAGCCGATCCCGGTAAAGGTCAGCCGACACCCCGGGCCGTGGCTCGTGACCGCGTCCCCCGCCAGCCAGAAATCGCCATCGGGGTGATGGACCGGATTATCGGTGAGCACCAGGTGCGCAAGCCCCTCCGGCGCCGTCGGCAGGCTGGCGGGGTCCAGGTCGGTCCAGACATCGCCATTGACCACGATGAACGGCTCGGTGCCGAGAAGCGGCAGGGCCCGGGCGATGCCACCGGCGGTCTCCAGGGCCTGGTCACCCTCATCGGACAGGCGGATCTCCAGGCCGGGTGGCGCATGGTGGTCCAGGTGCCGCCGGATGAATGCCCCCAGCCAGGCGATATTGATGACCACCCGCTCGAACCCGGCAGCGGCCAGGCGCTCCAGATGCCAGTCGAGCAGGGTCTTGCCGCCTACCGTCAGGAGCGGCTTGGGGCAGTGATCGGTCAGCGGCCGCATGCGCTCGCCGCGACCGGCGGCCAGGATCATGGCATTCATGTCGAAGCGGCTGCCGGTGGCGGAGGTGGCAGCGCCGCCACCAGATCCGCCAGATCCTGAAACGCCGGATACGGCCGCAACTCCCGCTCGAGATAGGCGAGAAAACGCGGCGCATCCGCGACATAGCGCGGTTTGTCATCGCGATGCCGGAGTCGCGCGAAAATACCCAGGACCTTGAGATGGCGCTGCGCGGCCATCAGATCCAGGGCCCGCACCGGATTGTCGGGCAGCCGGACACCGGCCCGCCCGGCCCGTTCCCGGTAGCGTTCGATCCAGTCGGCCTCCTCCGCCGGATCAAGACTGAAGAACGCATCCCGCAGGAGGCTCGCCAGGTCATAGGTCACCGGCCCGAGCAGCGCGTCCTGGAAATCGATGATGCCCGGACTGGGGTCACTGACCAGCAGGTTGCGGGCCATGAAATCGCGATGCACCCAGACCTGCGGCTGGGCCGTCGCGGCACCGATCAGTGCCGCACTGCCCGCCTGCCAGCGCCGCCACCATTCGGCGTCGGGAGCCACCCCCAGATGGCGCTCCACATACCAGGTCGGGAAGAGCGCGAGCTCGCTGGCCAGGCGATGGGCACCGAAGCGGGGCAGCGCGTCGGGCCGGGTTGCCGCCTGCCAGCGCACCAGGGCATGCAGGGCGTCATCCAGCAACCGCCGCCGGTCCGGGCCGGACAGAGCGGCCAGATAGCCGTCATCGCCAAGGTCCTCCAGCAGCATGAAGCCCTGCTGGCTGTCTGCGGCCTCGACGCGCGGGACATGCAGCCCGGCACCCGCCATGAGACGCTGGACCCGCAGAAAGGCCTCGCAGCTCTCGGCCTGCGCCGGGGCGTCCATCACCACGCGCGGACCCTCGGGGCCCATGAGCCGGAAGTAGCGACGCGTACTGGCATCGGCGCCCAGCGGCCGAAGCCGCGCCGGGTCCATGCCCAGCTGAGCCAGCCAGTCGGCCATGGCCCGGTCGCGCTCATCCCCTGTCTGCCCGTCCAAGACTGCCGGCGTCCTCCACGCGTGGTCCCGATGGAGTGCATAGGGTACCCTTTCTGGACTTGTGGTTCCGCCCATCGACTGAATCAGGCGCTTACTTGCAGCGAACACCGAGAACGCTACTGATCGCCCTTGCCCTGGCCACGGCCTGCATGACCGCCGAGGCCCAGGACAACGGCCGCTGGGCCCTGTGTGCCGCGCCCCTGCTGGAGCCGGTGGCGGGAAATGCAGAGATGCGTGCAAGCGGAAGAGCTCCAGTGCGTATAACAGCCGACAGCGCACGCATTACCGGATCACCACCAGTCTATGAGTTCAGCGGTGATGTCATGCTGAGCCGGGCAGATCAGACATTCGAGGGAGAGCACCTCCAATACGATACGGGCGCTGGAGAGATCCAAACGCAGGGAGAGATCCAGCTCAGAGAATCCGGATGGTTGATCGCAGGCGCACGGGCCCGGTATCTGCTCGACCCGGAGCGTGGCCGATTCGACGGCGTCAGGGAGTACCGCATAGCCGCCGCACATATGCAGGGAAGTGCGGAGCAGATCATCCGAGAGGGGCCAACATTTACCCGATATAAAGGCGTGACCCTGAGCACCTGTCTGCCCGGGAACGAATTCTGGACACTAAGCGCGAGCCGTGCGTCGATCGACACGGAATCGCGACAAGGGCGGGCTCATCACGCCATACTATCTGTCGGGCGGCTTCCGGTTTTCTACACTCCATACCTGCAGTTTCCGGTGGGCAACGAGCGACTTACAGGATTTCTCGCGCCCACGATCGGCCAGTCGAAACGCAACGGCACGACCGTTGCCCTGCCCTGGTACTGGAATATCGCTCCTAATTATGATGCGACGGTCACTCCGACGTCATACTGGAAGCGAGGGCTCATGATGGACAGCGAGTTCCGCTATCTCGAGGAGGCTTTCGCTGGTGAGATCAGTGGTAGCTACCTTCCACACGACGACCGTTTCGGGCAAGACCGCTGGGCCATCAACCAGGACCACAAGCTGCACGTTGGTAATAGCCTCCGCGGCCGACTGGTTCAGCAACGCACCAGTGATACCGAGTTCAGTGATGACTTCGGTGATGAGTTCGACTATCGATCCGCGGCATTTCTCGAGAGTTACGCCGAGCTTTCGTGGGCGAGAAATGGATGGCTCGCCTCACTTGATGCGCAGTCATGGCAACGAGTGGACGTCGAGCCAGATGCTCCGAGTGCCCCTTACGCGAGGCGCCCCAGGGTGCAGGTCGGGTACAGCCCGTTTCAGCGCTTCGGTCCGCTTGAACTGGATATTGCCAGCGAATGGACCGACTTCTACAGCCGTGAAAGAGACCGCGAGCAAGGAGTCGAATACCATTTCAGTCCTAAGATTGGGTTGCCCCTACGTGGCCCGGCCTACTTTTTCGAGCCGAGCATCGCTTGGCAGTACACGGGCTACGAGCTCGAAAACCCCCAGGCCACAGATGCCACCCCGAGGGTATCTGTACCAATCTACGAAGCCGATGCGCGAATCTTCCTGGAGCGGCCCAAGACCGCGTTTTCCGGGGTTTACCAAACGCTTGAACCGCGAATCTTCTACCGCAATGTGCCGGACAGGGGGCAGGACAGCCTGCCGGACTTCAGCACGACCTCGGCGCCGACAAATCTCTCTCGGTTGTTCCGAACGACTGCCTTTGACATTGAACGGACAGAGCAGGTCACCGTTGGTGTAACCACTCGCTATATTGATTCCGACACTGGCCGTGAATTCCTGAGCGCCTCCGCCGGTCAGACGTTCTACTTGCATGAAGACGCATCAAGGGACCGATCCGACTACATTACCGCCCTCAGGATGTCTCTCCCGGGCGGCTACAGCGCCGACATAGACTATAACTGGAATCCAGAAAACAGCGGAGATCGCCAGTTACGAACACTGCTGCGCTGGCGCGGCGATGACGACGAAGCGATCAACCTCGGGCTCCGACGACGCAAACAAGATGGAGAGGTCACGCTCTACGACGGAGAAATATCCTTCGCACTCAGCCTACGCCCGGGGCTGCGCATTTTCGCTGGCATGACGGAAGACCTTCAAAATGACCGTAACCGGAATGAATTCGTCGGGCTGGAGCAAGGCGGATGCTGTCACGCCTGGCGGATCGTTATGGCGGACGAACTCCAGCGTAACGCAGATGATGGCACTAGCGTGGACCGTGAATACATGCTGGAACTGGAACTCCGGGGGCTGGGCGGCATCGGTGATAGAATCCGGCCATTCCTTCGCGATGAAATCGACGGCTACGACCCGGGGCGCTGAAATCGATGGCAAGACCACTAATCGCTACGCTGCTGCTTCTGCTCTCCCTTAATATCGCCCAGGCCCAGGAGGTGGTGCTGGAGCGCATCGTCGCTCTGGTCAATGACGACGTCGTCCTGGCCTCGGAACTGGAAGCCGAGCTGATCTCGGTGCGCCAGGATCTCGAGCAACGCAACGTCCGCATGCCCCCGGCCGAGGAACTGCGCCGCCAGGTCCTCGAGCGCCTGATCATGCAGACGCTGCAGCTCAATGTCGCCGAGCGCCGCGGGATCCGCGTGGACTCGGCGACCCTCGACGCGGCGGTACGCCAGGTCGCCGAGCGTAACGGCCTCAGCCTCACCGGACTGCGCGATGCCCTTGAGGCCCAGGGCCTGGACATGGCCCGGTTCCGGGAGCAGCTGCGCCGCGAGATCATCATCAGCCGGCTCCGCCAGCAGGTGATGAACCAGCGCGTGGACGTCACCGAACAGGAGATCCAGCAGTTCATCGAGCGCAACAGCAGTCTCGATCGCGAATACCACCTCGAGCAGATCCTCATCAGCGTGCCCGAGGCCGCCTCCGCGAACGCCATCGCCGAGGCGCGGGAACGCGCCAATGCGGTGGTCGAGCGACTGGACGCCGGCGAGTCATTCGCCCGGGTCGCCGCAGCGGAGTCCGATGCGCGCAATGCGCTGGAGGGCGGCGACATGGGCTGGCGCCCGGCCTCCCAGCTGCCACAGGCGGGCGCCGATGCGATCCGCGAGCTCGAACCCGGGCAGTACACCTCGCCGCTGCGCACGCCGGCGGGCTTTCAGATCTATCGCCTGCGGGAGACGCGTGGCGGTGACGGGCAGATGATCCGGCAGGCCAACCTCCGCCATATCGTCATCGAGACCAACGAGGTGGTCACCGACACCGACGCGCGCCTGCGACTGCAGGCCCTCCGCGAGCGGATCATGGGTGGCAGCGATTTCGCCGATCTGGCCCGGGCCAATTCCGATGACCCGACCTCGGCGGGCGATGGCGGCGATCTGGGCTGGATCGACCCCGACAACCTCCCGCCCGGCTTCCGTTCCGCGGTGATGTCGCTGGAGGCCGGTGAGGTCAGTGAAATCTTCCGCACCCGCGGCGGCTGGCATATCGCCGAGGTGGTCGACTGGCGCGAGCGCGATGCCAGCGAGACCATCGCCCGGGAAGAGGCCGAGGCGGCCATCCGACAGCGCAAGAGCGAGGAGGAAACCGAGCTCTGGCTGCGCGAGCTGCGTGAGGAGGCCTACGTCGAGTCGCGACTCGGAGCCGCCGGATGACCCTCACCCGGCCCTGCATCGCCATCACGCCGGGCGAACCGGCCGGTATCGGCCCGGAACTGGTGGCCGGCCTGGGCGATGCCTTCCCCGAGGCGCGGCTGGTGGCCATTGCCGATCCAGCATTGATGGACAACGTGGGGGCGGCGGTCACGCCCTTCGATCCGTCCGCGGATCCGGCTCCGGGTCAGCTGGAGATCGTGCCGGTTCAGCTGGATGCGCCGGTGACGCCAGGGGTGCTCGACCCGGCGAACGCGGCCTATGTGCTGGAGACCCTCCGCACCGCCGTGGACGGCTGTCTGCAGAACCGTTTCCAGGCCATGGTCACCGGACCCGTCCACAAGGGCGTCATCAACGAGGCCGGGCAGCCGTTCAGCGGGCACACCGAGTTCCTCGCTGAACGCACCGGCGCACCGATGCCGGTGATGATGCTCGCCGCCGATCGCCTGCGTGTCGCCCTCGCCACGACGCATCTGCCGTTGCGGGCCGTGCCCGGGGCGATTACCGACGAACGGCTCTCGCGCGTGCTGCGCATCCTGCATGACGACCTCATACGCTTCTACGGCCTGCCCCGCCCGCATATCGTGGTGGCGGGTCTCAACCCCCATGCCGGGGAGTCCGGCCATCTGGGCCGCGAGGAAATCGAGACCATCACCCCGGTGCTGGAGCGACTGCGTGGCGAGGGGCTGAACCTGACCGGGCCACTGCCGGCCGATACCCTGTTCACGCCCCGCCACCTGGCGGATGCCGATGCGGTGCTGGCCATGTATCACGACCAGGGGCTCCCGGTTCTCAAGCACGTCGGGTTCGGCCACGCCGTGAACATCACCCTGGGACTGCCCATCATCCGCACATCGGTGGATCATGGCACCGCCCTCGACCTGGCCGGCCGAGGGATGGCCGAATCCGGCAGCCTGCAGGCAGCCATCCGCGAGGCGATCCGCATGAGTCGGGCCGGCGGCTGATCCATGCACCGGGCCCGGCGCCGATTCGGACAGAACTTCCTGCACGACCGAATGATCATCCAGCAGATGATCATCGCCCTGTCGCCACGGGCGGGTGAATCATTCCTCGAAGTCGGCCCGGGGCAGGGGGCACTGACGCGGCCACTGCTCGACCACGGCGTGCGGCTGACGGCCATCGAGATCGACCGCGACCTGGCCGCCGGCCTGCGTCGGCATCCGGCGGCCCAGGCCGGCCAATTCCAGGTCATCGAGGATGATGCCCTGACACGCCCGCTGGCGCCGCTGATCGATCAGGCCTACCAGGCGCTGCGCATCGTCGGCAACCTCCCCTACAACCTGTCCACGCCGCTGCTCTTCCATCTCACCGCACCCCCCGCAGGCATCCGCGATCTGCATGTGCTGCTGCAGCGCGAGGTCGTGGACCGCATGGCGGCAGTCCCGGGCAGCAGGACCTACGGGCGGCTGTCGGTCATGATGCAGGCGCGCTGCCAGGTGGAGCCGCTGTTCGACGTCCACCCCGGCGCCTTCGCACCGCCGCCGCGGGTCACCTCGCGGTTCGTGCGCCTCATCCCCCATCGCGCGCGACCACTGGGCGATGTTGATGATGACTGCCTCGGCCGGGTCGTGGCACAGGCCTTTGCGCAGCGCCGCAAGACCCTGCGCAATGCGCTCAGGGGACTGCTGGATGCCGCGGCCATCGAGGCCGCCGATATCGATCCGGCAACCCGGGCCGAACAGGTCGATCTCGCCGGCTACGGGCGGCTGGCCCGGATCGTCGAGCGTCAGGATTCCGCCGACTAGGAGCCGATATGGCCGACTATGCCATCGGAGATGTCCATGCCTGCCTTGATCCGCTGCGCATGCTTCTCGAGCGCCTGCAATTCGACCCCGCCCGCGACCGGCTCTGGTTCACCGGTGATCTCGTCGGGCGCGGGCCACAGGCAGCGGAGACGCTGCGTTTCATCCGCGATCTCGGGGCGGCCGCCGAGAGCGTGCTCGGCAACCACGACATCCACTGCCTTGCGGTGGCCGCCGGACATGGCCGGCTACGGCGTAACGATCGCCTGGAACCCCTGCTGGAGGCACCGGATGCGGCGGATCTGCTCCACTGGCTGCGCCAGCGACCACTGCTCATCGAGCCGGCCGGCGGACTGACGCTGGTGCATGCCGGCATTCCGCCGCAGTGGGACCTCGCCACCGCCCGGCGGTGTGCCCGCGAGGCCGAAACCCGCCTGCGGAGCGAGGCATCGGACGCCCTGCTCGCCCATCTCTACGGCAATAAACCGGCGTCCTGGTCGGCGGCGCTGCACGGCTGGCCGAGGCTGCGCTTCATCATCAACGCCCTCACGCGGATGCGCTTCTGCCATGCGGACGGGCGTCTCGACTTCAGCGACAATGGCCCGCCCGAGGAGGCGCCGGATGGGCTCTATCCGTGGTACGAGACCCCGGGCAGACGGCTGCGACCGCGGGAGACAACCGTCATCAGCGGTCACTGGTCAAGGCTCGGCTGCCGGCAGGGGCCGGGCTACATCTCACTGGATACCGGCTGCCTGTGGGGTGGCCGGTTGACGGCCATGCGGCTCGACACCATGCCCCCGGCATTCACGCAGCTGGACTGCCCCGTGGGGCTGTCGCCGACCTGATGCGGGGGCGGCCTCAGCCCCGCCGGTGGCCCAGTGCCGGCAGACGCTGACGCAGCTGCCTCTGATGGGACCGGTCGAGGTCGGCCACGGCCATCCCCGGGCCGCCACCCACCGGACAGGCCGCGAGGCACTCGCCCCATGGATCGATGATCAGGCTCTCGCCATGGGTCCGGCGGTCGTTGGCATGCAGCCCGCCCTGATCCGCCGCGAGCATGAAACAGAGGTTCTCGACCGCTCGGGCCCGCACCAGCACCGCCCAGTGGGCCGCGCCGGTGGTCGCGGTGAACGCCGACGGCGCCAGCAGCACCTCGGCACCGGCATCCACCAGGGCCCGGTAGTGCTCCGGGAAGCGCAGGTCGTAGCAGATCGACAGCCCCAGGCGTCCCGCCGGCGTATCCGCGACGACGATGTCATCACCCGGTGCGAAGGTGGCCGACTCGCGATAACCCTCTCCGCCGGGCAGTGAGACATCGAATAGATGACGTTTGTCGTAGCGGGCGATGCGCCGGCCGTCGGGCCCATAGACCAGACAGGCCGAGCGTACCCGATCCGGCTCCCCGCCCCGGATCGGCAGGCTCCCGCCCACCAGCGTGATCCCGAGGCGCTGCGCGGTCGCCGCCAGGAAATCCTGTATCGGCCCGGCACCATCGGACTCGCCGACCTCCAGCGCCGCCCGCTCATGCCGGCCGAGAAAGGCGAAATTCTCCGGCAGCACGACAAGCTCGGCGCCGTCACCCGCCGCCGCATCGACCCATGCACCGGCATCGCGCAGGTTATCCGACACGATATCGCCGGAGACCATCTGCACGACGGCGGCGCGGACGCGATCACTGCTCATTGTCATCTCCATTGTCGGGGGCCGCGACGACCGGAGAGATCATCCGGAACTGCGGATCGGCCCAGGGACCCTGAATACGATAGGTGAATTCGGTCAGCCGCTCGACTCCGGGCTCGATCATGCCGCGGGTGAGGAACAGCATGACGGCGGCCGCCGGGCCGCCGGCGAGCCCCCCGAGGAAAGTAAGCGCCGAGGACAGCCGCGGCGTCACCGTGACCGTCTGGTCGTAGCGCTGCCGGACCAGGTCCGTGCGACCGCGCAGTGTCAGGTTGAGCGAGGGACCGGTCACGGTCAGGCCGTCGGTCTGCATCTGCCCGGCACGGATCCGCCAGGTCCCCTCCATGCGATCATAGCTGAGCCCTTCGCCGACGACATCGGAGAAATCGAGCCCCAGACGGCGCGGCAGAACCGACAGGCTGAAAAGCCCCAGCGCGCGCCCTGCCCCCGGCTCCACCGCCGGCAGTCCGCCATTGCGCAGATCGATCTTCACGTCGCCGGCCAGCGTCGGCAACCGCGGGGAAAACATCGGCCCCAGCCAGTTCAGATCGCCACTGACCGAGCCTTCGCCCTTGTCGAGGACCCGCGCCATGCCGAGCGCCCGGAGCAGCGTGCCCGCATCCCGGGTGTAGAGATCAAAATGCAGTCGATTGTCGGGGCCGTCGCCCGGGCCGCCCTTGATCCGCGCCTGCAGGTCGACCATCTCACCCTTGAGTGCCAGCCGCGCCCGACTCGTCGCCGTGCCCGCGCCCAGGCGACTGAATTCGAGACGCCCCAGTGACGCGCCGTCCGCGACCAGTTCATCGGCGGTCAGCTCGATGTCGGGCCCGCTCGCCGTTGTCTCCTCGGTATCGCCGCCGGTCTCCGCGTCCTGGTCCGGGTCGGTGACCGCCTCATCGCCCTGGCGGGTCGCGAGGGTGAGGCGGGACAGCCGCACGAGCCACGGCGCGGATCCACCGGTCTGGCTGAGGGTCCCGTCCGCCGCCCCGCTCAGGTCGAACCGCCAGCCCCCGGCGCCCATGCCGCCCCGGAACCGCGTCTCGCCGAGGCGCCAGCGGCTGATGTCGGCGCCGGCCAGCATCAGATCCACCGAGCCCATGGGCGGCAGGGCATCCAGGACACCCCCCGGGCCGGAATCATCCCCTTGGCCTCCCCCCAGCCCGGCTGGATCGAGTACCGGCAGCCGGCCCGTGACACGGGTCATGGACTCCGCGGGCAGTGATGGCGGTCCGGCTCCGAAATGCACGGCGGCGCGGCGGTCGCCGCCGCCGGTCTCACGGAGGCGGACCTGGAGGCGTTCATCATAGGCAAGCCGCCACTGCTGCCGACCATCGGGCTGAGCCGACCAGTCGAGCCGCACGGGTGCACGATCCGACGCCGGCTTGCCGAGCCCCAGCGGAAGATCAAGCCGGATCCCCTCCAGGCCCGAGCGGACGGTCAGTCGCTGCGCCACCCGCAGGGCACTGGATACGGCAAACCCCGGCCGCTCCCAGCGCAGCCGCCAGGCACCGGTGCCCTCGGCCCGCCCGGCCATCCCGGCGAGACCCGGCCAGTCGCTGACCGCCAGGCGCGCATCCGCCGTCACCTCGATACGCGCATCGGCGCCCTCGCCAGTGGTCGTGGCGCTCGAGACCAGCGGACGACCGCCGAGGCGCGCCCGCAGCCCGTCCCAGTTCAAGCCATGCTCGTCGAAGCCAACCTCACCACGGATATCCTCCAGCGCCAGCCCGGCGCCCGATGCGGACACCGCGGCACCCGCCAGACGCAGTTGCCCGTCCACCTGCAATGGCTGCTGCCGGAACGGGAAGTACAGCGCCAGATCGAGTTCGCCATCACCACGCCAGACCACATCCTCGAGGCGCGTGTTCGGGGGCAGCAGCGGAGAGCGGATCAGGAAATCCTGCATGGCCTGCATCCCGCCGGCGAAGCGGCCGTCGATACTCAGCTGAGGCGTCCAGAGATCATCGATGCGCGCCGTCGCTTCAAGCAGCGGGACGTCGGCGATGCGGGCGGCGTCGGCATCGATCATCATGCTCCGGTTGCGGAAACGCAGTTCGGCATCCACCTGCTCGAAGGCCGGCCAGTCGGGGCGGAACCGGAACTCGAGCGGGGTGAGGCGGGTGCGCAGATCAAACAACCCCGTGCCATCATCGAAGGGGAAGTCCCGCAGCGGTCCAAAAAGCCGCAGGCTGGCGCCACGCATCTCGCCGGGTCCGACGGCGCCGTCGAGCCAGTCCACCAGCTCCATGTCCATCACGCCCACCGGCAGATGGCGCACCACCCGCCCCGCTCCGGCGGCACCCGCCGCAGCCTGAAGATCGACGAACGGCGACTGTCCGGGTTGGAGCCAGACCTGACCATCCAGCGCCACGGCGGTACCCGCCCAGTCGCCGCGCCACTCGTCCAGTGCCAGGTGCCAGCCATCCGCCGGCTTACGCCACCACCGCAGCCCGCCGCGCAGTGTCGTCATGTCCACCGGATGGCGGAGTAGATCGGGAAGCCGTGTCGTCGCCTGCAATCCCCGGAACGCCATTCGACCGCCGTGCGCACCGGCCATCAGCGTGGCATCACCCCCCTCGAGCCGAGGCCAGGGCGCGGCGCCACTGAGCCCGACCGCATTCAGATCGGCGGCAAGCCGCCAGGTCGCGGCATCGCGCCAGACGAGCGACACCGCCCCGGCCCGGCCCCGAACCTGTGGCGGCTCCCCGGTCGCCTGGGGCAGCAACGCGGCCAGTGGTTCCAGGGGCAGGTCCATCATCGCCATCCGCCAGAGCCCGTCCGCGGAGCGCGCGACACTCACCGGTCCCGGGGTCAGCGCCTGACCGTTGGCGAGCTCGATCCCGTCCGGCTGGATATGGCCCCGCCATGCCCCATCGTCCCGCTCCAGCGTGGCGCGGGCCCCGAGCGCCCGTACGCCGCCATCAAGCAGACCGAGGCCCGCGGCCTCGAACTCGGTGGTCAGGCGCAACCCGCCATCGGCGGCCAGATCCAGCCACAGACGGCCGGACAGGGTGCCATCCGGTGCGGGTTCGGCCCGCAGACGCGGGGCCCATGCGGCAAGCCGTTCGGCCTTCAGGGCCTGGAATTCCACCAGACCGCGGGCACTGGCCGGCTGGCCCGGACCGAGCTCCAGCCGCCCCTGGATCTGCTCATCCTCATGACGGGCGTCCAGGGCGAACCGCCACTGCCCGTCGGGCTCGCGGCGCCAGCGGAGCGCCACCGGCGAGAAGGCGATACGGGCCGAGGCATCGTGATTGACCAGTGCCAGACTGGAGTCGCGGATCAGCAGCCGGTCCACCGGCAGTCGCTGGAGGGCGCCGAGGAACGAGGCCGGAGTGGCTCCCCCCGGGCCCGGCAACAGGCCGGAGATCTGCCAGTCGCCGCGATCACTGCGCCGCAGGGTCACCTCCAGGCCCTGCGCCGAGAGACCGTGGAGTTGCAGCTCGCCCCTGCGCAGCGATTCCCAGGGCGCCACCGCCAGGGTCATGGCGCCAAGCCGCAGTGGCGCAGACGCCTCCGCCGCACCGACGCGCACGTCGCGCAGCACCAGCCCGGGGCGGAGCCCCTGCAGTCGGGCATCGAGTCCGCCGATGGTGACTGGCACCCCGAGCTGCGAGGAGACGAACTGCCCCACCGGCGCGGTCAGCGAGGGCGCGGCGGCGAACAGCAGGCGCACACCGGTCAGCAGAACCGCCGCCGAGACCAGCACCGTCACCAGCGTGTAGACGAACACGGCCTTCAGCCGCTCCCCGCGCTGCGGCCAGATCCAGCGGTGCAGTCTCTCCCCGAGGGTCATGCCTACATCAGCACCACGTCGAACTGCTCGGGGTTGTAGAGCGGCTCGGCCTGGAATTCGATGGGCTTGCCGATGAACGCCTCCAGCTCGGCGAAGCTGTCGCTCTCCTCCTCCAGGGCGCGGTCGACCACCTCCTGCGAGGCCAGCACCAGCAGTCGGGTGATCTCGAACTGCCGCGCCTCCCGGAGGATCTCGCGGGTAATCTCGTGGACCACCGTCTCGGCGCTCTTCAGATAGCCCCGCCCGCCACAGGTCGGACAGGTCTCGCAGAGCTGATGCTGGAGCGAGTCACGTGTGCGCTTGCGGGTGATCTCCACCAGCCCCAGGGCCGAGATCTCGCTGATCTGGGTCCGCGCATGGTCGCGCTCCAGGCTCTTGTCCAGGGCCCGCAGCACCTGACGGCGATGCTCGGCGTCGGCCATGTCGATGAAATCGACGATGATGATCCCGCCAAGATTGCGCAGGCGCAGCTGTCGGACGATGGCCTGGGCCGCCTCCAGGTTGGTCTTGAAGATGGTCTCTTCCAGGGTGCGGTGACCGACATAGCCGCCGGTGTTGACGTCGATGGTGGTCAGCGCCTCGGTCTGATCGATGATCAGGTAACCGCCGGACTTCAGGGTGACCCGGCGCTGCAGCGCCCGCTGGATCTCATCCTCAACGCCATAGAGATCGAAGATCGGCCGCTCGCCGGGGTAGTGTTCGAGGCGCGAACGGGCATCCGGCAGAAACGCCTCGCTGAAGGCGATCATGCGCTCATGCCACTCCCGCGAGTCGATCCGGACGCGCTCCACGTCATCGCCCACCAGATCGCGCAGGACCCTCAGCACCAATGGCAGATCCTCGTGCAGGAGCGTCGCGGGCTGGGCCTCCTCGGCCCGGTCGCGCACGGCCGCCCAGAGCCGCTGGAGAAACGCCCAGTCACGGGTCAGCGCGGCCTCCGATACCCCTTCCGCAGCGGTGCGCAGGATACAGCCATTGGGGCTTTCCTCGCCCAGCAGGGACAGGCCGATGCCCCGCAGGCGCTCCCGCTCGGCATTGCTCTCGATGCGTGCCGATACGCCCAGCCCGGGGTTGTCCACCAGCAGCACCAGATAGCGCGACGGAATAGCGATCTGGGTCGTCAGCCGCGCGCCCTTGCTACCGATCGGATCCTTGACCACCTGAACCATGATCCGCTGCTGCTCGCGCAGGAGCTGCTGGATGGGCGGCTGTTCGCGGGGCGCGCCGTCCACCACCGCCTGGCCGGCATTGATGTCCGAGGCGTGCAGGAAGGCCGTGCGCTGCAGCCCGGCGTCGATGAAAGCCGCCTGCATGCCGGGCAGAACCCGCGAGACCTCGGCCAGGTAGATGTTGCCCACCAGCCCGCGGCTTCGCGAGCGCTCGATGTGGATCTCCTGGACGCTGCCGTTGTCCAGCACCGCCACCCGCGTCTCCTGCGGGGTGATGTTGACCAGCAGTTCCTGGCTCACTGACCCGCCGGCCAGCGTGACTGGTAATCGATGCCGAACTCGGCCAGCAGGTCGTGGGTTTCGAACATGGGCAGGCCCATGACACCGGAGTAGCTACCCTCGAGCTGCTCGATGAACACGCCCCCCCTGCCCTGGATCGCATAGGCCCCGGCCTTGTCGGCGGGCTCGCCGCTCTCCCAGTAGGCGTTCTTCTCAGCGCTTGCGAGTTCGCGCAGGGTCACCATGCTCAGCGACAGCCGGGTCACCTCGCGGTCCTCGTCCAGCAGGGCCACGCCGGTCAGCACCCGGTGGGAGCGCCCGGCGAGCCGGTCGAGCATGGCCAGCGCCTGGTCGCGATCCGCGGGCTTGCCGAGGACCTCGTCGTCGATGACCACGGCGGTGTCGGCACCCAGCACCGGGGCACCGGCGCCCGCCGGACGGGCACTCAGTCCGGCCCGGGCCTTCTCCAGGGCCAGGCGGATGACGAATACCTCCGGGGTCTCATCGGGCTCGATCTGTTCATCCACCGACTGGGCTACGGTGCGGAAACGCACGCCCATGCGCTCGAGGAGCTCGGCGCGTCGCGGCGAGGCCGAGGCGAGAAAGAGATCGGGATCGGTGGCATCGGATTGGGCGTCGGTCATTGAAGGCTCCTGAAAGCGGGACGGCTCAGCCCCGATGGTAGGGATGCCCGGAGAGCAGCGTCCAGGCGCGATAGAGCTGTTCGGCCACGATCACGCGGACCAGCATATGCGGCAGCGTGAGCGCGGAGAGCGACCACTGGCGCTCCGCCGCCTCCAGGCAGCGCGGGTGCAACCCATCGGCTCCGCCGATGAGAAAGGCCAGGTCACGGCCCTCCTGCATCGCGTCGTCCAGATAGTGTGCCAGATCGCGGGTGCGCCAGGACCGCCCCCGTTCATCGAGGACGATTATGCGGGCATCACCGGCGGCGCCCAGCAGCGCATCGGCCTCCTGGCCGCGGGCCCGTGCCACATCCCCGCCGCGCCGGGCGTCGCCGGCATTGACCGTGCGCACCGCCAGCGGCAGATGACGCGGCATGCGCGTGGCAAACTCGTCCACGCCGGTGCTGATCCAGTCCGGCGCGCGCCGGCCCACGGCGACCAGATCGAGGCGCATCCCGCCTCAGGCCTCCGCCTCATCAACACCCCAGATACGCTCCAGGCGATAGAAGTCGCGGACATCCTCCAGCATCACATGGACGACCACATCACCCAGATCCACCAGCACCCACTCGCTGCCCTCCAGGCCCTCCACGCCCGTCGGCCGCAGCCCCAGATCACGGGCGGCGTCGATGACCGCATCGGCGATCGCACGGACATGGCGGCGCGAGTTGCCGGTGGCGAAGGCCATGAAATCCGTAATGGCGGTGCGGCCCCGAACATCGATGATGCGCGGGTCGACGGCCTTCATGTCGTCCAGGGCCTCGACCACCTGGTCACGCAGCGCCTGGGGTGAAACAGCGGTTTCAGTCATGGTGCGGGTGCAACCTCCCGGGCCGGGTGGCCCTTGATGCCTGGGGATAACCATAGAGTCCAGTGGCGGCCAGGCGCCGCCAGACCGGATCCGGCGTGAGGCCCTGGACCGAAAAGCCGCGGGCCAGCAGGCCGCGAATGGCGGTGGCGGAAATCTCCAGCCGCGAGACCGGATGGAACCACACCCGCCCGGCCGGCGCATTACGCAGTTCGCCGGGATGCCGGGCGCGGCGCGGCGCCAGCCACTCGTCCAGCGCCGGCGGTCTGGCGGCGTTGTCGCCGCCACGCGTGGTCACCACCAGGTGGGCCTGACCGATGAGTTCGCGCCAGCGGTGCCACTGCATGAGCCCGCGGAATGCATCGCTGCCCATGACAAAGCACAGCGGCCGTTCCGGGCCGAGTTCGCGGCGCAGGCCGGCGAGCGTATCCACGGTATAGGACGGCCCCGAGCGCATCAGTTCCCGGCGGTCCACCACCAGCCCGGGGATATCGGCCGCGGCGGTCTCCAGGAGTGCGCAGCGCATGGCGGCATCGAGCCGCGGCTGCGGGCGATGCGGTGGCACATGGCCGGGCACCAGACGGAGCTCCGACAGACCCAGACCCTCCAGCAGCTCGATGGCGGGGCGCAGATGGCCGTAGTGTACCGGGTCGAAGGTGCCCCCCAGCAGCGCCACCGGCGCCCCCTGCCCCGCGGTCATTCGCGGATATGCCCCTCGCCCAGGACGATGTATTTCTGCGTGGTCAGTCCCTCCAGCCCCACCGGGCCGCGGGCATGCAGCTTGTCGGTGCTGATGCCGATCTCGGCGCCGAGGCCGTACTCAATTCCATCGGCGAAGCGCGTCGAGGCGTTGACCATGACCGAACTGGAGTCGACCTCGCGCAGGAAGCGCTGGGCCCGGGCATGATCCCGGGTCACGATGGCCTCGGTATGACCGGAACTGTGGCGCTCGATATGGGCCATGGCGGCGTCGATGCCATCGACCACACGCACCGCCAGGATGGGAGCGAGGTACTCGGCATCCCAATCGGCGGGCTCCGCCGGGGTGAGTCCGTCGACCAGGGCGCGGCTCCTCTCGCAGCCGCGCAGCTCGACACCGTGAGCATCGAAAGCCGACTTAAGACGGGGCAGCAGCGACGGTGCGATGGCGGCATCCAGCAGCAGCGTCTCGAGGGTGTTGCAGGTGCCGTAACGCTGGGTCTTGGCATTGACCACAATGCGCTCGGCCATGTCGGCATCGGCCCCGGCGTCGACAAAGCAGTGGCAGACGCCGTCGAGGTGCTTGATCATGGGTACGGTGGCGTCCTGCATGATGCGCTCGATCAGGCCCTTGCCACCCCGCGGCACGAGCACGTCGACATGCTCGTCCATGGTAATGAGCGCGCCGACGGCGGCCCGGTCGGTGGTCTCCACCACCTGCACCGCCGTCTCCGGCAACCCGGCCTCGGCCAGCCCCTCGGCAATGCAGGCGGCGATGGCCCGGTTGGAGCGCAGCGATTCCGAGCCCCCACGCAGGATGCAGGCATTGCCCGACTTCAGGCACAGACCGGCCGCGTCGGCGGTGACGTTGGGGCGGGACTCGTAGATGATGCCCACCACGCCCAGCGGCACCCGCATGCGCCCCACCCGGATGCCACTCGGCATGGGATCGAGGTGGCTAACAGCGCCCACCGGATCGGGCAGCGCCGCGATCTGCTCAAGCCCGGTGGCCATGGCCTCGATCCGCGCCTCAGTGAGTGCCAGGCGGTCCAGCAGGGCGGCGTCCAGCCCCTGCTCGCGACCGGCCGCCAGATCGGCCTCGTTGGCCTCCCGCAGGGCCGTTTCGTCCGCCCGGAGCCGTCGGGCAATGGCGGACAGCGCGGCATTGCGGGGACCACTCTCGGTGGCCGCAAGGTGGCGCCCGGCTTCGCGGGCGGCCTGGCCGAGGCCATGCATGTAGTCAGTCACGTCCTGGCGGACAGCCGGCTGATTCGCACTCATCGATGTCTCTCCCTGCGATTGATGGTGGCCGCGCCGCGGGCCGCCCTCGTCGACAATTCTAGCAACTCATCCCAGGGGCGCCCTGGCGCGGCACCCTTGATCACCCGGTCCACGCCGGCCGCGCGTCCCAGCATGCGCGCCCAGGCACCAGGCCTGGTCCCGCGGGCAATGGCCTGCAGGCGGCCCTGACGACTCTTCCAGACCCGATGCCGGCTCATGACCTCAGCGACACCGCCACGGCCATCCAGGGCCGATTGCAGATCGGCCAGTACGCGGATGTCGCGGGCCAGCGCCCAGAGCACCAGCACCGGCTCTTCGCCCTCCGCCCGCAGACGACGGAGGATGCGCAGCGTTCGGACGACGTCGCCGGCCAGCACGGCCTCCGGCAGATCGAAGACAGCAAAGCGTGCGCTGTCGGCCACCGCCTCGCCGGCGGTATCAAGGCTCACCCGCCCGTCATCGGCAAGCAGTGCCAGCTTCTCGATCTCCTGGGCGAGGGCCAGCAGATTGCCCTCGTTGCGTTCCGCCATGAGCGCCGCGACTTCAGCATCCAGTGCCAGGCCGCGCTCGCCGGCGCGGCGCCGGGTCCAGTCGGCGAGATCTCCGCGGCGCAGCGGCCAGGCATAACTCATCACACCGGCCCGGGCGATGGCGCTGGCCCAGGCGGATCTGCGCTGCGCCGGCTCGAGTCGACCGCAGATGACCACCAGCAGATTGTCGGCGTCCGGCGCCGCCGCCTGCGCCTTGAGCGCGGCACTGCCCTCCCGGCCGGGCTTGCCGCCCGGCAGGCGCAGCTCGATGAGGCGCCGCTCGGTGAAAAGCGAGAGATTATCGGTGGTGGCCGCCAGCCGGCTCCAGTCGAAGCTGCCGTCGGCGTGCAGCACTTCGCGCTCGCCAAACCCCTCGCGGCGGGCCTGCGCCCGCAGCCGGTCCAGGACCTCTTCGATGAGCAGCGGCTCTTCACCGGCAATCAGGTAGATGGGCGCCAGCCCGCGATCGATGCGGGCGGGCAGGTCGTCGAAGCGGATATCGGCCATGGCGCCGCCGCCCTAGAGCTGCCGGCCGATCCGCGCCAGCATTTGCTGGATAACATCAGCAGCAAGCCCCTCCTGGAGTACTTGCTCCTCCGCCTCTTGGCCCTGAAGGGCTTGAGGACTTGCAGCATAGCTCGCCGTCGCACGCACCGTTTGCGGTTCAATAATCGGCGGATTTTCCCGGGCCCGCCCTCCAGCGCTCAGGCTGAAACGCATGTGGTAGATCAGCTCATATTCCCTGGCGAAGCCATCCGAGCCGGTTGCTACCGTCCGACGACGACTCGACGCTTCAAGTATATTGACCACCAACCGCGCATCAGCAATCGATGTTTCCACTTCGGCGCCCAAGTCCCGTAACTGCGATCGAACCTGGTCAAGAATCCGATTTCCCACCGCACCGTCTACGGCAACGGAAACCCCATCAAAACCAGCGCCACCAGTCCCCCGTAGCTGCCAGCCACAGGCGGCCAGCAGCAGGGCCAGGGAGACGACCGCGAGATGGCGGCCAGCCCGGATCAATTGGCCACCACGTTGACCAGCCGGCCGGGCACGACAATCACCCTGCGCACGGTCTTGCCTTCGATGAACCGCTGGACATTGGCATCCTCGAGGGCCTGTCCGCGGATGCTGTCCTCGGCGGCGTCCGCTGCCACGGCGATCCGGCTGCGCAGCTTGCCGTTGACCTGCACCACGAGCTCGACCTCATCGCGCACCAGCGCGGCTTCGTCCACCGCCGGCCAGGGCTGGTCCACCGCGGCGCCGTCTCGCCCGAGGGCTTTCCACAGGCCGTGGCTCAGATGCGGCGTGATGGGCTGGAGCATGAGCACCACGGCCTCGAGGGCCTCCTGGTGCAGGCCACGGGCGGCCCCGGTGTCGGCCGGATGGCGCCCGAGGGCGTTACAGAGCTCCATGACCGCGGCAATCGCGGTATTGAAGGTATAGCGGCGGCCGATGTCATCACTCACCTTGGCGATGGTCTCGTGGAGCTTGCGTCGCAGCGCGATCCCCGCGTCATCGAGCCCGTCGGCCCGGGGCGCCGGCACCGCTCCCGCGCTCACATGATCATGGACCAGCGCGTAGAGCCGCCGCAGAAAGCGAGAGGCCCCCTCGACACCGCTATCCTGCCACTCCAGGGCCTGATCCGGCGGTGCGGCGAACATGGTGAAAAGCCGTACGGTATCGGCCCCGAAGCGATCCACCAGACTTTCCGGATCTTCGCCATTGTTCTTTGACTTGGACATGGTGGTCCAGCCGGTGGCGACCAGTTCGGCCCCATCGGCCCGGCGCCGGGCCTGCACGATCCGCCCCTTGCCATCGCGCTCGACCTCGACCTCGCCGGGGGCGATCCACTCCCGCCCGGCCTCCTCGCTGTCGTGGTAGTAGGCCTCGGCCAGCACCATGCCCTGGCAGAGGAGGTTGGTGGCGGGCTCATCGCTGTCCACGTAGCCGAGATCGCGCATGAGCTTGTGCCAGAAACGGAAATAGAGCAGGTGCATCACCGCATGCTCGATGCCGCCGATGTACTGGTTCACCGGCAGCCAGTAGTTGGCCCGTTCGTCGAGCATGGCATCGGCATCCGGACTGCAGTAGCGCGCGTAGTACCATGACGATTCGACGAAGGTGTCGAAGGTATCGGTCTCACGCTCCGCCTCGGCCCCACAGCGCGGGCAGGGGGTGCGGCGCCACTCGGGATCGGTCTTCAGCGGCGACTGCAGGCCCGTGAACGTGACCTGCTCGGGCAGCGTCACGGGGAGATCGTCATCCGGGACCGGTACGTCACCGCAGTCGGCGCAGTGGATCACCGGGATCGGGCAGCCCCAGTAGCGTTGACGCGAGACGCCCCAGTCACGCAGGCGATAGTTGATCCGGCGCTCACCGATGCCCTTCGCCTCCAGGTAGTCGGCGATGGCATTGAAGGCGGTCGGGAAGTCCATGCCGGTGAATGCGCCGGCGTTCACCGTGACCAGCTCCTCCTTGGCCGTCCAGGGCTCGGCCTGCACGTCCACGGCGCTGCCGTCGGCGGGCCCCACGGCCTGGCGGATGGGCAGGCCGAAGCGGGTGGCGAACTCATGGTCGCGGGCATCATGGGCGGGCACCGCCATGATCGCGCCGGTGCCGTAGCCCATCAGCACGAAGTTGGCCACCCACACCGGGATCCGCTCGCCGGAGAGCGGATTGATCGCCTCGACGCCGAGCGGCATGCCCTTTTTCTCGAGTTTCTCCAGGGCCTCCTCGGTGACCGCCCCCTTACGGATGTCATCGAGGAACGCGGCGATGGACGGATCCCGCTCCCCGGCTTCCAGAGCCAGCGGATGGTCGGCGGCAACCGCCATGTAGGTGGCGCCGAACAGGGTATCCGGCCGGGTCGTGTAGACGCGCAGGGGCCGGCCACCGTCGGCCAGGGCGAAATCCAGCTCGACACCCTCGGAGCGGCCGATCCAGTTGCGCTGCATGGTCTTGACCGCATCCGGCCAGCCCGGCAGGGCATCCAGGCCGTCCAGCAGCTCATCGGCGTAGTCGGTGATGCGCACGAACCACTGCGGGATCTCGCGGCGCTCCACCAGGGCCCCGGAGCGCCAGCCGCGCCCGTCCACCACCTGTTCGTTGGCGAGTACCGTCTGATCCACCGGGTCCCAGTTCACCACCGCCCGGGCGCGGTATACCAGGCCCTTCTCCAGCAGCCGGGTGAACATGAGCTGCTCCCAGCGGTAATAGGCCGGATCGCAGGTCGTGACCTCCCGGGTCCAGTCGTAGCCGTAGCCCATGCGCTGGAGCTGGCGGCGCATGTGGTCGATGTTCTGGTAGGTCCACTCCGCCGGCGGCACGCCGCGCTTGATGGCGGCATTCTCGGCGGGCAGGCCGAAGGCATCCCAACCCATGGGCTGGAGGACGTTGCGGCCCTGCATGCGCTGGTAGCGGCTGATGACATCGCCGATGGTGTAATTGCGCACATGCCCCATGTGCAGCCGGCCGCTCGGATACGGCAGCATCGACAGACAGTAGTATTTCTCGCGCTCGGGGTCTTCGCTGACCCGGAAGCAGCCTTCCTCTTCCCAGTAGGCCTGCGCGTCGGTCTCCAGTCGGGCGGGATCGTAATGCTTTTCCATGGCGCGAGAGGATACCCCGGTGCCGGGCGCGTTTGCACCTTCGATCAGTCGCGCCGCTGGCGGACCGCCCGCTCGAAACGGCTGCCATGGCACCTGGGACATGGCGGGATGTGACCGGCGCGCTTGAAATGCAGGACCTCGCCGCAATCCCGGCAGACCAGCGTCCCCGGCCCGGTGATCTCGCCGGTGTGATAGCGCGCCGCGGCCTGCAGTTCGCGGTTCAGGGCCTGCCACTGAAGACGCGTCTGATCGGCCACCGAGGAGAAGCGGTCCCAGACCCAGTTCTCCACCAGCTGCAGATCCATGTGCAGCCAGTCGGAATAGGTGCCGCGGGCCTTCTCCACGTATTCGGCGGCATCCTCCAGATCGCGCTGCAGCCAGGCGGCGACCCGATCGGCCTCCTCGCGGGTGAGCTCACCGAGCGCCACGCTGCGCTCACGCACCGCGTCCAGGGCCTCGCTGAAGCCATGCTCCACCGCCTCACCGGTCTCCTCGAGGCGTTCGCGCAGGCGCTCGAGCATGCGTTCATAACCGTGGAGTTCATGATCGCGCTGGTCGTCTTTCTCGCTCATGGCGTCACTCCTGATCCGTCGTCGGTCCCAGTCTACCGCTCATGATCGCCAGCGGCGATGCGGCGACGCCCCGCGCCACCGCAGCACGAGCAGCAGCCCGGTGCCGGCGAGCGCGAGCAGCGCCATGGGCCCGTCACGCCAGTGGAGATAGGGGGTGGCGCCGGCATGCGGCTGCACCGAACCGCTCACCACGGCTCGCTCGAATAGCGGGCCACTGACCTGCACGCGTCCCTTCGCATCGATCAGCGCCGATATGCCCGTATTGGTCGCCCGGATCATCGGGCGGCCGGTCTCGAGCGCCCGCATGCGGGCCATCTGTAGATGCTGCCAGGGCGCGGTCGAGGCCCCGAACCAGGCGTCATTGCTGACGTTGAGCAGGATCTCCGCCACCGGCAGCGCGTCCGCCACCTCGGCACCGAAGGTCACCTCGTAGCAGATGCTCACGCCCAGGGCATGGCCCGCCGCCTGCAGCGGATCGGCACGGGTGCCGGCATTGAAGTCGCCCAGCGGCGTACCGACGAAGTCCAGCACCCCGCCGGCGAGATCACGAAAGGGCACGTACTCGCCGAACGGCACCAGATGGCGCTTGTAGTAGAACTGCGGCGTCCCGCCAGGCACGGCGACGGCATTGTAGAGCCCGTCCTCGGCCGCCACCGGTGCGCCGAGGACAATGCTGCTGCCCGCCGCGGCGGCCTGCTCCGCCAGCCGATCCAGCCACTCGCGGGCCTGACCGTAGAACACCGGCAGGGCGGTCTCCGGCCAGACGATGAGGTCCTGACCGAACTCGGCCCGGCTCATGCGCAGGTATTCCGCCAGAATGACGCCCCGCTCGTCCGGGTCCCACTTGCGATCCTGGGCGATGTTGCCCTGGAGCATCGCCACCGTGACAGGGCCATCCACGGGCTGCGTCCAGTCCCGCTGCAGGGCGATCCCCGCCATGGCCAGGCCCAGGGTCGCCAGCAGCGGCAGCGCGACTCTCGCCGAGCGCGGCCGCAGCAGCCACCAGGCCAGGGTGCCGCCGAGCAGGGCCACCATCAGCCCGGGCCCGTAGACCCCGAAGACCGGCGCGAAATGCGCGAGTGGTGTATCGATCTGGCTATAGCCCACGCTGAGCCAGGTCGCCCCGGTGAAAAGCCAGCTGCGCACCCACTCCACCAGCAGCCAGGCCAGGGGCAGTGCCATCAGCACGCGGCGGCCGGCATGACCGGCGCCCACCCACCAGCCGATGAACAGGGCGCTCATGGGAATCAGGGCGAACAGCGCCACCAGGGTGCCGGTGGCCAGCACCGCCGCCAGCGGCCCGCCGCCGTAGTCGGCGATGCTGTGGTAGATCCAGTAGACGCCCAGGCCCGCATAACCGAGGCCGAAGAGATAGCCATGGCCAGACACCGCCCGGGCGCGGCGCATCCGGGCCAACTGCGCGAAGATCATGCCGAGGCCCAGCACCGGCGCCCAGGCCAGCGAGAATGGCGCCAGCCCAAGGGCCATCAGCAGCCCCGCGGCCAGCGCCAGCGCTGACTCGGTCAGTCGTGTCATGCAGGCTCAGACGTCGTCATCACCGTCCACCGAAGTACCGGCGCCGGGCTGTGGCGTGACCATGAGCAGATGCACCCGGCGACTGTCGGCGCGGACCACGTCGAAGCGCAGATCGTCGAGCAGCAGGTGTTCGCCGCGGCGCGGGACGTGACCGAAGCCGTTGGCGACCAGTCCGCCGATGGTGTCGAACTCCTCGTCGCTGAACCGGGTGCCGAAGTGCTCGTTGAAGGTGTCGATGGGGGTCAGGGCCTTGACCACCGTCCGGCCATCCTCGGTGCGGTTGAGGATCCACGAGGTCTCGTCAAGGTCGTGCTCGTCGTCGATCTCGCCGACGATCTGCTCGATGACATCCTCGATGGTGACAATGCCCGCCAGGCCGCCGTACTCATCGACCACGATGGCGAGGTGATTCCTGCTCTCCTGAAAGAGTTTGAGCAGGGCATCCAGGCGTTTGCTCTCGGGGATGAACAGCGCCGGCCGCAGCAGCTCCCGCAGGTGGAATTCCCGCTGGTGCTGCGGGTCGAGGTAGGGCAGCAGGTCCTTGGCGATGAGAATGCCGATGACATCATCCCGGCTGTCACCGGTGACGGGAAAGCGCGAGTGCCCGCTCTCGATGATCGTCGGCAGCAGGTCCCAGACCGATTCCGAGCGACGCAGCAGCGAGACCTTGGAGCGCGGGATCATGACATCGCGCGCCTGCAGCTCCGCCACATGCAGGACGCCCTCACACATGGACAGGGCGTCAGCATCAAGGATACTGCGATTATGGGCCCCCCGCAGGATCTGGATCAGGCCCTCGCGATCGCGTGGCTCCTGCCCACCCAACGCCCGGCCGATACGCTCCAGCCAGTTGCCCTGACTGGCGTCGGTACTCCCGGATTGGTCGTCGTTCATGCTTCTCTTCGTGTGCCTCGGTTGGCGACCGGTCGGTCGATGGGTTAGCGCGCTGATCCGCAGCACCCTAACCGATCGATCCGCGGTCCACCCCCGGGCTCATGCATACGGATCGGGCCACCCGAGCCGCGCCATGATGGCCCGCTCTTCGCCCTCCATGCACTCCGCTTCCACGCTAGTCATATGATCAAAGCCAAGCAAGTGCAAGACGCCGTGAATCGTCAGATGGGCCCAGTGCGCGCGCCCGGTCTTGCCCTGCTCGGCGGCCTCGCGGATCACCACCGGGGCGCAGATCACCAGATCGCCCAGCAGCGGCAGGTCCACCCCGGCCGGCAGCTCCGCCGGAAACGAGAGCACATTGGTCGGGCGGTCCCGGTCACGGTAATCGCGGTTGAGCATGCGGCTTTCGTCCTCGTCGACCAGCCGGATGGCCAGCTCCCAGTCATCCCGACGACCCTCGGTGGCCGCCGCCACCCAGCGGCGGAAATCCGCGGTGTCGGGCACCGGTGCGGCGGTCGCGCACTGCAGGTCGAGATCGGGCATGTCGGAATCAGTGGCCGGCGGTGTCGTCTTCGCGCCGGTCGTAGGCACGCACGATGCGCTGGACCAGATCATGCCGCACCACGTCGTGGGCATTGAAGAAGGTGAAGCTCACGCCGTTCACCTCGTGCAGCACGTCCACGGCATCGCGCAGCCCCGAGGTCTTGCCCGGCGGCAGATCGATCTGCGTGACATCGCCGGTGACCACCGCGGTCGATCCGAAGCCGAGCCGGGTGAGGAACATCTTCATCTGCTCGACGGTGGTGTTCTGCGCCTCATCGAGGATGATGAACGCCCCGTTGAGGGTCCGGCCGCGCATGTAGGCCAGTGGAGCCACTTCGATGACGTTGCGCTCGATGAGCTTGTTGACACGCTCGAAGCCGAGCATCTCGAAGAGCGCGTCGTAGAGCGGCCGCAGGTAGGGATCCACCTTCTGGGCCAGATCGCCGGGCAGGAAACCCAGCCGCTCGCCGGCCTCCACCGCCGGGCGCACCAGCACCAGGCGCTGGACCCGGTCCTGCTGCAGGGCCTCGACGGCGCAGGCCACGGCCAGGTAAGTCTTGCCGGTACCGGCGGGACCCACACCGAAGTTCAGGTCATGGCGCTGGATCGACTCGAGGTAGGCCCGCTGGTTGGGGCCACGGCCCCGGATCATTCCCTTGCGGGTGCGGATGGTCACGCCCTCGGGGGACGACGCCTCGACGCCCGCCTCGCCCTGCGCGCCGTCATCCGGGCCGAGGGCATCCGCCGCCTCCGCCTCGGCGGTGCGCAGCTGCAGGTGGACATTCTCGGCGCCGATCAGCTCCCGCGCGGTATGGTCGTAGAGCGCCCGGATCACATCGGTGGCCACGCTGGCCGCCTCGTCATCGCCGATGATGCGGAAGCGGTGCCCGCGATTCTCGATCTCCACGCCCAGCCGACGCTCCACCTGACGCAGGTTCTCATCGAACTGGCCGCAGAGATTGGCCAGCCGCTCGTTGTCGGCCGGTGCCAGGGTGAAATCCACGGCGTCGGGGTGCTGGGCGGTCAAGCCGACTCCAGCCGCGCGAGCTCGGGCTCGCGCTCGATATCAATGTCGATCAGCTCGCCGCGCAGGGAATGCGCCAGCGCCTCGGTGATGCGCACCTTCACGAACCGGCCGATGAGACGCCGGTTGCCCGGGAAATTGACCACCCGGTTATTGGCGGTGCGGCCCTTGATCTCGGTGTCATCGCGGCGCGAGACACCATCCACCAGCACCGACTCGACCCGTCCCACCATGGCCTGGCTGATGGCCCGGGCGTTGCGATCGAGCAGGGCCTGCAGGCGCTGCAGCCGGGCCTTCTTGGCCTCGCGACCGGTGGCATCGGGGAGCTGGGCGGCCGGCGTGCCGGGCCGGCGCGAGAAGATGAAACTGAACGACTGGTCGAAGCCGACCTGCTCGACCAGATCCATCGTGTCCTCGAAGTCGCGGTCCATCTCGCCGGGGAAGCCGACGATGAAGTCCGACGACAGGGTGATGTCGGGACGGGCCGCCCTCAGCCGCGCCACGAGCTCGAGGAAATGCGCCCGCGTGTGATTGCGCTTCATCAACGCCAGGATATTGTCGGAGCCGCTCTGGACCGGCAGATGCAGGTGATTGACCAGCTCCGGCACCTCGGCGTAGGCATCCACCAGGGCCTGGTTGAAGTCGAGCGGATGCGAGGTGGTGAAGCGGATCCGGTCGATGCCGTCGATGGCCGCGATGTAGTGGATCAGCAACGCCAGATCGGCGGCCTCGCCGGCGGGTCCCTCGGCGGCATAGCCATTGACGTTCTGCCCCAGCAGGGTGACTTCGCGGATCCCCTGCTCGGCGAGCTCGGCACATTCGGCGAGCACGTCCTCGAACGGCCGGCTGATCTCCTCACCCCGGGTGTAGGGCACCACGCAGAAGCTGCAGTACTTGCTGCAGCCCTCCATGATCGAGACGAACGCCGTCGGACCCTCGGCGCGGGGCTCGGGGAGGCGATCGAATTTCTCGATCTCGGGAAAACTCACATCCACCACGGCCCGGCCCGACTCGCGGGCACGGCCGACCATGTCGGGCAGCCGATGCAGTGTCTGCGGGCCGAAGACCATGTCCACGAACGGCGCCCGCTCGACGATGGCCGCCCCTTCCTGGCTCGCCACGCAGCCGCCGACGCCGATCAGCAGATCCGGGTGCGTCTCCTTCAGGGCCCGCCAGCGACCGAGCTCGGAGAACACCTTCTCCTGCGCCTTCTCGCGGATCGAACAGGTATTGAGCAGGATGACGTCCGCCTCTTCCGGCGTCTTCACCCGCTCGTAATCGCCCTCGGCAGCCAGCACGTCGACCATCTTGATCGAGTCGTACTCGTTCATCTGACAGCCGTGTGTGCGCACGTAAACCTTCTGCGTCATGGCGGGCAGAATACTAGGGCCGCCGCAGGCGGACAATCCACCGATCAGCGGCCATAGACATCCTCCAGCCGGGTGATGTCGTCCTCGCCCAGATAGCTGCCGGACTGCACCTCCACCAGCTCGAGAGGGATCATCCCGGGATTGTCCAGACGATGGACGGTCCCCAGCGGGATATAGGTCGACTGATCCTCGCCGAGCAGAAACTCCTCCTCGCCGCAGGTCACCCGGGCCGTGCCGCGGACGACCACCCAGTGCTCGGCGCGGTGGTGGTGCATCTGCAGCGACAGCCGGCAGCCGGGATTGACGACGATGCGCTTGACCTGGAACCGCTCGGCCCGGACCAGGCCCTCATAGCTCCCCCAGGGCCGATGCACCTGGCGATGCTCCACCGCCTCGGTGCGCCCGCCATCCTGCAGGCGCTGGACGATCTGCTTGACGGCATGGACCTGGTCGCGCGGGGCGACCAGCACCGAGTCGGCGGTCTCCACCACGACATGGTCTTCCAGGCCCACCGTCGCCACCAGACGACTCTCGGCGCGCACGTAGTTGTTGCGGCTCGACTCGGCGATGACATCGCCGAGCAGGACATTGCCCTCGGCATCGCGCTCGCCGGCCTCCATGAGCGTCGCCCACGAGCCCAGATCGCTCCAGCCGGCATCCAGCGGCAGGGTCACGGCGGCGTCGGTATGCTCCATGACCGCATAGTCGATGGAATCCGACGGACAGCGCGCGAAGGCCGCCTCCGCGAGGCGGATGAAGTCGAGGTCGTGCTCAGCATCGGCGAGGGCCGCCTCGCAGGCCTCGACGATGGCCGGGGCATGGCGCTGCAGCTCCTCGAGATAGCGCGAGGCACGCATCACGAACATGCCCGAGTTCCAGTAGAAACGCCCGGTTCCGACATAGGCCTCCGCCGTGGCGGCGTCGGGTTTCTCGACAAAGCGCCGCACCGCATGGGCCGGGCCGCCCTCGACGGCCTCGCCGGCCTCGATGTAGCCATAGCCGGTCTCCGGGCGGGTCGGGACGATGCCGAAGGTGACCAGGTAACCGGCCCGCGCCGCGGCCACGGCATCGGTGATGGCCGCGCGCAGCGCCCCGGGCTCACCCACCAGATGGTCGGCGGGGAACACCGCCAGGACGGCGTCCTCGGCCCCGCGCAGCGCCTGCAGGGCCGCCGTGGCCACCGCCGGGGCGGTGTTGCGGCCCACCGGCTCCAGCAGGATCCGGGCGGCGCCGAGCGGGTTGTCGCGCAGCTGTTCGGCCACCAGGAAGCGATGTTCCTGGTTGCAGACCACCATGGGCGAGTCGAGGCCAGCGACGCCCTCGAGCCGCGCCACGGTCTGCTGGACCAGCGTGTTGCCACTGGCCGCGACATCCAGGAACTGCTTGGGGTAGCGCTCACGGGACAGCGGCCAGAGCCGCGATCCCACGCCGCCGGAGAGGATCACCGGATGGACCGGCATGCCTGCATCGATGCTGCTCATGTCGCAGGCTCTCCATCGCCCGGTGCCACCGGCGGCCGGCCGATGGCGTAGTAGTGAAAGCCGAGCCCGGCCAGGATGGCCGGGTCGTAGAGATTGCGCCCGTCGAAGATGACCGGTGCTGACAGACGCTCGCGGACGAGCTCGAAATCCGGGCTGCGGAAGAGGTTCCACTCGGTCATCACGATCAGGGCATCGGCATCCGCGAGGGCCGCCTCGGGACTATCGCAGAGGGTGAGTGCCGACCGGTCGCCGTACAGGCGCCGGGTCTCCGGCATGGCCTTCGGGTCGAAGGCCTGCACCATCGCCCCGGCCTCCCAGAGCGACTCCATCAGCCGCCGACTGGCCGCCTCGCGCATATCGTCGGTGTTGGGCTTGAAGGAAAGCCCCCAGAGCGCGAAACGCTTGCCGCTGAGCGCACCGGCGTAGTGGTCGCGGATGCGGTTGAACACGTAGTGCTTCTGGCGGTCGTTGACCTCCTCCACCGCCTGCAGCAGTTGCGGGACATAATCCACGTCATGGGCGGTGCGCGCCAGCGCCTGGACATCCTTGGGAAAACACGAGCCGCCATAGCCGGCGCCGGGGTAGATGAAGTGATAGCCGATGCGCGGATCAGAGCCGATGCCGATGCGCACCCGCTCGATGTCCGCGCCCACCCGGTCGGCGATATTGGCGAGCTCGTTCATGAAGCTGATCTTGGTGGCGAGCATGGCATTGGCGGCGTATTTGGTGAGCTCCGCCGAGCGCACATCCATGCTGATCAGCCGGTCGTGGTTGCGGTTGAACGGCGCATAGAGGGCATGCAGCTTCTCGCGGGCCACGGCGTCATCGCAGCCCACGATGACCCGCTCGGGCTTCATGAAGTCCTCCACCGCGGCGCCTTCCTTGAGGAACTCCGGGTTGGAGACCACCGCATAGCGCACCGCGACGCCGCGCTCGGCGAGCCGCCGCTCCACCGTCTCGCGGACGCGGTCGGCCGTGCCCACCGGCACCGTGGACTTGTCGACGATGACCTTGTCGTCCTCCATCCAGGTGGCGATGGTGTCGGCCACCGTCAGCACATGACGCAGATCGGCGGAGCCGTCCTCGTCGGGTGGCGTGCCCACGGCGATGAACTGGAACTGGCCATGGTGGACGGCGGTGTCGGCGTCGGTGGTGAAGCGCAGCCGGCCGGCCTCGCGGTTACGCACCACCATGCCCTCCAGGCCCGGCTCGTAGATGGGGATCTCGCCACGGTTGAGCGCGGCGATCTTGTCGGCATCCACATCGACGCAGATGACGTCGTTCCCCACCTCGGCAAAGCACGCCCCGGTCACGAGGCCGACGTACCCGGTTCCGAAAATGGTGATTCTCATTGTCTTCCCCCGTCGCCGTCAGTCGGCATTCACGGCGGCCTCAAGCGCCACCTTCATCATGTCCTGGAAGCTGTTCTGACGCTCCTCGGCACTGGTGGACGCGCCGGTGACCACATGATCGCTCACCGTGAGCACACTGACGGCGCGCTTGCCGGCCTCGGCCGCGGCACCGTAGAGCCCGGCGGCCTCCATTTCCACGGCCAGGATGCCGTGGGCCTTCATCATGTCGAAGAACGACGGCGTCGGGTTGTAGAACAGCTCCGAGGAGAAGACATTGCCGATGCGCGGGGCGATGCCGGCGGAGCGGGCGGCATCGACGGTGGCCTCGAGCAGGCCGTAGTCGGCGATCGCGGCGAAGTCACAGCCCCCGAAACGCGTGCGGTTGACGCTGGAGTCAGTTGAGGCGCCCATGGCGATGATGATGTCGCGCACTTCCACGTCGGGGCGCACGCCGCCGCAGGTGCCGACGCGGATGATCTTCTCGACCCGGTATTCGTTGAACAGCTCGAAGGCGTAGATGGACATGGACGGGATGCCCATGCCCGAGCCCATCACCGAGACCGGTGTGTCGCCGTAGCGGCCGGTAAAGCCGAGCATGTTGCGGGTGCTGGTGACCTCCCGCACGTCCTCCAGGTAGTTCTCGGCAATGACCTTGGCACGCAGGGGATCGCCCGGCATGAGGACGGTCTCGGCAAAATCGCCTGGCTCGGCACTGATATGGGGGGTGGCCATGAGGGTCAGCTCCTTGTCCCGTTGTCTCTGGTGTTCGCGAGACGGAACTCTACTGAGTCGACGCGGTGCTGACCAGTCGCCAACCGGCGCCGGCGTGCATCCCCGCCGGACTGGCGGCAGAATGCGGGGTTCACTCTTGTGAGTAATTTTCATGACAACCACCCGCCCCCTGGCGCTTTTTGACCTGGATGGCACGCTCACCCGGCGCGATACGCTGAGTGATCTGCTGTTCCATCAGTTCGGCCTCGGCCGCTGCCTGGCGGCGGGCGTGCGGCTGTCACCCTGGCTCCTCGGGGTGCCGGCGGGCATCGTCGATCGTGATACCGCCAAGGTGCATGTCCTGCGGCATTTCTTCGGCGGGCTCACCGAGGCGGAGTTCACGGCCATCGGGCGGCAGTACGCCCTCAATCACCTGCATGAACTGCTGCGCCCGCTGGCCCGGGAGCAACTCGACTGGCACCGCACCTCCGGCCACCGGGTGATCGTGATCTCCGCGTCGGTCAGCGAATGGATCCGGCCGTGGACCGAGTCCATGGGCATCGAGCTGATCGCCACCGAGCTGGAGCGCCGGGACGGGCGCATCACCGGCAACCTGGCGGGGACGAACTGCCGCGGCCCGGAGAAGGTCCGACGTCTCAGAGAAGTCCTGGACCCGGACGCCTATCACCCGATCCACGCCTACGGGGACAGCCGCGGGGATACCGAGATGCTGGCATTGGCCGACCACCCGACCTACCGGGGACTGCGCTGACATGTCGACGATGAGCGTACCGGCCCTGATCCACGCCGCCGAGGTGAGTCGGGATCAGACCGCGCTGCTCGCCTTCACCGCCCACGGGCCCCGGCGGATGAGCCGCGGCGAGCTGCTGGATAGCGCCGCGCAGCTCGCCTCGACATTCCGGGACGCCGGCCTCGGCCGGGGCGACCGGATCATGATCCAGGCACCCAACAGCGTCGAGTGGGTCGTCATCGCCCTCGCCACGCTGATCAACGGCAGCATCCTGGTGCCGGTGGATGCCCAGATGGGCACCGCCGACCTTGCCCATGTGCTCGCGGATGCCGACCCGGCCCGCGTCTACACCACCGCGGCCCTGCGCCAGTCGCTGCCGGCGAGCCTCCCGGCACGGGTCGTCGAGCTCGACACGCTGACCCTGCCAGCGCCGGATACGCCCGCCGACGCCATGACGGCGGTTGCCGCCGCGCCCGAGGACGTGGCCGCGGTGTTCTACACCTCCGGCACCACCGGCCCGCCCAAGGGCGTGCCCCTCACCCATGCCAACCTGGCCAGCAATGTCCAGGGACTGCTCGAGGAACGGATCGCCGGCGCCGATGACCGGGTCCTGCTTCCGCTGCCACTGCATCATGTCTACCCCTTCAGCATCGGCCTGCTCACGGTCCTCACCGTGGGGGCGACGCTCATCATGCCCCGCTCGCTGGTCGGGCCGCGCATCGCCGAGGCCCTGGGCGAGGGCGGAGCGACCATCCTGCTCGGCGTACCACGACTCTATGAGGCCCTGTGGACCCGCCTGGAGAGTCGTCTGACCGGCGGCAGCGCGTCACGCCGGCGGCTGCTGCACGGTGTCGTGCGGTTCTGCAATGGCGTCGAGGCGAGGCTCGGGCACCAGCCAGGGCGCTGGCTGTTCCGGCCGGTGATGAAGCGGCTCGCCCCATGCCTCCGCCTGGCGGTCAGTGGCGGCGCCGCCCTTGATCCAGCCATCGGCGGCCGACTGCAGGCACTGGGCTGGACGGTGGCCACGGGGTACGGACTCACCGAGACCTCGCCCATCCTCACCCTGAACGCGCCGGGCGAGGCCCGCCTCGACACCGCCGGGCGGCCGCTGCCCGGGGTATCGCTGCGCATCGTCGACGGCGAGGTCCGGGCCCGCGGGCCGAACGTCTTCGCCGGCTACTGGAACGACCCGGTGGATCCCGACGAGGTATTCGATGCCGAGGGCTGGTTCCGGACCGGGGATGCCGGACACATCGACGACGACGGCTATCTGCATCTCGCCGGCCGGCTGTCCTCAACCATCGTGCTGCCGGGTGGCGAGAACATCGACCCGGAGCGCATCGAGCGGGTGCTGAACGCCAGGCCGGCGATCCGCGAGGCTGGCGTGCTGGACGCCGGCGGCCGGCTGGTCGCCGTCGTGGTCCCCGAACCGGATGCCGAGGGCGTTCCGCAGGCTGAAGCCGGGGCGGCGGTGGATGCGGCGCAGGGTGAACTGCCCGGCCATCATGCCCTGGGCGATGTGCAGTTCAGCGCCGATCCGCTGCCGCGCACGCGCCTCGGCAAGCTGCGGCGCCCCCACCTGGCGCGTCTCTATGACGATCTCCGGGCCGGCAAGCGGCACGTGGAACAGCGTCCCATCGACCCCGAGGACATGGCTCCGGAGGATCAGGCACTGCTCGCCGATACCACCGCCGCCGCCACCTGGCAGTACCTGACCGAGCGATTCGGTGATCATCGTCTGACGCCGGACAGCCGCCTGAGCCGCGATCTGGGTCTGGACTCGCTGAGCTGGGTGGACATGGGCATCGCCCTGCGCGATCGGGCCGGCGTGGAACTGGGCGACGAGGCCATCGGCCGTGTCGAGACGGTCCGCGATCTGCTCCAGGAGGTCATCCAGGCCGACCAGGCCATGAGCGATGACGACCGTGCCGGCCAGTCCCTGATCCAGGCGCTGCAGTCGCCGGAGATGTGGCTGAATGATGCCGACCGGCGGGCCCTCGCCCCGCGTGGCCCCCTGCGCCACGGCGCCGCCCGCGTGGCCCTGGGCGGATGTCGGCTGCTCAACCGGCTGTTCACGCGGATCGAGATCGATGGCGAATGGCCCGAAGGCGGTCCGTTCCTGATCACGCCGCGGCATACCAGCGCCTACGATCCCATCGCCCTGACCGCAACGCTGTCGCGGGAACGCATGGAACCGCTTTTCTGGGCCGGGTGGACCGGACTGCTTTTCTCCTCGGCCTGGCGACGCGCCTTCAGCCGAATCGCCCGGATTCTGCCCATCGACCCCGGCGCCGCACCGCGACGCAGCCTGGCGCTGGCCGCGGCCACCCTGGAGCGGGGCCACTCACTGGTCTGGTTCCCGGAAGGCCAGCGGGGGACCGATCAGTCGCTGCAACCGCTCCGGCCGGGCATCGGCCTGCTGCTGGCCGCCCATCCCGTCCCGGTGGTGCCGGTCTGGATCGAGGGCACGCGCGAGGTCCTGCCGGTCGGACATCTCCTGCCAAGGCGTGGCCGGGTCCGGATCCGTATCGGTGAGGCGATCAGCCCAAGTCGGTATGGCAGCGACCGGCGTCATATCGTGGAATGCGTGGGAGAAGCCCTGAGCGCCCTGGGCGACGAGGACCGATCCGACGAATGACTGAGCAGGCCTGGCACAAGCGCTCTCCCGAGACCGTGGCCAGGCAGCTTGAGGTGAACCCGGCAAGGGGCCTCGATCGCCAGACCGTCAGCCGTCGATACCGGCACTACGGCGCCAACCGTCTGGCCGGTCGCCGGCAGCGCCACCCCCTGCGCATCCTGCTGCGCCAGTTCCGCAGCATCGTCATCCTCGTGCTGACGGTGGCCGGCCTGCTGGCGCTGCTGCTCGGCCACCACGTCGAGGCCGCCGCCGTGATGGCCGTGGTGGTCATCAATACGCTCATCGGTTTTTTCTCGGAATGGCGGGCGGCCCGCTCCATGGCCGCACTCCAGGGGCTGCAGGCGGACCGGGTGCGGGTGCGCCGCGCCGGCCGCAGCGAGGAGATCGCGGCGACCGAACTGGTGCCCGGTGATGTGCTGCTGCTGAGCGAGGGCGATCTCGTGCCCGCCGATGCCCGGGTGGTGGAGGCCGAGGGCCTGCAGTGCGATCAGGCCGCGCTGACCGGCGAATCGGTGCCGGTCAGCAAGACCGCCGACGCGGTCGCGGCGGATACGCCCCTCGCCGAGCGCCAGGGCATGCTCTACAAGGGCACGACGCTGACCCGCGGCGCCGGGGTGGCCATTGTGACCGCCATCGGGATGGATACTGAACTCGGCACCATCGCCGATCTCACCGCCTCGGCCCGATCCACTGCCACGCCCCTGCAGGCCCGGCTCGACCAGCTCGGTCATCGGCTGGCCTGGGTGGTGCTGGCCCTGGCGCTGGGGCTCGCCGCCCTGGGTCTTCTGGCTGGCCGCGATATGCTGGTGATGGTGGAGACCGCCATCGCCCTGGGTGTCGCGGCCGTGCCTGAGGGCCTGCCCATCGTCGCCACTCTGGCGCTGGCCCGCGGCATGTGGCTGATGGCCCGCCGCAATGCCCTCATCAACCATCTCGCGGCGGTGGAGACGCTGGGATCCACCGGCATCATCCTCACCGACAAGACCGGCACACTCACCGCCAACCGCATGCACCTGGAGACGCTGGTGCTGCCGCCGGACGTCGAGGACGAGACGGCGGCCCGGCGGCGGGCACTGGCCGTGGGGGTACTGTGCAGCAACGCCGAGCTGGCCGCCGACAGCGACGACGGCGCGGATCATGGCGATCCGATGGAAATCGCGCTGCTGGAAGCAGGCCGGGAGGCCGGAATCCACCGCGGGCAGCTGATCGACGACTGCCCCGAGGTCTATGAACAGCCCTTCGATGCCGAGCGCATGATGATGGCCACCTGTCACGAGACATCCGGCGACGGCCTGCGTGTCGCGGTGAAAGGCGCGCCCGAGGCCGTACTGGCGGCGAGTGACATGGATGAGGCCGGGCGCGATGAATGGCGGGCGCGGGTGGAGGAGCTCGCCGGCGGTGGGCTGCGCCCGCTGTTACTGGCCGAGCGCGGCATTGGTGCCGTGCCGGATGACCCCGATCAGCTCTATCAGGCCCTGCAGCCGGTCGGCCTTGCCGGGCTGATGGACCCACCGCGGCCGGGCGTCGCCGATGCCGTGGCGGCCTGCCAGCGGGCGGGCGTGCAGGTGATCATGGTCACCGGCGACCAGGCCGCCACCGCCCGGGCCATCGCCGCGGCGGTGGGCATCGGGACGGCCGAGGATCTGCGTGTCGTGGAGGGCCAGGATCTGGGCGACGGCGACGGGGACGGATCCGGGACCGATGCAACCGCGATCACCGAGGCGCAGGTGTTCGCCCGGGTCACCCCCGCCCAGAAGCTCGACCTCGTCACCGCCTTCCAGGACGCCGGCTACGTGGTGGCCATGACCGGCGATGGCGTCAACGACGCACCGGCGCTCAAGAAAGCGGATATCGGCATCGCCATGGGCCAGCGCGGCACCGATGCCGCCCGCGAGGTGGGCGACATCATCCTCCAGGACGACCGCTTCGAGCGCATCGTCACCGCCATCCGGCACGGCCGCGGCATATTCGCCAACATCCGCCGCTCACTCATGTTCATGCTCTGCACCAACTTCGCCGAGGTGGCGGGCGTCGCCCTGGCGACCCTGGCGGGCGCCCCGCTGCCGCTGCTGCCGCTGCAGATCCTCTATCTCAACCTGCTGACCGACGTCTTTCCGGCCCTGGCGCTCGCCGTGGGCGCCGCGCCGGCCAACGTCATGCAGCAACCGCCACGGCCCGCCGGCGAGGCGATTCTCACCCGCCGCCACTGGCTGGCCATCGGGGCCTGGAGCGCGGTCATCGCGGCGACCATCCTGGCGGTGCTCTACCTGGCACTGACCGCGCTCGGACTCGATCAGGCCAGTGCCGTGACCGTCTCATTCCTGACACTGGGCTTCAGCAAGCTGTGGTTCGTGTTCGCGCTCAGGGAACCGGCGACGGCGCTGTGGCGGGGGACGGTGGCCGGCAACCCATGGATCTGGGTGTCACTGGGCGTCTGCGGGGTGCTGCTGGCGGCGGCGGTGTATCTGCCCGGTCTCGACCGGGTCCTCGGCACCGCCCCCATCGGCGGCGCCGGCTGGCTGCTGGTGATCGCGGCCAGCCTGGTGCCGCTGATGATCGGCGAGCTCCGGCGGCTCGCCCTGGCGATCCGCCCCTAGAACGGGATGTCGTCGTCGAAGTCGTCGGCGGGGGCGGTCTGCGGCGCGGGCTCGGCACTGGATGCCGGTGCCGCCTGATTCATTCCGCCGCCGGCACTGCCGCCCATGCCGCCGCCACCGGCGCCGTCGAGCATCTGCATGTCATTGACCACCACCTCGGTGGTGTAGCGATCCTGGCCGTCCTGGCCCTGCCACTTGCGGGTCTGCAGGCGCCCTTCGACGAACACCTTGGAGCCTTTTTTCAGATACTCGCCCGAGATCTCGGCCAGGCGGCCGAAGAACACCAGGCGATGCCACTCCGTGCGCTCCTGCTGCTCGCCGGTCTGGCGATCCTTCCACTGGTCGGTGGTGGCCAGCCGCGCGTTCGTGATCGCGCTGCCGGATGCCGAATAGCGCACCTCGGGATCGGCCCCGAGATTGCCGATGAGAATGACCTTATTGACTCCTCGCGCCATGACTTCCTCCGTTGACGGGTTGCGCGCGGGCCGCTGCGGCCCGCGCTGGACATTCGCACTCTACGCGTTCCGGCCGCCATGCCAAATGCCGGCCGACGAGCGGCTAGCGCAGATCGATGAAGCCCAGGCTCTCGAGCTTGAGCAGGACCTTCTGCGCGGCCTCTTCCACCGTGCAGTCCGTGGTATCAATGCGCAGCTCCGGCGCCTTGGGGGCCTCATAGGGGTCATCGATGCCGGTGAAGCCCTTGATCAGGCCCGCCCGGGCTTTGGCATAAAGCCCCTTGCGGTCACGCCGCTCGCACTCCTCGAGCGGCGTGGCGACATGGATCTCGATGAACCCGCCATTGGCGCCCTCGGCCATCTCCCGGACCGCCCCCCGCGTGGCCGCATAGGGGGCGATGGGCGCGCAGATGGCGACGCCGCCGTTGCGGGTGATCTCGGCGGCGACAAAGCCGATGCGGCGGATGTTGAGGTCGCGGTGTTCCTTGGAGAAGCCCAGCTCGCTGGACAGGTGCTTGCGCACGACGTCGCCGTCGAGCAGCGTCACCGGTCGGCCGCCCCGCTCCATGAGCTTGACCATCACGGCATTGGCGATGGTGGACTTCCCGGAGCCGGACAACCCGGTGAAGAACAGCGTGAAGCCCTGTCGCGCCCGCGGCGGATAGGTCTTGCGGAGTTCCTGGACCACCTCGGGGTAGCCGAACCAGTCCGGGATCTCCAGGCCCTCGCGCATGCGGCGGCGGAACTCGGTGCCGGAGATGTTCATCACCGTCTCGCTGGCCTCGTCCACCTCGTCGATGGGCGCATAGCCGGCCCGCTCCTGGACATAGACCATCATGCGGAAGGGCACCATCTCAATGCCCAGTTCGTCGGCATGCCGGGTGACCAGATCCTGGGCGTCGTAGGGGCCGTAGATCTCCTCGCCGCGGCTGTCCTTGCCGGGGCCGGCATGATCGCGCCCCACGATGAGATGGGTGCAGCCGTAATTGCGGCGGATGATGGCATGCCAGACGGCCTCGCGCGGGCCGCCCATGCGCATGGCCAGCGGCAGCAGCGAGAGCGCCGTGGTCTGCTCGGGATATTTCTGCAGCACATGCTCATAGCAGCGCACGCGTGAGTAGTGATCGACGTCACCCGGCTTGGTCATGCCCACCACCGGGTGGATGAGCAGGTTGGCCTCGGCCTGGCGGGCGGCCAGGAAGGTGAGCTCGACATGGGCGCGATGCATGGGGTTGCGGGTCTGGAACGCCACCACCCGCCGCCAGCCATTGCGCCGGAAGCGTTCGCGAAGCTCCGCCGGCGTCAGGCGCAGGTGGGTGAAGTCGTAGTGAACCGGCAGATCCAGGGCCTCGATACGGCCGCCCACATAAACCGGGTGGCTCTGCTCGCGCAGCCAGGTCACCGCCGGATGCCCCGGATCGGTGGTGCCGAAGACCCGCTCCGCCTCCACCCCGCGATCGGGCCGCCAGATGTCCGAGACCGTCAGAATGGCCAGGATCACGCCCTCGGGGTCGCGCAGCGCCACCCGATCGCCACTGGCGATCTCCCCGGCGAAGGTCTCGCTCACATCCAGGGTCACCGGCATGGGCCAGAGTGTGCCGTCAGCGAGCCGCATGTCGGTGACCACGCGCTCGTAGTCGGCCTGGCCCATGAAGCCCTCCAGCGGCGAGAAACCGCCGTTGGCGAGCAGTTCCAGGTCGCAGAGCTGGCGCCCGGTGAGATCCCAGCTGGGGTAGTCCACGGCCGCGTCCTTGGCCGCCCGGGCCGACTCGGCGTCGAGCCTCAAATCTTTGAGGCTGCCGCCATAGGGCGGGATGAGATCCGTCATGTTGTCTCCGTTTCGGTTGCCGCGGCCTCGCGGTAGGATGCCGGCGCGCTGAGCCCTACGGCCGTCAGCAGCCAGAGTCCCGCCGCGATGGCGCAGAAGATGAATACCCCGTTCACGCCAAAGGCGCCCTGGATGATGCCGCCGAACACCCCACCGAGGAAGGCGCCCAGGAACTGCGCGGTGGAGTAGACCCCCAGCGCGGTGCCCCGCAGACCATCCGGCGCGAAGCGTGTGAGCAGCGAAGGCAGGCTCGCCTCCAGGGTGTTGAAGCCGACAAAGAAAAGCCACAGCCCGACGAGCATGCCGGGCAGCCAGGCGCTGAACCCGGCGAGGACCAGGTCGGCGACGATCACGATCCCCGCCACCCCCGCCAGCAGTCGGTGCAGGATACGGCGCCGCTCGCCGATGCCGATGAGCAGCGCCATGCCCGCCACCGAGAGCACCAGCACCGGGATGTAGACCATCCAGTGATCCGCCCGCGGAATACCAAGGCGTGATTCCAGCACCACGGGCAGCACCACGAAACTCGCGGTCAGGATCAGATGCAGCACCAGCACCCCGAAGTCGAGGCGCAGCAGATCGGGCTGGCGCAGCACCACGGGCAGGCCGCCGGCGCGGGCATTGACCTCGGGCCGGAACACCCGCTCGCCACCCGCCGGCACCAGGCCATAGAGCAGCACCATGGCCACCAGCGCAAAACCGGCGGTGGCCCAGAACACGCCGGGCAGCCCGGCCCAGGCGGCAATCGCCGGGCCGGCCACCAGCGCCACCATGAAGGCGACACCCACGCTGATACCGATCAGCGCCATGGTCTTGGTGCGCTGCCGGTCGCGGGTGAGATCCGCCGCCAGCGCCATCACCGCCGCGGCGATGGCCCCGCAGCCCTGCAGCGCCCGACCGAGGATCACCCCGTAGATGCTCTCGGCCTCGGCGGCGAGGCCACTGCCAATGGCGAAGATGAGCAGGCCGAAGACGATCACCGGGCGCCGGCCGATGCGATCGGAGAGCATGCCGAAGGGGATCTGCAGGATCGCCTGGGTGAGGCCGTAGGCACCGATGGCGAGCCCCACCAGTGCCGGCGTGGCGCCGGGCAGATCGCTGCCGTAGAGGGCGAAGACCGGGAGGATCAGGAACAACCCCAGCATGCGCAGGCCGAAGATGATGGAAAGCCCCGCCGTGGCCCGGCGTTCGTCGCTGTTCATCGGCCCGGCGCCGGATCCCTTTTTGCCGTGCACGCTTGCCCCTGTCGGTCTGAGTTGCGCAGGGGCGGTATACTAACAAATTGTTTTGACCGGGAAGTCCATGGACGCCATCGTCATCGAGGGCGCGCGTACCCATAACCTGCGCGATCTGCACCTGACCCTGCCCCGCGGCAAGCTCATCGTCATCACCGGCCTGTCCGGCTCGGGCAAGTCATCGCTCGCCTTCGACACGCTCTATGCCGAGGGACAGCGTCGCTATGTGGAGTCGCTGTCGGCCTATGCGCGGCAGTTCCTGTCGATGATGGACAAGCCCGACGTCGACCATATCGAGGGCCTGTCGCCCGCCATCGCCATCGAGCAGAAGTCGACCTCGCACAACCCGCGCTCCACCGTGGGCACGGTGACCGAGATCCACGACTACCTGCGTCTGCTCTTCGCCCGCGCCGGCACACCCCACTGCCCCGACCACGGCCATGCGCTGGAGGCGCAGAGCGTGAGCGGGATGGTCGATCAGATCCTGGCCCAGCCGGGTGAACGGCGCTTCATGCTGCTCGCCCCGCGGATCCACGGGCGCAGGGGCGAGCACCGAGAGGTCTTCGCCGACCTGCGTAACCAGGGCTTCGTCCGCGCCCGGGTGGACGGCGAGGTGGTGGACCTGGACGACGTCCCCGCCCTCGACCCGCAGCGCAGCCACGACATCGAGGTGGTGGTGGATCGCTTCCGGGTCCGGCCGGACCTGGCGACGCGGCTGGCCGACTCGCTGGAGACCTGCCTGGCGCTGGGTGACGATGTCGCCCGGCTCGCGGACATGGACGATGCCACGCGCGATGAACTGGTCTTCTCGGCGCGCTATGCCTGTCCCGAATGCGGCTACTCGCTGAGCGAACTGGAGCCGCGGCTTTTCTCGTTCAACAACCCCCAGGGGGCCTGCCCCACCTGCGATGGACTGGGCGTGGAGCAGTTCTTCGATCCCGCGCGCATCGTCGCCCACCCCGAGCTCTCGCTCGCGGCCGGCGCGGTCCGTGGCTGGGACCGGCGCAACGCCTACTACGGGCAGATCATCAACGACCTGGCCGCCCACTACGGCTTTGACGTGGATACGCCATGGCGGGACCTGCCGGCCTCGATCCGCGACATCGTGCTCTATGGTAGCGGGGACGAGGTTATCCGGTTCCACTATGCCGGGGCGCGACGCGGCAGCGACCGGGCCAGCGAGCACCCCTTCGAGGGCGTGGTCAACAACATGTCGCGCCGCTATCGCGAGACCGACTCCGCTGCGGTGCGCGATGAACTGGCCCGCTACCTCACCCGCCGGACCTGCCCCGACTGCGGCGGTAGCCGCCTGAACGCCGCCGCCCGGCACGTGACGGTGGCCGACTGGACGCTGGCGGACATCAATGCTTTGTCCATCGCCGAGGCGGCCCGCGCCATGGGCGGGCTGGATCTGACCGGCGCCCGGGCCACGATCGCCGAGAGCATCCTGCGGGAGATCGACCAGCGCCTGCGCTTCCTGGTGAACGTCGGCCTCGACTATCTGAGCCTCGAGCGCAGCGCCGAGACGCTATCGGGCGGAGAAGCCCAGCGCATCCGCCTGGCCAGTCAGATCGGCGCGGGCCTGGTCGGCGTGATGTATGTCCTCGACGAGCCCTCCATCGGCCTCCATCAACGGGATAACGACCGTCTGCTGGATACCCTCCGGCACCTGCGTGATCTCGACAACACCGTCATCGTGGTGGAACACGACGAGGAGGCGATCCGTGCCGCCGACCACATCGTCGACATGGGGCCCGGGGCGGGCAGCGAGGGCGGAGCCGTGATCGCCGCCGGCGATGCGGAGGCCGTCATGCGCGCGCCGGACTCGCTGACCGGCGATTACCTCGCGGGGCGGCGCCGTATCGCCGTGCCGGCGGAGCGGCTGGCCCCCGACGACACCCGCGCCATTCACATCCGCGGCGCGCGGGGACACAACCTCCAGGCGGTGGATGCGGCCTTCCCGGCCGGCCTGATGATCGGTGTCACCGGCGTCTCCGGATCCGGCAAATCCACGCTCATCAACGACACCCTGTACCCGGCCGCTGCCGCGGCCCTGAACGGCGCCGAGCTGACCCCGGCGGACTGCGAGGCCGTGGACGGGCTCGCGCATTTCGACAAGGTCGTGGACATCGACCAGAGCCCCATCGGCCGGACGCCGCGCTCCAACCCGGCCACCTATACCGGGCTTTTCACGCCGATTCGCGAGCTCTTCGCCGCCACCGCCGAGGCGCGATCGCGTGGCTACGGCCCGGGCCGGTTCAGCTTCAACGTCCGCGGCGGGCGCTGCGAGGCCTGCCAGGGCGAAGGGGTGATCCGGGTGGCCATGCATTTCCTGCCCGATGTCTACGTCCCCTGCGACACCTGCCGGGGGGCGCGCTACAACCGTGAGACCCTGGAGATCCGCTACCGCGGTTACAGCATCGCCGAGGTCCTGGACATGAGTGTGGCCGAGGCGCTGGCGGTGTTCTCCAGCATCCCGGCCCTCGCCCGCAAGCTGCAGACGCTCATCGACGTGGGGCTGGGCTACGTCCGGCTGGGACAGAACGCGGTGACGCTCTCCGGTGGCGAGGCCCAGCGCGTCAAGCTGGCCCGGGAGCTCTCGCGCCGGGGCACCGGGCAGACGCTCTACATCCTTGATGAACCCACCACCGGGCTGCATTTCCATGACATCGCCCAGCTCCTCGAGGTGCTGCATCGGCTGCGCGACGAGGGCAACACCCTGGTGGTCATCGAGCACAACCTGGATGTCATCAAGACCTGCGACTGGCTGATTGATCTCGGCCCGGAGGGCGGCGCCGGTGGCGGGCGGATCGTCGCCACGGGCACGCCCGAGGCGGTCGCCACCGACCCGCGGTCGCATACCGGGCGGTACCTGGCGCCGCTGCTGGAGCGCACCGCACGGGCATGAAAAAGGCCGATGCCCGGACGGGTCATCGGCCTTCAGCGGACCAGGAACCGGCGCGGGCACCGGCGGCCATGCTCAGGGCAGCAGGTGCTGGACCGCGTCGCGCTCCTCGATCAGCTCCTGCTCGGTGGCGCTCATGCGCTCGCGGGAGAAGTCGTCGATGGCGAGATCCTGGACGATCTCGTAGCGGCCGCCACTGCAGCGTACCGGGAAGGAGTAGATGATCCCCTCGGTGATGCCGTAGCTGCCATCCGACGGAATGGCCATGCTCACCCAGTCGCCCTCCTGCGTACCCAGGGTCCAGTCGCGCATGTGGTCGATGGCCGCGCTGGCCGCCGAGGCCGCACTGGACTGGCCCCGGGCCTTGATGATGGCCGCGCCGCGCTGCTGCACCGTGGGGATGAAGCTCTCTTCGAGCCATGCCTGATCGACCAGGTCACCGGCGGCCTTGCCGTCCACCACGGCATGGCTGATGTCCGGATACTGGGTGGCGGAGTGATTGCCCCAGACCGTGAGCTTCTGGATATCGGTGACATGCGTGCCGGTGCGGTTCGCGAGCTGCGCCAGCGCCCGGTTGTGGTCGAGCCGGGTCATCGCCGTGAAGCAGCGCGGGTCGAGATCCGGCGCATTGCGCTGGGCGATCAGGGCGTTGGTGTTGGCCGGGTTGCCGACCGCCAGTACGCGCACGTCGCGGCTGGCCACCGCATTCATGGCCTTGCCCTGCACCGAGAAGATGGCGGCGTTGGCCTCAAGGAGATCCTTGCGCTCCATGCCCGGGCCACGCGGCTTGGCGCCCACCAGCAGGATGTAGTCGGCGTCCCTGAACGCCTCCTCGGCCTGGTCACTGGCCTGCAGACCCACCAGCAGCGGGAAGGCACAGTCGTCGAGCTCCATCATCACGCCCTGCACGGCATCCATGGCCGGCGGTACTTCAAGGAGCTGAAGGATGACGGGCTGATCGGGGCCGAGCATGTCCCCCGAGGCGATACGGAAAAGGAGACTGTAACCGATCTGGCCGGCGGCGCCGGTTACCGCTACGCGTACAGGTGCTTTCATGGAACCCCCTCCATTTTTGTCAGCGCGCCGGCACTGGTGCACCGCCGCAATCTGGCGAAGTCTAGCACATGAAAAAGGCCACCCCGGGGTGGCCTTTCAACATGCGATTGAACCGCTGGGACGCCCTGGTGGGCGAGTCGCCGGCCTCAGGAGGCCTCGGCGACTTCCTCGTCGACCTCCTCGGGCGCTTCCGCCATGGGCCGGTCGACGAGCTCGACGAAGGCCATCGGCGCGTTGTCTCCGGCCCGGAAACCGGCCTTGAGGATACGCAGATAGCCCCCCGGGCGCTCACGGTAACGAGGCCCAAGCTCTTCGAAGAGCTTGGTGACGATTTCCTTATTGCGCAGCCGGGTAAAGGCCAGTCGGCGGTTGGCCACCGTGTCGTTGCCGGCCAGGGTGATCAGCGGCTCCGCGACACGCCGCAGCTCCTTGGCCTTGGGCAGCGTGGTCCGAATGGCCTCGTGCTCGAACAGCGACGCCGACATGTTGCGGAACATCGCCTGCCGATGCGAGCTGTTGCGGTTGAGTTTCCGTCCTGCCTTGCGATGACGCATCACGCTTTCCCCTTAACCCGTGGCTCGGCCACGCTCTTCGAGGCTGGCCGGCGGCCAGTTCTCGAGACGCATGCCAAGCTGAAGCCCGTGCTGTGCCAGGACTTCCTTGATTTCATTGAGCGACTTCTTGCCGAGGTTCGGCGTCTTCAGCAACTCGACCTCGGTCCGCTGCACCAGATCACCGACGTAGTGAATGCTCTCGGCCTTGAGGCAGTTCGCGGAGCGCACCGTGAGCTCCAGATCGTCGATCGGGCGCAGCAGCACCGGATCCACCTCCGGCTCCTTGCGACGCGGCTCAGCCTCGCCCTCGCCCCCTTCCAGGTCGACGAACACGGCCAGCTGATCACGCAGCACGCCGGCAGCCAGGCGGATCGCCTCCTCCGGCTCGATCACGCCGCTGGTCTCGATGTCCATGACCAGCTTGTCGAGGTCGGTGCGCTGCTCGACGCGCGCGCTCTCAACATTGTAGGCCACCCGACGGACGGGGCTGTAGGTCGCGTCCAGCGCCAGGCGTCCGATGGTCCGCTCCTCTTCCGGATCACGGGCGGTCGCCGGCTCGTAACCGCGCCCACTGGCGATGGTGATCGACATGCTGATCTCACCAGCCTTGGTGAGGTTGCAGATCACCAGCTCCGGGTTCTTGACCTCGACGTTCTGCTCTTCGGCGATGTCCGCCGCGGTCACCGCCCCCGGCCCCTTCTTGTGGAGCCGCAGCGTGGCCTCATCCCGGCCGTTCAGACGCACGGCCAGGTTCTTGAGGTTGAGCAGAATGTCGACGACATCCTCCTGAACGCCCTCAACGGCGGTGTACTCATGGAGCACGCCCTCGATCTCGACCTCGGTGACGGCGAAGCCGGGCATCGAGGAGAGCAGCACGCGCCGCAGCGCGTTGCCCAGCGTGTGCCCGAATCCGCGCTCCAGCGGCTCGAGCGTGATACGGGCGCGCTTTTCGCTGACCGCATCCACGTCCACCACTCGAGGTTTAAGGAAATCCTTAAACTGACCCTGCATGAATGAAACTCCTGATCGGTAAGACCGCCCGCGGCGTCCTTACTTGGAATAAAGCTCGACGATGAGATGCTCGTTGATCTCGGCGGCGAGGTCGCCGCGGTCGGGCAGCTGCTTGAAGGTGCCCTTGAAGGCCTTCGGATCGACCTCAAGCCACTCCACCAGACCGTTCTGCTGAGCCATCTCCTGGGCGGCCTGAACACGCAGCTGCTTCTGGGCCCGCTGGCGGATGCTCACCTCGTCACCCACTTTGACCTCGGCGGAGGCGACATTGGTCACACGGCCGTTGTGCTCCACCGCACGATGCGCCACCAGCTGACGCGCTTCAGCGCGGGTGGCCGCGAAGCCCATGCGGTAGACGACGTTGTCGAGCCGGCTCTCAAGGAGCTGCAGCAGGTTCTCACCCGTGTTGCCCTTGCGGCGGTCGGCTTCCTTGTAATATTTGCGGAACTGCCGCTCCAGCACGCCGTACATGCGGCGCACCTTCTGCTTCTCGCGCAGCTGCAGGCCGTAATCCGAGAGGCGGCCACGGCGCTGGCCATGCTGCCCCGGCGGCGTGTCAAGCTTACACTTGCTGTCGAGCGGCCGGACGCCGCTCTTCAGATAGAGATCGGTGCCCTCGCGGCGGGCCAGCTTGCAGGTCGGTCCGATGTAACGTGCCATGATTGCGTTCCCCTGATCAGACGCGACGCTTCTTGGGCGGACGGCATCCATTGTGCGGGATGGGCGTCACGTCCTCGATATTCGTGATGCGGTAGCCAACGTTGTTGAGGGCCCGGACGGCGGACTCGCGGCCCGGTCCCGGTCCCTTGACCCGCACTTCCAGGTTCTTCAGGCCATAGTCCTTGGCCGACTCGCCGGCCCGCTCGGACGCCACCTGGGCGGCGAACGGCGTGCTCTTGCGCGAGCCACGGAAGCCGCTGCCACCGGCACTGGCCCAGGCGAGGGCATTGCCCTGGCGGTCGGTGATCGTGATCACCGTGTTATTGAAGGTCGCGTTGACGTGCGCGATCCCATCGACAACCGTACGCTTGACGCGCTTGCGGGTACGGGTGGTTGGCTTGGCCATGTGAATGCTGTCCTGCTATTGCGTTAACGGGTGACGGCACGGCGCGGGCCCTTGCGGGTACGCGCGTTGGTGCGGGTCTTTTGACCCCGCACCGTCATGCCACGCCGGTGGCGGATGCCGCGGTAGCAGCCCATGTCCATCAAACGCTTGATGTCCATGGCCACCTGACGCCGCAGGTCGCCCTCGACGGCATATTCGTTGACGGCGCCGCGCACGCGCTCGAGCTCATCGTCCGTGAGCTCGTTGACCTTGCGGTCGGGCGCGACGTCGGCCGCCTTGCAGATCGTCGCCGCCCGCGTCCGGCCAATGCCGTAAATCGAGGTCAGCGCGATCACTGTGTGCTTGTTGGCGGGGATATTGACGCCAGCAATACGGGCCATGAGCCGTTACTCCCGAGTTGTTCTTTGCTCGCGGAAACCCGCTAGTGTAGCCGGATTACCGTATTCCATTCAAGCCACTGTCGTCCGGGCTCAGCCCTGACGCTGCTTGTGGCGGGCATCCGTCGTGCAGATGACCCGCACCACGCCGCCACGCTTGATCACCTTGCAGTTGCGGCAGATTTTCTTGACCGAGGCACGTACCTTCATCGTCCCGTCTCCAGATTTCTCATTCAGCGCATCAGCCCGCCGCCGGCGCCACGCCCGTGGGCCTGCAGATTGGCCTTCTTCATCAGCGGCTCGTACTGGTGGGACACCAGATGGGCCTGCAACTGCGACATGAAGTCCATCACCACCACCACGATGATCAGCAGCGAGGTGCCGCCGAAATAGAACGGCACGTTCCAGTAGAGGATGAGGAACTCCGGCAGCAGGCAGACCGCCGTGATGTACCCCGCGCCCACCAGCGTGAGCCGCGTCATGACCTTGTCGATATAGCGCGAAGTCTGCTCACCGGGCCGTACACCGGGGATGAAAGCGCCGGAGCGCTTCAGATTGTCGGCCGTGTCCCGCGAGTTGAAAACCAGCGCCGTGTAGAAAAAACAGAAAAAGATGATCGCCGCCCCATAGAAGGCGATGTAGAGCGGCTGCCCCGGGCTCAGGGTCTGGCCCAGGCGCTGCATCCACGACAGCCCCTCCATCTCGCCGAACCACTGTCCGATGGTGGCGGGAAACAGGATGATGCTGGATGCGAAGATCGCCGGGATCACGCCGGCCATGTTGATCTTCAGCGGCAGATGACTCGTCTGCCCGGCATACATCTTACGACCCTGCTGGCGCCGCGCGTAGTGGATGGTGATCCGTCGCTGGCCACGCTCCATGAACACGATGAACCAGATCACGCTCAGCGCCAGCATCAGCAGGATGATCACCGTCGGAATGCCGAGCTCGCCGGTGCGGGTCAGCTCGAGCGTCCCGCCCAGTGCCGCCGGCAGGCCGGCGACGATGCCGGCGAAGATGATCAGTGAGATCCCGTTGCCGATGCCCCGCTCGGTGATCTGCTCACCCAGCCACATCAGGAACATGGTACCCGTGACCAGCGTCGTCGTGCCGATGAACACGAAGCTCGGCCCCGGATCGAGCACCACGCCCTGGTTCTGCAGCGCCACCGTGATGCCGATGCCCTGGAACAGCGCCAGCGCCAGCGTGCCATAGCGCGTGTACTTGGTGATCACGCGCCGGCCCTGCTCGCCTTCCTTGCGCAGCTGCTGCAGCGAAGGCACCACCGCGCTCATCAGCTGCATGATGATCGAGGCGCTGATGTAGGGCATCACACCCAGGGCAAAGATCGACAGCCTGCCCAGCGCACCGCCGGAGAACATGTTGAACATGTCGAGGATCGTGCCCGACTGCTGCTCGAACATATCCGCGAGGGCACCCTGGTCGATGCCCGGAATCGTGATGTGCGCGCCGAGTCGATAGACGATCAGGGCCAGCACCACAAAGGTCAGCCGCTGGCGGACCTCCGTGAGCCGGCCCATGCCCCCGAGGGCACCTGCATTGGCGGACGCCCGGGCCACTTACGCTTCGACCTTGCCGCCGGCCTTCTCGATGGCCGCCCGAGCACCCGCGGTGGCGCGTACGCCCTGCAGCGTGACGGCCCGGCCGATCTCGCCGGAGGCGATGACCTTGGCCGAACGGGTATTGCGCGGCACCACACCGGCGGCCTGCAGCGTCTCGAGGGAGACCACGTCGCCGTCGACCGCGGCCAGCTCCGGCAGGCGGACCTCCGCGACATACTGACCCCTGCGCGAACGGAAGCCGACCTTCGGCACCCGACGCTGCAGCGGCATCTGGCCGCCCTCGAAACCGGTCTTGTGGAAGCCACCGGTCCGGGACTTCTGACCCTTATGACCGCGACGCGCGGTCTTGCCCATGCCCGAGCCGGCGCCGCGGCCGACACGCTCGGCGTCGCGCCGCGAACCCGGTGCGGGACGCAGTGAATTGAGTCGCATCACTCAGACCTCCTCGACCTGGAGCATGTAGGAGACCTTGTTGATCATCCCGCGGTTCTCCGGCGTGTCATTGACCACTACGCTGTGGTGCATCCGCCGGAGGCCAAGCCCCGACACGCAGGCCTTGTGTCCGGCCAGCCGGCCGGAGAGGCTGCGCACCAGGGTCACACGAAGCTGCTTGTTCTTAGCCATGATCAGCCCTGAACCTCTTCAACGGTCTTGCCGCGCTTGGCCGCTACGTACGCCGGCGAATCGTAGTCGCTGAGCGCCTTGATGGTCGCCTGGACCACGTTGATCGGGTTCCGCGAGCCGATGGCCTTGGCCAGCACGTCCTGCACGCCCACCACCTCAAAGACGGCGCGCATGGCGCCCCCGGCGATGATGCCGGTGCCTTCGGAGGCCGGCTGCATGAACACCTTGCTTGAGCCGTGGTAGCCCGTGATCGCGTACTGCAGCGTCGGGCCGTTGAGGTTGACCGAACGCATGTTCTGCCGAGCACGCTCCATGGCCTTCTGGATCGCCAGGGGCACTTCCCGCGCCTTGCCGTATCCGTAACCTACCGAGCCCTCGCCGTCGCCGACCACGGTCAGGGCGGTAAAGCCGAACTGACGGCCGCCCTTCACCACCTTGGCCACGCGATTGATGGTGATGAGCTTCTCGCGAAGGCCCTCACCGCTGACATCACTGGTCGCCATCGCCACTATGCCTCTGTTCAGAATTTGAGTCCGGCTTCACGGGCGGCGTCGGCGATCGCCTGCACGCGTCCGTGATACTTGAAGCCCGAGCGGTCGAAGGCCACCTCGGTGATGCCTGCCGCCGTCGCGCGCTCGGCGATGGCCCGGCCCACCGCCCTGGCGGCCTCGATGTTGCCGCCACTGGCGAGTTCGCCACGCACGTCCTTCTCCAGCGTGGACGCCGCCGCCAGTGTCTGGCCGGCATCCGCGGAGATGACCTGGGCGTAGGTATGCCGGGGCGTACGGTGAATCGTCAGCCGTACCGTCCCGAGCTCCCGCATCTTGGCGCGGGCCTTGCGGGCCCGGCGCTGTCTTGCTGCCTTCTTCTCCATCGCCATTACTTCTTCTTGGCTTCCTTCATGATGACCCGCTCGTCGGCATATCGAACGCCCTTGCCCTTGTAGGGCTCCGGCGGACGATAGGCGCGGATGTCCGCCGCGACCTGACCGACCTTCTGCTTGTCGATGCCCCTGACCACGATTTCCGTGTTGGACGGCGTCTCGACCGTCACGCCTTCGGGCACCGGATGCTCGACCGGGTGCGAGAACCCAAGGGTGAGATTGAGCTTCTGCCCCTGCGCCTGGGCGCGGTAACCCACGCCGACCAGCTGCAGGCGCCGCTCGAAGCCTTCACTCACGCCACGGACCATATTGTTGACCAGGGCCCGGGTGGTACCAGCCAGCGCCACGGCATCCTGCCGCTCGCGGTTGGCCGCAAAGGTCAGGGTCTGCTCTTCCTGCCCGACGTCCACCCAGTCATGGATGGTGTGGCTGAGCTCGCCCTTGCCGCCCTTGACGGTGATCTCACGATCGCCGCCGAGCTTGACCTCGACACCACTCGGGATCGTTACCGGACTGTTCGCTACTCTGGACATGACCGCCTCGTCCCGTCTCTAGAACACGACGCAGAGGACTTCACCGCCGTGACCGGCGTCGCGCGCCGCCCGATCGGTCATGACACCCTGCGAGGTGGAAATGATGGCAGTCCCCAGCCCGCCACGTACCCGCGGCAGAGAGCCCTTGCCCTCGAAGCGGCGCAGGCCGGGACGGCTGACGCGCTGAATCTCCTCGATGACCGGACGGCCGTCGTGGTACTTCAGCGACACCACCAGCGTCGGCTTCTTCTCGTCGCCCTCGACCCGATAGTCATGAACATAGCCCTCGTCCTTCAGCACTCGGGCGATGGCCATCTTCAGCTTCGAGGAGGGCATTGAGACCTCCGTCTTCTCGGCGGACTGACCGTTGCGAATGCGGGTCAGCATATCCGCGATGGGATCGGTCATGCTCATGTTCGCGTCACCTGGTTCCTTGCCTGGTTACCCTTGCCCATACCGCTCACCAGCTGGACAGCTTCAGGCCGGGGATCTCGCCGCGCATGGCGGCCTGGCGGAGCATGTTCCGCGCCAACCCGAACTTGCGGTAATAACCGCGAGGCCGGCCGGAGACATTGCACCGGTTGCGACCCCGCACCGGGCTGGCGTTCCGGGGCAGGTTCTGAATCTGCTCCTGGGCCGCCGCCCGCTCCTCGTCAGAGGAGGCGGGGCTGCGAATGATTTCCTTGAGCTCGGCGCGTTTGGCAGCATACTTGTTGCGAAGCCGCTCGCGCTTGAGCTCACGCTGGACCATGGAAACCTTAGCCATTTCCTGCCCTCTTTACTTGCGGAAGGGGAATCCAAAGCCCTCGAGCAGGGCCATGGCTTCCTCATCCGTCCTTGCGGTGGTGCCGATCGCGATATCCATACCGCGGATGGCATCGATCTTGTCGAATTCGAGCTCCGGGAACACCAACTGCTCCTGGATGCCGACGTTGTAATTCCCCCGCCCGTCGAACGAGCGCGGCGAGAACCCGCGGAAGTCACGGATCCGTGGCGCGGCGATGTTGATCAGCCGGTCGAGGAACTCGTACATCCGCTCGCGGCGCAGCGTGACCTTCGCACCGATCGGCCAGCCCTCGCGGATCTTGAAGCCGGCAACGGCCTTCCGCGTGTAGGTCACGATGGGCTTCTGGCCGGCGAGCGCCGCCAGGTCACCGACGGCATGATCGACGACCTTCTTGTCGCGGACCGCCTCGCCGAGGCCCATGTTGATGACGATCTTCTCGAGCCGCGGCACCTGCATCGGGTTGCCGTACTCAAAGCGCTGGGACAGCGCCGAGACGATTTCGCTTTTGTATTGCTCCCGCAATCTGGCCATCACGGCACCCTAATCAATCAGGTTGTTGTCGGACTTGAAGAAACGCACCTTACGGCCGTCATCCTCGACCCGGACACCGACCCGGTCGGGCTTACCGGTGTTGGGGTTGTAGATGGCCACATTGGAGCGATGCAGCGGCATTTCCTGCTCGATGATCCCGCCGGCGTCATTCGCCTGGGGATTCGCCCGCCGATGCTTCTTCACCATGTTCGCGTTCTCGACCACGATGCGATCCCGCTCGGGGAGCACCCGGGTCACCCGGCCACGCCGGCCCTTGTCCTTGCCAGCGATGACCATGACTTCGTCACCGGTTCTGATCTTGCGCATGACTAAAGTACCTCCGGCGCCAGCGAGATGATCCGCATGAACCGCTCCGTGCGCAGCTCGCGGGTCACCGGCCCGAACACGCGGGTGCCGATGGGCTGCAGGTTATTGTTGAGCAGCACAGCGGCATTGCCGTCGAACCGGATCAGCGAACCGTCAGGCCGGCGCACGCCGCGTTTGGTGCGCACCACCACGGCGTTGTAGACCTCGCCCTTCTTGACGCGTCCGCGAGGGATCGCGTCCTTGACGCTGACCTTGATGATGTCGCCGATGCCGGCGTAGCGGCGCTTCGATCCGCCCAGTACCTTGATGCACTGGACTTCCCGCGCTCCGCTGTTGTCCGCCGCGCCAAGCAGCGTCTGCATCTGAATCATGGCGATTGACTCTCTATGATTATCCGTTGCCTATTGGGCCGCGCGCTCGAGCACTTCGACGAGCCGCCAGGACTTGCGCCTGGAGATCGGGCGGCACTCCGCGACGGCCACCCAGTCCCCCTTCTGGCAGACGTTGTCCTCGTCATGCGCATGGACCTTGGTGGTCCGGCGGATGTACTTGCCGTACAGCGGATGGGCGACCTGCCGCTCCACGGCCACCGTGATGGTCTTGTCCATGGCCGTGCTGGTCACTCGGCCGTTGACCGTGCGCTGGACGCTTTCTTTCTCGCTCATGACGTCTCGCCTGCCTTGATCTTCTCGTTGATCACGGTCTTCAGCCGGGCGATATCCCGCCGGACCCGTGTCACCTGGTCGGGCCGCGCGAGCTGCCCGGTCGCCTGCTGCATGCGCAGGTTGAACTGCTCCTTGCGCTGCTCCAGGAGCTCGGCCTCAAGGGCCTTGATGTCCTTTCCGCGAAGTTCCGTTGCCTTCATCACATCGCCGTCCGTTCGACAAAGCGGGTCTGCACCGGAAGCTTGGCTGCGGCGCGGCGGAACGCCTCGCGCGCCACCTCTTCGGAGACCCCTTCGATTTCATAGATCACGCGGCCGGGCTGCACCTTGGCGGCCCAGTGATCGACGTTGCCCTTGCCCTTACCCTGTCGGACCTCAAGGGGCTTGGACGTGATCGGCGTGTCCGGGAAGATGCGGATCCAGATCTTGCCGCCACGACGCACGTGACGGTTGATCGCCCGACGTCCGGCCTCGATCTGCCGTGCCGTGACCGGCCCGCGGGTGGTCGACTTCAGGCCGAACTCGCCGAAATTGACCTTGTCGCCGCGACTGGCCAAGCCGTTGTTCCGGCCCTTCTGCTGTTTTCTGAACTTTGTGCGCTTTGGCTGAAGCATGACTGTCTCCTTCCAACCGCCTCAGCTGGCGGCCGCCCGCTGGTTGGGGGCGGCGTCCGTGTCCAGGATCTCGCCCTTGAACACCCAGACCTTGACGCCGATGACCCCATAGGTCGTCTTGGCTTCGGCGAATCCGTAATCGATGTCGGCGCGCAGCGTATGCAGCGGCACGCTGCCCTCGTGATAGCGCTCCGAGCGGGCGATCTCGGCACCGTTCAACCGGCCGCCAACCTGGATCTTGATGCCTTGGGCGCCGAGCCGCATGGCATTGCCCACCGCCCGCTTCATGGCCCGCCGGAACATGATCCGGCGCTCGAGCTGCTGGGCGACGCTCTCGGCCACCAGCTGCGCGTCGAGCTCGGGCTTGCGGATCTCCTCGATGTTGACATGCACCGGGATCCCCATGCGCTGGGTGAGCTCACGGCGCAGGCGGTCGATGTCCTCGCCCTTCTTGCCGATCACGATGCCCGGCCGCGCCGTGTGGATCGTGATCAGTGCGTTCTTGGCCGGCCGCTCGATGCGGATCCGGCTGATCGACGCATGCGACAGGCGCTTGCGGATGAATTCCCGGATCAGGTGATCGGTGTACAGCTGGTCACCGAAGCGGTTGCTGTCGGCGTACCACATCGACCGCCAGTCCTCGGTGATACCGAGACGGAAACCCGTGGGATGAACCTTGTGACCCATTCCTAGACCCCTACTCCTCGGCGACGGCCACGGTAATGTGGCTGGTGCGCTTCAGGATGCGATTGGCCCGGCCTTTCGCCCGGGGCTGAATACGCTTGTACATCGGTCCCTCGTCCACCTGGATGCGGGCGATGCGAAGCTCGTCGATATCGGCGCCGTTGTTGTGTTCGGCATTGGCGATGGCGGAATCCACCACCTTGCGCACGATGCCGGCCGCCTTGCGAGGGCTGAACTCCAGCACCTCCAGCGCCCGCGACACCGGCAGACCACGGATCTGGTCCGCCACCAGCCGCACCTTCTGCGGCGAGATGATCGCGTATCGAAGCCTGGCCGCGGTCTCCATGCCTTACCTCTTCGCCTTCTTGTCGGCCTGGTGGCCCTTGAAAGTCCGCGTGGGCGCGAACTCGCCAAGCTTGTGGCCGACCATGTTCTCGTTGACGAGCACCGGCACATGCTGGCGCCCGTTGTGGACCGCGATGGTGAGTCCCACCATCTCCGGTACCACCATGGAGCGCCGCGACCAGGTCTTGATCGGGCGCTTGCTGTTGGCCTCGGACGCTTCCTGAACCTTCTTCAGGAGATGCGTTTCGATAAACGGGCCTTTGCGAATCGAGCGTGGCACGGTTCATCCACCCCTTTTCGTTAGCGTTTGCGACGGCGCACGATGAGCTTGTCCGTGCGCTTGTTGCTGCGGGTCTTGTGACCCTTCGTCGGGATGCCCCAGGGCGTGACCGGATGCCGGCCACCCGAAGTGCGGCCTTCGCCGCCACCATGGGGATGGTCCACCGGATTCATGACCACGCCACGGACCGTCGGCCGGCGGCCGGCCCAGCGGCTGGCACCCGCCTTGCCCAGCGAGCGCAGGGAATGCTCCGAGTTGCTCACCTCGCCCACCGTGGCGCGGCAGTCACTGAGCACCTTGCGCATCTCCCCGGAGCGGAGCCGCAGCGTCGCGTAGGCACCCTCGCGGGCCACCAGCTGCACGCTGGCACCGGCTGAGCGGGCCATCTGCGCGCCCTTGCCGGGCCGCAGTTCAATGCAGTGCACCTGGGTACCCAGCGGGATATTGCGAAGCGGCAGGGTATTGCCGGGCTTGATCGGCGAGCCGACCCCGGAGCGGACTTCCTGTTCCGCCTTCAGCCCCTTGGGCGCAATGATGTAGCGGCGCTCACCGTCGCGGTAGAGCAGCAGCGCGATATGCGCGCTGCGGTTGGGATCGTATTCCAGCCGCTCAACCCGGGCGGGTACACCGTCCTTGTTGCGCCGGAAGTCGATCTCGCGATAACGCCGCTTGTGCCCCCCGCCGATGTGGCGCGTGGTGATGCGGCCGTGATTGTTCCGGCCACCGCTCTTGTTGAGCTTGCGGACCAGCGGCGCATACGGCTCGCCCCGATGGAGGCCGTCCTTCACCGGCTGGGCGACGAAGCGCCGGCCGGGGGAAGTCGGTTTTGCTTTACGCAATGCCATGATCGTTCAGTCCCGTTCGCCTGTTCGGTTACTCGACGCCGCCGATGAAGTCGAGCTCATTGCCGGCTTCAAGCGCCACGTAGGCCTTTTTCCAGTCCGGCCGCCGACCGCGGATGCGGCCGAAGTTCTTGCGCTTGCCATTCACGTTGGCGACCCGCACATCGCGGACCTGCACCTCGAAGAGCTGCTCGACGGCCGCCTTGATCTCACGCTTGGTGGCATCCACGGCCACCTTGAAGACCACCTGATTGGCCTCATCGGCAATCACCGTGCTCTTCTCGGAGACGTGCGGTCCGCGCAGGACCTGGTAGACGCGCTCCTGATTCATGCCAGCCACTCCTCGATGCGGCGCAGGGCGTCAACGGTGACCACGACATGCTCATGGGTGAGCAGCGTGACCGGGTCGAGCCCCTCGGTGTCCCGGACATCCACCCGCGGCAGGTTACGGACCGCGAGGTAGAGGTTTTCGCTCACTTCGGTGCCGATGATGAGCGCATCATCGCTCCCCACCAGCGAATTGACTGCGGCGAGGGCCTCCCTGGTGCGCGGGCTCTCGACATCGAAGCCCTGGACCACGTGCAGCCGCCCCTGGCGCAGAAGCTCCGAGAGAATGGAGCGCAGCGCACCGCGATACATCTTGCGGTTGACCTTCACCGAATGGTCTCGCGGCTTGGCGGCGAAGGCCCGGCCACCGCTGCGCCACAGCGGGCTGCGGATCGTGCCGGCACGGGCCCGGCCCGTTCCCTTCTGGCGCCACGGCTTCACGCCGCCGCCGCGGACCTCGGAACGCGTCTTCTGGGCCTTGGTTCCGGCGCGCGCGCCCGCCATGTAGGAGACCACCACCTGGTGCACCAGCGGCTCGCGGAACTCGGCACCCAGCACGGTCTCGGAGACCTCCAGCGTGCTGCCGTCGCCCTGCAGTTTGAGCTCCATCAGTTACCTCCTGCCGCAGCCAGCTGCTTGACCGCCGGACGCACGATGACATCGCCGTCCCGGCTGCCCGGCACGGCGCCGCGGATCAGCAGTAGATTGCGCTCGGCATCCACCCGCACGACCTCCAGGTTCTGTGTCGTCGTGCGCACATTGCCCAGCTGACCGGACATCTTCTTGCCCGGCAGCACACGGCCCGGATCCTGCGCCTGACCAATGGAGCCGGGCGCCCGGTGCGCGGTGGAATTGCCGTGCGTGTTGTCCTGGGTGCGGAAGTTGTGGCGCTTCACCGTACCCGCGAAGCCCTTGCCCTTGGAGGTCCCGGTGACATCCACGATCGCACCGGCCTCGAACTGCTCGACGGTCAGTTCACCACCGGGCTCGACCTCTGCCTCAACCCCGTCACGGAGACGGAACTCCCAGAGACCGCGCCCCATTTCGACGCCGGCCCGGGCCACATGACCCGCCGCCGCGCGGTTGACCCGCGAGGGCCGACGCGTACCGGCGGTCACCTGCACGGCCCGGTAGCCGTCCGACGCTTCCGCCTTGATCTGGGTGACGCGGTTGGGCGTGGCCTCCACGACCGTCACCGGCACGGAGGCACCATCCTCCATGAAAATCCGCGTCATGCCGCGTTTGCGGCCGACGATTCCGATTGCCATCGTCGCTGTCCTCTTCTATCGACCGACACGCACCTGGCAAGCGCACGGGGCAAAGACACCCCTGCGCCGTTGCAGGCGCCAGCCACCCGAATTGTCTCGTTCAAATGGCACCGGCCACTGGCCGGTTTGTTGAGGCCCGCCCCGGCTGACTGGTCTTCGACCAGGGCCGGGGTAGTTCCCCGAAACTCAGGAGAGCTTGATCTGAACGTCCACACCCGCGGCGAGGTCGAGCTTCATCAGCGCATCAACCGTCTTGTCCGTGGGGTCGACGATGTCCATCAACCGCTTGTGAGTCCGAATCTCGTACTGATCGCGCGCGTCCTTGTTGACGTGCGGCGAGATGAGCAAGGTATACCTTTCCTTCTTCGTAGGCAAGGGGACCGGGCCCCGCACCTGGGCCCCGGTACGCTTTGCCGTCTCCACGATCTCGCGTGCCGACTGATCGATCAGGCGATGATCGAACGCCTTCAGACGGATACGGATTTTCTGATTCGCTGCCGCCATGCCCGATTACTCGAGGATCTTGGAGACGACGCCGGCACCGACGGTGCGGCCGCCCTCGCGGACCGCGAAGCGCAGGCCCTCTTCCATCGCGATCGGCGCGATCAGCGAGACCGTCATCTGCACGTTATC